>CALLVA010000207.1 GCA_938010655.1 uncultured Parvularculaceae bacterium | reverse complement strand
CTTGCCAACAACATCCTTATACCGATCATCTTCGGGGTGAACCGCGATACACATATCCCCGAGCATGGTCTCAGGCCGCGTTGTGCCAACAGTAATATAGTTCCGCACCTCTTCCAAAGTGACATTGCCATCTTCATCTTTTTCGACATAGGTGAAGGTGACGCCTTCTTCTAACGGATAGTTGAAATACCACATATGGCCATCAATCTCGACCTGTTCCACTTCGAGGTCAGAAATGGCGGTGAGGAATTTCGGGTCCCAATTAACGAGGCGTTTGTCGCGGTAGATCAGTCCGTCTTTATGAAGCTGAACAAACATTTTGCGCACGGCGGCGGACATGTCCTCGTCCATGGTGAAACGTTCGCGAGACCAATCCACCGACGCGCCGAGGCGCTTCAACTGGCTTTGGATGGTGCCACTTGATTGCTCTTTCCAGGCCCAAACTTTTTTCAAGAATTCTTCCCGGCCAATTTCCCGACGACCCGGCTCTTGGCGTTCGGCCATCTGTCGCTCAACCACCATTTGTGTGGCGATGCCCGCATGGTCGGTGCCCACTTGCCAGAGAACATTTTTGCCTGTCAGGCGATGATACCGACACAACACGTCTTGCAAGGTATTATTCAACGCATGCCCCATATGCAGTGACCCCGTGACATTGGGCGGCGGGATCATAATGGCATAATTTTCCGTATCCTTTTTTGTGCCCGCTTTAAAACACCCCTTTTCTTCCCACTGGGCATAAATGCGCTGCTCGGCTTCAGCAAAATCAAAGTTTTTTTCAATCATATCAGGCATGATGGGGTCCAAATTATTGCGGCACTCTTTGTCTCGCGCCACAACGGCAAAAGACTTTGCTTGCGTAACCCAAGCTCAGACAAAAGAAAACCGGCCCCGAAGCGGGACCGGCTAAAAATTTGAATTCTAGTCTTACTTTCGCAAGAAGATTAGCGTCTGCGGGCGATCCGGCGGACTTCGTCTTCGACTTTTTCTTCAACGATCCGAGATAAATTCGCATCCAGCCAGTCTTTCAACATTGGCTCAATCATACGCTCAACAACGGCTTCAAGAGTTTGACCTTCGCCATCCGCAATTCGGATATTTTCGGCAAGAGCATCAAACGCACTGGCGGATGCTTCCGCAGTCACTTTTGTTAACATGGAATCCTCTTCAACAGGGTTTGTCTCTGCAAAAGCAGAGGCAACAGGCGCAGCAGCCGCAATGGACGCCGCATGATTAATCGTAACGCGCTCTAATATTGGCGCCTCGGCAGTAGGTTCTTCAAAAATTTCGGGTGTTTCAACAGCTTCAGCTTCAGAAGCTTCAACTTCTGGTGCTTCTGCAACGACCTCTTCTGTAACAACTTCCTCAACAGCAGCTTCAGGCTCAGATGCCGCTACAGCTTCTAGTTCTGGCTCAACTTCAACCACTTCTGGTTCAGCCGCAGCTTCCAGTTCAGCTTCAACTTCGTTTTCAGCTGGCGCATCAAACGTGGAAGCTTCTTCAAAGAAGGCCTCAACACTGTCTTCAGCAGGTTCTTCTAGAGGCTCAGCTACGGCTTCAGAAGCCTCAACTTCTGGGGAAGTTGCGTCTTCCTCTGCATCAACAGCATGACGAAGATCTAAAGTATCTAAGCGCTCTGCCGGTTCATCGGCCTGCTGTGTTGCTTCAGGTGCGTCATCCTCCGAGATGATTCGACGGATGGAGGCAAGGATCTCGTCCATGCTTGGCTCGGCCTGCGGTTGTGCCATGATATTATCCCACTTCTAATTTGACTCAACTTTTCAGATGCTTCGCTGGATCAATCAACCCTAAAGTTACCCACATTTAGTAATGGGTGCCTTCATACCTACAATTTGTAGGGGTAATTTAACGCAACGCGCTCATAAAGAGGAGCTTAGAAGGTGAATCCTTCAATAATCTTAAAGCCCGGCAGAATCATGGACGGTGTCCCCTCAAATGCGATTCGACTGCCGATAGTGGTATTTGTTTTGGTATAAACCACCGCATGGCCGAAGCCTTTTTCAACCTTAAAACAGACAAGTCGCCCGCCTTCTTTGACTTGATCAAAAATGGCTTGAGGAATTTCTTCCACAGCATGCGCCACCACGATCACATCAAATGGCCCTTGGGTTGGCACTCCTTCATGCAGCAATGCCTCAACAACGACAGCATTATCAATCGCTTGCTCGGCCAAAACACGCTCAGCCCGCGCAACAATATCTGCCGTCTCTTCAACGCCAACAACCATTTGTGCCATATGCGCCAAAATGGCTGTTGAATAGCCATAGCCACAACCAAGGTCGAGGACGACATCTTCAGGCCCAATATTCGCTGCATGAACAAGCTTGGCGAAATCTCTTGCTTGCAATAAGGACCGCCCTTCAAAAAGAGGGACTTCCCGTTCAGCATAAGCGATTGACTGTCTATTCTCAGGGACGAATTTTTCGCGGGGGATATTTTCCATCGCTAATTGCAAAGCATTATTGGTCACATCATGCGGCCGGACCTGACTATCCACCATATGTTTACGGGCATCAGCAAAATTCATCGTGTTATATCCGGTTTCAAAGACTGCTTTTGGGTGCTCTTAGCTCTCTCCGTCTTAAAGTTCAATGCGCTGAATCGGGGAACCTTGATGCTTTCGCGCCAAAACATCATCTTTTGCTTTGACTTCGCCAAGCCCCCCGCGCTAAGAGCAAAATCCACCACGAGAGGCGCCATGGCGGAGTGGTGACGCAGCGGATTGCAAATCCGTGTACCCCGGTTCGATTCCGGGTGGCGCCTCCAAAACACCTTCCCCTTTTTTAATCGAATAACGATAAATGTGTCGTTTGGGTCACGCCCTCAAAAATCTTCTATCCTTTTTGTTTCAGGCTAAACGAAGATTAGTCGCGACTCTTAAAAATTTAATGTTTTGGCCATGCTAGTCACAATCACGACCGCCAGCCGCCTAGTGCGCTGATAACATTAACATTATTCACAACTGCGTGAGTGGGCCAAGCGGGCTCTAAAAACCATTCTTTATATATAAAGCCTCAGTGGACTGGTCTCATGCCGTATCTTAACCGTAATATCATTAAATGCATTTTAGTTGACCCTAAGCGCCAGATGTCGTGCTTATAAATAGAGAAGAGAAAGTAATCAGTTTTCAACGAAAAATTGATTGCCCTAATAAGGGTTTGGGGAATGAAAAACCTAAGTCACTGGCGCATATCTGCGTCTCGTAAAATTATATTGGCTAGTTTGAGTGCAAGTGCCCTCGCGCTCAGCGCGGGTTGCGCAACAGTTTCCAAAGAGGAAGCCCTGTCAGGGTTGGTGCCTCCGGGAGGCTGGGCAAGCCAAAACCTGACATCTGCTTCTAATGCCGAGGCGGGCCTTCCCCTCAACTGGGTCGAAACTTTTAACGACCCGGCGCTTACTGGCTTGATCGCGGAAGCGATGAATAAGAATAATGATTTGGGCGCTGCAGCCACGCGCGTCGAAATTGCCCGGCAAAGCGCCGTTGCCAGCAGAGCGGGCCTCCTGCCTACGCTTTCCACAAGCATTGATTATAGCAAACGCGATAGCAGTAATTCGACAGCAGGTTTTGATACAAATGGCGTCCCCATCCCAGGCGGCGTTATAGAAGGGTATGGCCTTGGCATTAACGCAGGGTGGGAACCCGATATTTGGGGCCGCCTGACAGATAACACCCGTTCGAGCTATAAACTCACCAAGGCTGTTGAAGCTGATTTTAGTGCCGCGCGGCTTTCCATTGCAGGCGCTGTTGCAAGAAGTTGGTATTTATTGATGGAAGCGCGCTTACAACGCGAGCTTTCAGAACGGGATGTTGAAAGCGGCACGGCAAATTTAAACATCACAGAACGTCGATATCAACGCGGTGTCTCTTCAAGTCTGGATGTCCGCTTGGCACGGTCTTCCCTTGCCTCCTCGAAAGCCGCTCTAATTGCGCGCCGACAAGCTGAGCAGGAAACAACGCGCGGGCTTGAAGTGCTGCTCGGGCGCTTTCCAGCCAATGAAGTCAAAACCTCAGAGAGTTTGCCCCTGATTAAACCACTCACAGCCGGTGATGGCAGCGTCATCGGTCTTGGCACGCCAGCGAATTTGCTAGATCGCAGACCAGACTTGGTTGCCGCATCAAATCGCCTGACAGCGGCAGGCTTGGATGCGCGAGTCGCAAAAAAGGCTCTCTTGCCCCGCCTCAATATTGGGGGATCGTTGTCGACAAACGCCCTGGACTTCAACGATATTTTTGATCTTGATGAAGCAGTAGAAACCCTTTTCGCCGGCTTAGCCCAACCGATCTTCCAGGGAGGTCGCCTGCGCGCCAATGCCAAAGCGCAACAAGCCGCGGCGGATGGGGCTGTTTATACTTATGTTGGGACCGTGTTGAACGCTTATCGAGAAGTTGAAAACACGATTTCAGCAGAAGAGCTGATCGACGCTCGTGTTCAAGCGCAAAAACTTGCGTTTGAAGAAGCCGTGGCAGCCGAAGATCTGACTGAACAACAATATCTCGCGGGCACCCGCACAATCTTCAATCTGATTGACGCGCAACAAAGACGCATACGCTCAGAAAGTTCATACATCTCGGCGCAGCGCGATCAACTGATCAACCGCGTGGACTTATTCATGGCCCTCGGCGGAACATTCGACGTTGGCTCGGAACAAATGGCTGCAATTGCAGCTGGTCAAACTGGAGGCAAGCCATCGCTGTTTTCCAGTAATAAGCAGGAAGGTGATGGAAAAACACCCCTGTTCAAACGCTGGTGGTGGCAAAAAGAGGCACAAAACGAGGCCTCAGGAGAAGAGAAATGATCCGTAAATTGTTCGTAATTCTTGGCTGCATAGGCATTATTGTAGCCTTCGCTTTTGCCATTTGGCTCCTTGGGGAGCTCAAGCCAAAGCCTGAACAACAAGAAGCCTTTACCCCCGCACCGGCCGTTTTCGTCCAATCTGCGAATTATGAAGATGTGCGCTTATCCGTCATGGCACAAGGAGAAGTCCGTCCACGGACTGAGATTAATTTGAGCAGCCAGATTGGTGGTAAAATTGTTCAGGTTGCTGATAATTTTATTGATGGCGGGATCATCAATGAGGGAGATATTCTCTTAAAGCTTGAGGACGCTGACTACAAAGTGGCCGTCGCCCGCGCACGGGCGCAATTAGCTCAAGCAGAACAAGGCCTGCGCTTAGAAGAAGCAGAAGGCCAATTAGCCAGACAGGACTGGGAAGAACTTGGCGGGCTTGAAAGCGGCGAATCCCCCTCAGACCTAACCTTGCGCAAACCACAACTAGCCCAAGCGAAGGCCAATTTTGATGCGGCAAAAGCCGACCTCGCCAATGCACAGCTCAACCTTTCTAGAACAGTTGTGAAAGCCCCCTTCACAGGCCGCGTTCGCAGCAGGTCCGCTGATCTTGGTCAGTTCATTTCACCGGGCGCGCCTCTTGGTCAAATTTTCTCAACTGATGTCGCAGAAATCAGATTGCCTTTATCTGACAATGATCTTCTCAAGCTCGGCTTGCCTATTGCCTTTGTCAGCACCTCAGAAAATCCGGGGGCAAAAGTGAATCTGTCTTCAACCGTTGCCGGGCGAACGCATAATTGGACAGGCTCAATTGTACGTACCGATGCGGCTTATGATCCAAGCACTAGACAGATCGCGGCTATTGCAGCGGTGAAAGATCCCTATGGGGCAGGCGCGGATAATGGTTTCCCCCTTGCTGTTGGCTTGTTTGTTTCTGCTGAAATTGAAGGCCAAGAAGTGGTGAACGCTGTCGTCGTGCCCCGATTGGCTTTGACAGAGGGGAATAGTGTCTTTGTGGTGAACCCTGAAGATCGTCTTGTTTTGGAGAAACCTGTCTCTGTAGCCGCAGTAACCGAGCGCGGCGTCATCATCTCAAATGGTGTTTTGCAAGATGATTTAATTATTACCTCTCGCATTGGCGGCATTGTGCCCGGCATGGAGGTGACGCCGCTGGACCAAAAAGGCGAAAAGCTTTTTGAAGACTTGAAAAAGCCGAAGACGGACAAGCCAGAAGATGAAGATGATCAAAGTGGCAAACAAGCAGCGGCGACCAAAGGAGGCCAGTAATGAACGGCTTTCTCAAATGGTGGGCCAGCAATAAAGTTGCAGCCAATCTCTTGATGATCGCCATTGTGATCATTGGTATTTTTTCCTATCGCTCCATCAATCGCGAAAACTTCCCCAGCGTCGCTGGCTATAATGTCTTTATTACTGTCAGCTGGCTTGGTGCAGACCCAACACAAGTTGAAGAACAAGTTGTTTTGCGTATTGAAGAGGCCATTGCTGACCTTGATGGTATCAGCGAGATTTCGGCGCGCGCCGTCGAAGGTTTTGGCGAAGTCAATCTTCGCGCTAAAGCCAATACGGATATGACAGATTTCGTCAATCGGATTAAGAACCGTGTCGATGGGATCAGCACGTTCACGGTAGATGCCTTCCCGCCAATCGTGCGTCGCGGCACGAGCCAAGAACAATTAATGTTTATCTCTCTCGCGGGGCCCGTAGATGAACGAACTTTGGCAGACATGGCCAAACAGTATAGAGACGAAATTGCAGCCCTTCCGGGCGCGACAGCCAATATTGAAATCTGGGGATTGCGCGGCGAAGAAGTTTCGATTGAAGTCTCAGAAGAATCTTTAAGACGTTTTGGTCTGACCTTTGACGACGTTTCTCGAGCAATTTCTGCAAATTCTTTAAACGGGTCCTCCGGCGCAGTGCGGACATCTGATGGCGCGGTGAATCTTGCCATTCGCAACCTTGCGGATACAAAGACCGAGTTCGAAAATATCATTATCCGTCAAAATCGCGATGGCTCCGTTATACGGGTGCGTGATGTTGCGACTGTGGTTGACGGCTTTGTGGATGTGAATAGATTTGCTCGTCGCAATGGCGAGGAATCCCTATTGATGGTTCTTTTCGCGCCTTTTGATTATGACCTTGTTGAAGTCTCAAAAGTCGTGACGAAATGGGTTGAAGAAAAGCAAGAAGAATTGCCAGACGGCGCAACGATGGAGATCATCGTTGATACCAAAGATTTCCTTGAAGGCAATATCCGGCTTGTGAGTAACAATGCCTTGCTCGGATTGATTTTGGTCTTAGCCGTTTTAGCGTTGTTCCTGCGTCCGGTTGTGGCGTTTTGGGTTGCCGCTGGCATTGGGATTTCTTTCCTTGGCGCTTTTATTTTCATGCCCGTTGCTGGCGTGACCATGAACTTCCTCTCTCTTTTCGGGCTATTGCTCGTGCTGGGGATTATCGTGGATGATGCCTTGGTCGTTGGCGAAAGTATTCACCGACAAGTTGAACGCGGCAAAACCGGATTGGCCGCCGCCACCGCTGGTACGCAATTGGTCGCCAAGCCCGTTTTCTTTGCGGTGATTACGACAATGATCGCATTTTTGCCTTTTGTGTTTCTCACAAGTGAAGCATCGCAATTTCTGAAACACCTCTCTTTCACAATCATTTTTGCTCTCGCATTTTCATTGATTGAATCTTTCCTGATTTTGCCAGCGCATTTGTCGCATTTGAAACCCGAAAATAAAGAAAGCGGCTTTTATAAATTACAGCGTGGTTTCTCAGAGGGCATGGTGTCTTTTGCGAACTGGTTCTATCGCCCGCTCGCAAAACTTGCGGTGAAGTTTAGATATTTTACGGTCATATTCTTTTTTGGCTTCTTGGCTTTTGGCACAACTTTGTTGACACAAGGATATATCAAAGCCTCGTTCATGCCGAATATTGAAGGCACATCCCTCTTCATGTCGATCCAACCTGTTGAAGGCACGCCTTATAAACGGAACTTACAAATTTATGACATTGTGGACCGCGCCACCACGCAGCTCAAAAAAGAGATGAAAGAACAAAATGGCGGCAAGGAAGTGATCAAAAGCATCTACATCCAAGCCAATGACAGCCAAGTTTTCTCATGGATGGATGTGGCACCAGCTGATGAGCGGGTGATGAAACTACAGACAATGTCTGAGCGGCTTGAAGAACTGATCGGTGAAATTCCAGATGCTGCAGATATGAATTTTAATTTTACCTTCAACAGTAATTGGAACGGCGTTGTCTATGGCATTGAAGCCGATAATCTTGAAGATCTACTTCTTGCTTCGGAAGATATGAAAGCTTATTTGCGCAGCATCAATGGGACTTATGATATTTCAGACAGCTTAACGTCGGGTACAGAAGAAATTCGTTTGAGCTTGAAACCAGGGGCGGAACGTTTTGGCCTGACCCTCGCTGAAGTAAACCGCCAAGTGCGCCAAGCTTATTATGGTCAAGAAGTACAACGCCTCCCGCGCAATGGCGATGATGTTCGCGTTATGGTGCGCTATCCTAAGGAAACACGAGAATCGCTGGAAAGTCTCAACGCCTTCCGTATCCGCACATCTGACGGTCGCGAAGTACCGTTATTAGCTGTGGCAGAAGTTTCCTTTGGCCCTGCAATTGATCGTATCAATCGCTATGCACGCAAAAGATCTGCCACGGTGAGCGCTGAAATTCGTGAAACAGCAGATGCAACCGCGATCAAGAAAGCGTTTAATGAAGAGTTCATCCCGGCATGGCAATTACGCCATCCTAATGTGAACCCTCGCGAGCGCGGCGGCGACCGGGAAGAACAAGAATTCAATAGCGAATTGGGGGGGCTATATCTGATTGCATTGTTCGCCATGTATATAGTGCTGGCGATTGGGTTTTCCTCTTATGCACAGCCTATCCTTATTATGATGGCTATTCCCTTCGCCTTTATGGGCGCAATGTATGGCCACTTTATATTCGGGGTTCCCTTTGCCCTATTCTCCGTCTTCGGGATCGGTGCGGCAGCAGGAGTTGTGATCAACGATAACCTTGTCCTGATCGATTACGTCAATCGGCTTCGAAGAGAAGGGGTTGGCGCCTATACTGCACTGATTGAGGCGGGTGTGACCCGGTTTAGACCAATCATCCTCACCTCTGTCACGACGTTTGTAGGCCTTTTCCCAATTCTGCTCGAGCAAAGCTTCGATGCGCAGTTCCTGCGGCCCGCCGTTGTGTCTCTCGCCTTTGGTGTCTTATTTGCGCTCTTCGTCACATTATTTTTCGTCCCTGCCCTTTATGGTGTCGGTGTTGACCTGCGGCGATTCATGGTCGGTTTATGGACGGGTAACCCGCAGCCAAAGTTTATGCATGGCCAGTCTGCCAACAACAGTGAAGCCCCAGATTTAGATGCGATGATAGATCAAGCGGCAGATACTGTGGAAGATAGCACGGAAAAGGATTTATGGGCTGATGAGTTTTCTCAAGACGCCCCGCCGCCAAGGCCCGCAGAATAGACAAATTCTTGAAAACTCAAAAAAGCCCGCGACAAAAGCGGGCTTTTTTAATAATTATGACCAAAATATCTCCAAATCAGTCCCCCGTTAAGGGCTTGTTAAGACCTATGCTGCATTGTCTTAATATCTTCTCCCAAGAAGATACCCCACCATACCCCACGTAAGTGAGTAGCGGCTGTGTCTCCCCAAGGCGCAGCCGTTTCGCTTCTATGGAACGGCCCTTTCCATTATTCAGCTGCCCCCCAGATCAACCACCCAAGAAAAAGTGCATCCAAAGCACAAAAAGCGGTGGATTCGCACAAAAGGCTTTGCTATATCCATTTTTCCAACAGGCATTCCCCGGTAGCTCAGTTGGTAGAGCAGCTGACTGTTAATCAGCTTGTCACTGGTTCGAGTCCAGTTCGGGGAGCCACTCATTTTCTCAGAAATCATACGTAAGAGCCCACAGAAATAGTGGTCCCTCAAGGGTGATCCGCTAGTGAAATCGTGTGTTGAACCTCAGGCCCGATCAGACCGATCATGGATGGGGTGATGATATTCTTCAAAAAAGCGACGTCGTATAATTCTCTAATCACGCCGTCGATTATCAGCCATTCAACTGACCGCCCTGTTTCTATATCAATCACTTCCAAGCCACATCGGGCGGAGATGTTTTTATCAGCCAAAATATTCTGAAGAGGTAGCCCATCGAAGGTCTTCCCTTCGCGTGGTTCCGAGAGACCAATGACTGCGTATTTGCCAACAAGGGTTAGTCCTCTTGCAAAGCCGCGACAAAACCCAACCGGGTTGAACTCCCCTTTATCGATATCGACCCAGCCAAGTTCACCTTTACCAGAATTGAGAAGCCATAATCGCCCTTTATGAAGCCGGGGTGAATGCGGCATTGAAAGCCCGGTGACGATCTTTTCGTCAGTTTCGACATCAATAACCATGCCGCGGTCTTCACGCCCCGCACGCCAGCCGTCGGCACTATTTGTATCAGAGACACATGTGACATATTTTGGCTTGCCATCCTTCATCGCCATGCCATTTAAATGGCAACGATCTTCCGCTGTATATTTTGAAATAAAGGAAGGTCGCCAAAGCGGTTTAAAGCTATAACCTCTTTCAACAGTCCCGATACAATTGAACAATGTACTGATGAAAACTGGCTTCCCCGCACCATCAAACGCAATATCATGTATATCCACATCACCCGTAATCCATGATGTATGAGGGGCATAAAGCGCATCGAAGAAATCTGACTTCTGTCCCGGAGAAAGTAGATTATCAAATTCGTATATATGTGTTTTTGACGCGAGTAATAATGACTTTTGATCTTCAGAAAGTCCGATGCCCATCGCTCTGGGAAATGTTCTTTCAAAAACGGATAGCTTGTTTTGTGCATTTAATCCCAATAGTAATACTTTCCCAACTTGATAGGTACTAAAAGCAATTGAACCAGCAATCCCTTTAAGCCAATGGCTAAAGCCTGGGGACGTTTGGATGAAAAACTTATCATCATCTATTTTTGGTAAGGCTAAGGCCATTCTATATCCGTTTTGTTTCTGTTTAGGGGAAAATACTATACTAGCGTTTGTGTACTGAGTTTATAATTAGTATGGCCAAATAGCTAACCCATGGACGGCATTTCGTATATCCATACTTATATTAATTGATTTGATCCGTCTTTTCATAGTCAAATCAAAAGCAGAGATCGTTGAGGGGGATGAGCCCGCATATATTATACCATTTTCTTCGCATAACCCCCTTCCAAATGATTGCCTCGCAAGGCGCTCATCCGCATATTTCATATTTTGAATTTCATCTTCAGGATAAGCCGGAAACGGTAATTCGGCGTAGTGCAAATTATCAAAATAGACGATGCGATCTGACTCCGTATCATTCAGTAAGAAGCCAGACTTATATGGTTGGGCATTATGCGTGCCATCCGGCAATTTGCAAACCGCTTGAGCGTTCCCTTTGTCAAGAAGTAGAAAATATGGCAATCGTCGGCCACATACATAGAGACCGCGCTTATCGCAATACACCTGATTAAGATGTAATGTATTTTTGAACTTTGGACCGCTCTGACTATTTGGGTCATAATTATTGACAAGCAGCTTGCCCTCAGAAGATCGCCTCACCACAACAGCTTGATCAAACGCATGGCTTTTAAGGTCAAACCGCAAAATAGAATCGTATCCCGTGGACGTGATATATAGCTTCTCTTTATACACATGCATTTCATGAGCATGTTTTAGATATGGATTTTTATATGATTTTGTGATCTCAAAATTTTGATTGAATTGAAAAATTTCATCACTCGCCGCGACATATATATCACCGTCAAAAAACGCTATCCCCCGCAATCCACGGTCCCAGCCGCGCCCTTGAAAATCAATATCGCCACGGTTCCAATCATATTTCTTGTCAATCTCAGATGTCTGCATATCAACGAGATATATGCCGCCATGACTTTCAGATTGATACGCGCCTCGAATAACGGATGTCGCAATAAGCTTTGGAAATTTTCTGTTTTTCACTCGAGAGCTAAAACTGTTCATTCTCTGTTGAAGTTTTTGCACTTCAAAATATTTTGTGTTGTTTCTATCTGCTGGCAAGTAATCAATTATGAGGTGCAATCTGTCTTCATCACCGCAATTTTCGACGCTATGCATCTTTTGATTATTGATTTCATATAGAGTGCCCGGTGCCAGAATAACACGCTCATCATCAATCATAAATTCTATCTTATCATGTGTCACAAGCGGCACATGTAACCGATGCGAATTCACCAAGACTTGCGAATGATCAGTATGGCGTGTTATTTTTTCTCCCTTTGGTAAACAGGCTATTTGAATAGAGATAAAAAGGCCATCAGCTGCATAAAGCTCAGAAATTCGGTTTAATATTGGCTCAACAAATTGATGCAAACGCTGCCAACTCGAATGTTTTTCGATGTCTTTTTGCCTTAATGGGCGGCGACGAAGTGTATCAAATAAGGTCTCGACACTGACCCTTGATAAAAACAATGATTTTGTTGGCCGATCTTTTGCCAATGATTCTTTCAAACCATCATCTGCAAACCATAATTTTTCAGGACATGCTAAAACAGCATCTCGTAACTTTACGAAATCAACTGGTCCATGATCAATATAACGTTGCCCAATATCCAACGCTAACTCTCCATATGCTGCTTCATGATTTTATTCTTAAAAAACTCTGAATAAACAAGGTTAAGGAACTTGCGTAAAATAAAGGCTCATATTCCACAAAGGGGCTATGAGCCTCAAATGATTACCCCGTCGTTAGATCACATTAACGGTGATATCTTGATCAATTAATATGCTCGCATTGCCAACCGTATAAATATCATATGTTTGTCCATCGATTGTCTCATCGGTGCCGCTATCGGTGAATCCATCAGATATGTTCACCGTGTCATCGCCATCCCCCAATATAGTGAGTTGGTTAGACGTATCAGACATATCCAGTAGATCTGAGAGGCTGATATTGAGCGTATTCCCTCCACTACCTGTTAGATCCACTTGTTCAATGCCAGTGACACGGCCGACATCAATCAACGAAAAGTCTAGGACGAGACCTGAACCATCAAGAGCTAAGGTATCATCACCATTTCCGCCACTAACAGTTGCGAGAGTCCCATCTGTAGGACCTGTGGTGAGCTCATTGATATTATCAGCATTAAGAATAATGGTGTCATCCCCAGCGCCGCCACTGATCACATCAGAACCGCCATTGCCAGAAATTGTGTCATCTCCCAAGCCACCGAGGAAGACTTCAGATTGTGCAAAGCCGGAGATGATATCATCGCCATTAGTGCCCGCATCGTCAACAGTGACATGGCTGCCACCATTGGTTCCCAATTCGGACACATCAATAGCGGTCGTGTTTCCACTGTCATTACCAAAGATAACAAACGCTCTACCTTCGTTTAAACCACTCGAATTACCACTGTAATATTCGTAATAATCAAACTGATAACCAGCACTGACAACAATATCATCAAACCCGTCTCCGTTCACATCACCAACGCTAGCTACAGCCGTACCAAGATTTTCATCAAGATCAACATTACCTGCCGTCGCATTATTGGTAATAGCAAAGCCATTTGCCGTGCCATTTAATATGTCCGATGCGTCAATATTCGTTCCAGTTCCATCTCCGAATAATAGGAATGAATATTCAGTCAGGCTACTTGGAGACCCTAAAAGGAAATCTGTAATGCCATCGCCGTTGAAATCTCCCGCGCTTGATACTTGAGGTATGAAGCCCGAAGGAAGATTTACAAAACGCAAGCCGAGGGAATTATCCGTTACACCAATATCTGCAAAGGAGATATTATCAACAGCATTTCGACCGAACACCACAACTGTTCCGACCAAAAAGTCATCTAAGCCATCATTGTTGACATCCCCTAAGGCTGCAATATCGCCAGAGCCATTGGTGATAGAAAACCCGCGATTGGTATTTTCCAACATAAGGTCATCCGCATGGAAGTCATCGATACTCGTACCACCAAATACAACGTGAACTGCTCCTATAGGCGCCGAATTACCACCGGACGCATCAGGAATGGCATTTGAAGCTCTAATAGCAATATCGTTAAAACCATCACCATTGATGTCCCCTACGGCTTCAATATTGAATCCGAGGCCATCATTCGTACCTCCCAAGCCTGCATTGATATTCCGGAAATGCTGTCCTTCAATACTGAAACCGCCAGCGCCGCCATTCACTATGGAATTGACATTAAAAGTATCACTCATATTAGATTGGCCAAAAGCCACATAAACAAAACTTGTGGGCTCAAGGCTTGTCGTGGTACCGCCCCGAATAGCTGAGATTGCAAAATCGCCTATCCCATCGCCATTAATATCTCCGAGACCGACAACATCACGGCCTAAGTAACTTATACTGGCATCGCTTGTAATAATCTGTGTGCCTGCTCCCGAAGGGATGTTAGCAAGATCAATATTAATACCGTTTTCACGGCCATAAATGATATGCCCGCCTTCAGTATTATTATCGAAGGTTGAAATAAACACATCATCAAAACCATCCCCGTTAATATCACCTACTGACGATACGCGGTCCGCAATAAACGGTTCACTTCCAAGGATTTCAAAACCTTGATCTGCTGTAAGGTTTGCAGGATCAATTTCATTTTGATCTGAGCCGCCATAAATCACATAGGCACGTCCATCAAGAGGCGTTACAGCATAATTGTTGCGCTGGAACGGCGCACCGATAATGAAGTCCTCAAAGCCATCTCCGTTTACATCACCAGCACTAGAAATATCGCTACCTGTCTCAAGATTATCAAAGTCTACAGTCGTTCCGCGAATAATTTGTGCATTTATGGCCAATGTTTCAACGGCACGTGGATCACTTGCCGGGGCATGATCAAGGTTGGCTGTAAAACTTGTCGCTGCGGAGTTAACGATCATACCACCATTCAGGTCGATCGCATTGGCGCTAACGTCAACACCATCCGTATCGCCATCGAAGGTGTGTACCTCATATTCAAACACCAACGTATCAGTGCCGCTGCCTGACGCATAGGTCGCTGCAACTGTTTCAGTACCCACATTCAAGAAGACAACAGGCGTTCCCGTAACATCAACTGCTTCGCTAAATGTAGCAGAGACAGTAATTATCTCACCGACATTGAAGATCGTAGCATTACTATCTGCCAGACCGTCTGGATCAGAATCACCCCCTACAACAATGGCTGTAACAGTCGCTGCTGTTGCGATGGAAACTGTTGTCGTTGCCGTGCTTGTGGCATTGGGGTCTGCTTCATTGACGAGATGCGGAATCGCACTTTGCGTCGCTGTAATCTCCGTCGTCGCACTAATTGGCGTTGCAAGGATTATTGCATAAGTTCCATCGGTGCCGACTATTCCAGTACCAATATCTGTACCGAGATCGTCCAGTAGAGTGATCGTCGCACCAGGAACGCCTGTGCCCGTGATGGTAGTACCTTCAGTGACATTACTAATTGTAACAGGTGCAACATCAGACTCACCAAAGTTCAACCCTACTCCATCAACCATTATATTATCGACATGAATATCATTGCTATTCGTCAAGCCAGTTGAATTGGCGTCCGTGAAGCGCAATGTTGTGCTTGTTTCAGTCGCAACAAATGTAAATGTCGCATTTTGTCCTGCTGGAATTAGATTATTATAATTTTCAGAGGCGATCTCGATACCTTCTCCTAAAGCAGAAACTGTCAACATGTTCCCAGAAGAATTAGCGCCGCCGCCTTTGAAGTAATCGAAGGTGACAGTATATTCGCGCCCAACAACCGTGCTAAAGGTTTGCTCAGCACTGCCTCCAAAGTTGGCATCTCCGCCATTAAAGACTAACCTGCCATTTCCAGCAACTGTGATATTTGCTATATTATTAACCGGATTAACGTGGGTTACATCTAGCACCCATCCTTCACCATTATTGCTAAAACTACCATTAATAAAGCCTGGATCATAAGCATCAATTAGACCATCGCCATTCGTATCTGCCGGAATTAAACCAATGGAACCATCGACGCCAGATAGGTTTTGATCATAAGCGTCATCAAGTCCATCATCGTCACTATCAACACCACTTGGTGCAATGAAGGTCTGGTTAAACTGTGCTTCAGCATTGTCGGATAGACCAGCATCGTCGCTGTCTGTGTCGAGACGATTAATGATTCCATCGCCATCAATATCATTATTCTCCGTAGAGCTTGATGCACGAACGAAAATATCATCAATTGCGAAATCATTTCCACTTGCCTGAGTGGATATATTGAACACTTCAATTGTAAATTGTGTTTCACTTCCAGTATTGAAAGAGTCAGAATGCTCCACCCAGTCACTGCTTGTTTGTGGCCCATCTGCAATATTGGCGACGATAACACCGTCTGAATTAATAATGCGCAGACCAATTTCGAATGGATTACTGTTAGCAATCGAAGCGGGGACTCCGTTTGCTGAGAAGAATCCAAAATCATAACTGGTGTTAGCATCAAGTATGATTTGTTCTGAGAAAAACGCACCTTGCGTCGAAGCGCCATTCACCACCAAAAATGCACCGTCTGCTTGATCAGTCGTATTGTCGATCAGGTGATCGAATAAAGTCGCCCCATGGAAACTATCTGCGCCTGCTGCATTCACAACAGCATATTGGCCAGCAGCATTATTCGATGCTGCAAAAGAATAGCCAGAGACAGAGCTTTGCAAATCACGGGCATTCGTTTCTGTTAGAGACCCAAAAGTACCATTGAACTCGCTGACAAAAAGTGATGCCGACTCATTCACATCCAGAATACCATCATTATCATCATCAATATCAACAGCATCACCGACGCCATCTCCATCAGTGTCTAGCGCTGCTGGCGCTGTTGAAACGCCTGCAGGGGCTGTAAAGCCTGCTGGTAAATCAGCCGCGTCCAGTGTTTGCGCAACATTAATGTCCGCGTCTTCAGTAAGAAGCGTGGCGAAGGTCACAGCGAATTCGCCATTCTCATCAACCGTCGCCGTTCCGATTGTTGCACCACCAGCATCAGTCACAACGATTGAAGACCCTGGAATGCCGGTCCCTTCAACGCCAGAAGTCAGCGCTTCTGTTATTGTCGGTGCAGGGTGAGTGTCGATGCCCCCTTGATCATCCGTAAAGTCAAAAATACCATCGTGATTGGTATCAACAGGTTGAAGACCATCAGAGCCCGCAATACCTTCGGCATTATCATAAGCATCATCAAGACCATCATGATCAGCATCATTGCCTGTTGGTGCGACAATGGTCTGCCCATATTGCGCTTCGGTATTATCATCGATACCACCATCATCACTATCCGTATCAAGATGATTGACGATAAGATCGCTATCGGTATCAATACTTCTATCAACATCAGGAATTAAAGGCTGTACGCCTCCCCCAAGAGTCGCAGTACTCCTATTGAGTTGCTCAAAACTGACGGATTCAATTCTAAGCTCTGAATTAAGGTTCAAGAATTCAACTGTGCCCGTTCCCTGATTACTATTATCTGAGCCTCGGATCGTCGTTTCACCATTGAAGTTTACAACGGTTAAACGTGGATTATTATTGATGATGTGGAATTCAACATTCTCCTGAACAGTACCGTCCTCATAGGTCACACTAAAGCGCCCTATTCTTGTTGGGCCAGCTATGCCACTGAAACGTAAAGCGACATCTGATACTGGGACGTCAAACGAGAACGTTTGTGGGGAGTTTAAGACCGCTCCGCCGCCGCCTTCGCGCAAGGAAAATACACCATTATTTGGGTTCACACCTGCTACCGATAGGGTGTTGAAAGTGACAGAATTCGTAATGTCGCCATCACCAAAGTTTATTGTCAGCTCATCGCCATCAACACCTGTGCCAATAATCGCCCCTAATGGGCCACCTTCAATTTCAATTTCGGTATAATCCAGAATACCGTCATTATCGTCATCAATATCAAGCGCATCACTAACACCATCACCATCGGTGTCTAGCTCAGCTGGCGCTGTTGCAACACCTGCGGGGGCTGTAAAGCCCGCCGGCAAATCAGCCGCGTCCAGTGTTTGCGCAACATTGATGTCAGCACCTTCAGCAAGAGGCGTGGCGAAGGTCACAGCGAAATCACCATTCTCATCAACCGTCGCAGTTCCAATAGTTGTCCCGCCAACATCTGTGATTTCGATCAAGGATCCCGGAATACCTTTTCCTTCAATACCAGAGGTCAACGCCTCTGTAATCGTCGGAACAGGTTGAGTGTCGATGCCCCCTTGGTCGTCAAAGATATTCGCAATCCCATCACCATTTGTGTCTACAGGCGTTAAGCCAACGGAGCCCTCTGCGCCTGTAAGGTCTTGATCAAAAGCATCATCGAGCCCGTCTTTATCACTATCGATACCGCTTGGCGCAATAAAGGTCTGCCCAAGCTGCGCTTCAACATTATCGGCAATACCGCCATTGTCACTATCTGTATCCAGACGATCCACAGTATTATCATTGTCGGTATCGATATCCATTTGTGCTGGTGCGTCAGGATCAAACGGCGTTCGTAATTGAAGGTTATCAAAGGATGAGTTAGAAATAGCCGTTTCTGTGTTTGTTTGAATAGCAGCGAAGCCAAGGTCCTGACCGATAAGTGGAGAGTTTTCTTCCACAACAAGTTGCACAACCCATTGCTCTATTTCGCCAGAGGCTGGTATCGGATCATTTAAGGTTACGCCGACAAAACTACCAAGGTCTGTTGCACTTGTTCCCCCAACCGTCAAACTAATGAATGAATCACTGGGAAAGGCAGCATTGTTATAATTTCCTACATCGATTGTTGCCGTGTAAGTCCCCGGTGTTGTAATCGTTTGTAGGGCTAGAAATGCCGTTGTTGTTTGATTGATTTCAGGTGCCAGATTGAGTGTCGTCACTCCTTCCGTCGCTTCAATTCCTGCGCCACCAGATCCGATAAAGTTGTGATTTCCGTCGACGCTGATTGTGCCGGATTCTATGGAGAACAACAGCGCTGTTTCATTCACATCCAGAATGCCATCGCCATCATCGTCGATATCGATAGAATCCGCGATTCCATCTGCATCCGTATCAAGTTGCGCATTTACAGGTGCAGAGACAACTGGCGCATCAGCACCCAAGGTTTGCGTGGCTGTAACAGGTGTTGCTTCGGCAATTTGTGGATCAAACTCAACCGAGAAGAAGCCATTTGCATCTACGACAAGTGGATCAGTTGGTACGCCAACGCCAGAAAGAACGATGGTCGCACCAGGTGCCCCCACACCTTCAACACCTGAAGTCAACGCCTGAGTGATGATAGCTGCATCATTGCCATTACTATCTGTCTGCAGATGATCTGGCATGCCGTCATTATCTGAATCGGCCAGAGAGAGCCCAATGGACCCAGCCGCACCACTATCCGGCGTTGCATCAAATGCATCATCCAAACCGTCATTATCACTATCGATACCTGATGCGAGAATCTGTAGAGGGACAGTAGCTTGTGCTTCAATAGTATCCAACACACCACCATCATCACTATCCGTTTCGAGACTATTCAAGACACCATCACTATCTGCATCAATACTAATAAATGAACTGGCATGAATGGAAAAACTAGCTCCAAAATCTGCACCATTGTCCAATGTTTCAAATGAGAATGATGAGATACCGCCACCTGCTAATATTACAGACGTTGTTAGAGTAGGAAACGTTAAAGTACCTCCAGCCTGTGTTGATCCACCATTACCATCGACAATAGCATTCATGCCATCTGTGCGCGTGGTATCGATGCTAACAATATTCCCCGTATCGCCAAACGTACCAGGTAGGGTTGAGCCTATATCAAAGGTCAAATTATTGAAGGCAGTCCCATCAGTTAAAATCACTGAGAAATTACCAATCGCATTATTTTGATAGATACTATAAAAATCGACCGTGATATCTGTAACAGGACTATCAAAAGACGTGCGTATTGTACCAAGAACACCTTCTTCAAAATTATACAAACTATTTCCAGTGCTGACGCCAGTAACACCACCACCATTTATGCCTTCTACAGTGACACCGATCGCTTCTCCCAAACTGGTGAGAGTTCCTGTTGCAATGCCAGCAACACTATCAAAACTGTCCGCACTTGCGATTTGAATATCAAGTAAATCTTCAGCCGTATCAACAATACCATCATTGTCATCATCAATATCAATACTATCCGCAACACCATCGCCATCAGTATCTAATTCTAGTGTTTGCATTGCTTCAGATGTCGTATTTTCCTGAGCCGTACCAACAAAATGAGGGACATCGCTCTGGATCACTGTGATCTCAGTATTCTCTTCTATCTGTGGGTCAAAATTGATGGCAAATTGGCCATTTGCATCAACAGTGACAGTCTCCAAAGTGATGTCGGGATCGCCGGGCGTTTCGCCTGGCGTTGTAATTGTGATCGTTGACCCGGGCACAGCTGTCCCTTCGACGCCAGACGTCAATGCGTTAATCACCACAGGTGCGGGCAGCGCATCTGGAACTGGCCCATCAAGATGGTCTGGTATGCCATCGCTATCCGTGTCCGCTGGCGTTAAGCCAACCGAATCTGCCGCGCCACTATCTGGTGTTGCGTCATAGGCATCATCAAGCCCATCGCCATCATCATCATTGCCAGAAGGGGTAACAAAGGGCTGATCGAATTGCGCTTCGATATTATCGCCAATGCCACCATTGTCTGAATCTGCATCAAGACTGTTGATGATACCATCACCATCAGAATCAATTGGTGCACTTAAAAGGAGATTGTCGATCGCGATATTACCTGAAGGGCTCCCGGGCTCGACAGAGAAAGCGAATCCAAGAGACGATCCAATAAGCGGATCACCCTCTGCAACCGTTAATTCCAAGGTCAAGACTTGAGACTCGTTTGGTCCCGGTGCAACAAATGTACTAATATCAGACGATTGCAAAACCGTTCCGATATCTGTGGCAGATGTTCCATCAGACGTCAGCGCAGCCAAGAAATTATCGGTGAAACTTGCATTATCAAGATTAATCAAATCAATTGAGAGGCTATATGTGCCCGCTTCCGTAATTTCACCCAAATCTTGAAAGAATGTTCCCGTCAAGGTTTGATTATCAAAAGCATAAACATGGCTGCCTTCAGTTGGCGTATCTGAATTGACACCATTATTTGATGCATTAAGCAAAGCACCACCTTGGGCATTAAATGTACCACCCGGCTCAATAGTGTAGGTAGATATATCCGTTTCATTCGTATCCAGAATACCATCATTATCATCATCAATATCGACGGTATTGCGCACACCATCATTGTCCGTATCGAGCACGACAGTTTCCGTTGCGTCCTGAACATTATCTCCGATTGTTTGAGTCGCTGTAACAGTAAAATCATCTCCAATAGCGGATGCCGGGATCGCTGTCCATGTGCCGTCAGAGCCAACAGTAACTTCACTTGAGCTGAGAGGATCACCATTTGTATCAACAAGCGCGATGCTTGTTCCACTATCATCTGTCAGAACAATTGTAGCACCAGGTTCGCCTGTCCCGGCGAGGATTGTGTTTGTGCCAGTTGACGTGGTTTCAATAGTTGGCCCTACCGGGTCAACAGCAACACCGTCAGCTACATAAAGCGTTCGTGTACCGTCGGAAAAAATATTATAGGTGACGCCTTCAAATTCGGTTGTCGTGCCAGTTGCTGTTAATGTGCCACCAATGATGACGACATCGCCAGTGTTTCCGTTAATATAGAGTTCGTTGTCGCTATCAGTAAGCGCATCAATCTCGGTGTTGGAAAGGTTAAGCGTATTATCGCCTGATCCCGTAATATCAATCATCTCGAAATTACTGATTGAACCAGCCGCCAGGTCACCAGCATCCAGAACAACATCAGCGCCTTCAATTTCAATACGATCAAACCCGTCGCCAGCATCTATGTTTGTTGTGTTCCCAGCATCGCTCAGAGCCGTGATATGATCATCGTTAATAATAATCGTATCATCCGCCGTACCAAGAATATGGTTTTCGATCTGCGTAAATGTCGCTGTTTCGCCGCCTGCCGTTACCGATCCAGATTCTAAATCCGCCTCTGTTCCAGCTGTTAAATCAAGCGTGATACCTGTATTCACCGTAGACAGATTGATTGTGTCATTATCAGTGCCACCTTCCCCACCGATGATCACATCTCCACCCAAATCATTTTCAGTGACGAAATTCAACACGGCTTCTGCCTGGAAACCTGTTGAGCCAATGCCGATAACATTTACGGCTTCGGCATCAGGTGCAGATCGGAATCTCAGACTTGCGCGTATACCATTATTTGTTCCCCCAGTTCCTTCAGGATTGTGAAGAAATTGCGGTGTCAGATTCACACCATTGGCAGAAGATGGATTGGCCGTACCACCCGGATTGATCACCGACCCGCTAGGGAATGTGAATGTAATGGCCGTTTCCGCTTGATTTGGCATAACTTCATGCACATCAGATAGTTGCCCCCCTACATTCAGGCGCAGATAGCCTGTAGACCCATTTGTATTGGACACATATAATGTGACTGACACAATTTCCGTATGCTCATCATTAAATTCAGGGTTCAAACGGTCAATATCGAGCACTTGTTCATTCGAGATAGCAGAAAAAGCTGTCGTGATAGAAGGGTCAAACGAGTCAGTTGTATTCTCTACGCTGACCACATTTAAGTTAAACGTATCCGCACCATCTCCCCCATCAAGCGTATCACTACCTGCGCCGCCTGTAATATTATCATCACCAGCTTCACCCGTTACATTGTCATTTCCAGCACCTGCAAGGATCGTATCATTACCCTCTCCAGCTTGAATAAAGTCGTCATCACCATCCGCGCCATCAACAACGTCATTATGCGGATCGCTTGTATAATTATTATCAATGACATCATCACCCGCTGTACCGGAAACAATATTATCACCAATAATATCATTCGTCTCTGCGGACAAATTTCCAGCAGCGTCAGTCGTTGTCGCGACGATGGGTTCGTTGATATCAAAAGTATCAGGCGATGTTGGCGTGATAGAAAATGTTCCATCAGGGTCACTCGCTTGTGTCGTGTAAGTCTCACCACCAATCACGATGGTTACAGTCGCGCCGGGTTCTGCTGTGCCTGAGACACCAGCTGCATTTGCCATATTAATAATTGGCGCGGCAGGGTCTGTTGTATCCAGAACCAATTCACCCATTGTCGTATCGGAACTGGAATTTCCTGCAGCATCTGTTGATGTCACAGCCACTTCATTCGTACCATTCACATTTGGCGCAAACGTGCCTGATATTGGCGTCGCGTTGCCTGTATCCACAGACCATGCACCACCCGGGTCAGTCGCGGTAACTTCATAAGTCGCGCCGCCAACCACAACGGTAACTGTGGAGCCTGCTTCTGCTGTCCCTGTGATCACGGGGGTCGTATCATTTGTTTCAATAGAGGAAATTGTCGGTGTCGAAATGCCAACTGTGTCGACATTAAAGTCGAGCACATCTCCGATACCTACATTCCCATTAACGTCCGTAAAGGCTCCATCTGCAATACGAATTTGCGCGGGCACATCAACACCTGGCGTTGGTGTGAACGTGAAAAATAACGTAGTGGTATCATCTGGGAAAACACTAGGCGGCCCTAACGTGCCGCCACTAACGATAATATTATTCAAATCAAAATTAGTCTGTTGCTCGCTGAAGTTAACCGTAACAGTCGCTGTCTCGCCTGCGGCAAGGGCGTTATCATCAATCGTAATCTCAACTGTTGGGGCTGTTGTATCCAGAACCAACTCACCCATTGTCGTATCAGAACGACTATTGCCTGCGGCATCTGTTGAAGTAACTTCGACTTCGTTTGCCCCATTCAAATTCGGCTCAAACGTACCGGATGTTGGTGTTGCTGTGCCTGTATCAACAGACCATATGCCGCCGGGCTCAGTCGCCATAACTTCATAAGTTGCACCGCCAACAACAACAGTCACAGTGGAACCTGCTTCGGCTGTCCCTGTGATCGTTGGTGTTGTTAGATTAGACGTAATAGGATCAACTGTCGGCGCAGCTATAGACGTATCTATCGTAATCTCATTTGAGGTTGTGTCAGAAGCAGCGTTTCCTGCAGCATCAACAGATGTCACTGTTATGTCATGATCGCCTTCACTTAAGGCTGTGAATGTCCCGGAAACTGGTGTTGCAGCGCCCGTATCCACAGACCATGTTCCGCCCGGATCAGTCGCGGTGACTTCATAAGTCGCGCCGCCAACAACGACCGTTACTGTAGAACCTGCTTCAGCTGTTCCGGTGATTGTCGGCGTTGTAAGGTTAGACGTAATAGGATCAACTGTCGGCGCAGCGATAGACGTATCTATTGTAATCTCGTCGAAGGTTGTGTCGGAAGCAGAGTTTCCAGCCGCGTCGACAGATGTCACTGTCACATCGTGAGCACCCTCGCCAAGCGGCGTAAACGGACCACCAGAGGTGGGCGTATCGATTTCGGTGTCTACTGAATAAGTACCGCCAGACGTAGCGATTGTCGTGAAAGTGGTTCCGTTAATCACAAGAGTGACTGTCGAGCCTGCTTCAGCGGTCCCAGTGATGACAGGTGTCGTATCGCTGGCGCCAGGCATATCAACTGTTGGTGCAGCAATAGATGTGTCGATGGTAATCGCATTGCTTGATGTATCTGTCGTGCTATTGCCAACGGCATCCGTAACAGTTGTAACAACGTCATTCTGACCTTCATCCAAAGGCGCGGCAACTGTGAGAGACCAATTGCCTGTACTATCGATGGTCAGATTGCCATTGGCAACACTATAGACCACGCCGCCGATAGTGACTTCAAGTGTTTCACCCGTATTCAAAGTGGCGTTGCCTGTAATAGTCGGCATTGCGTTATTGACCGTCTGGGCATCAACAGATGACGCTGCTGGCGGAGTCGTATCAATTATAATCTCACCAGAATTTGAATCAGTTGTGCTGTTTCCCGCAGCGTCGGTGACAGTGGCTTCAACGTCATGCGTTCCCTCACTTAAAGGTGTCGCCGGTGTGAGAGACCAGTTCCCTGAACTATCAATTGTAAGATTACCATTGGCAACACTATAGACCACGCCATTAACGGTGACTTCAAGAGTCTCACCTTGCCCTAAAGTCGCAGAACCTGTGATGGTGGGTGTTGCGTTTGCGCTCTCAATAGCGTCTACGGCTGGGGCGGTTGGCGCCGTTGTGTCGATAGTGATTTCAGCGGAACTCGTGTCTGTTGTGCTGTTTCCTGCTGCATCAGTGATCGTAGCAACGACATCATGGGTGCCTTCCGACAAGGGTTGCTCCACTGTAAGGGACCAATTTCCATTGGCATCAATGTTAAGATTGCCATTGGCAACACTATAAGTGATGCCATCGACAACAACTTCGAGCGTTTCCCCTATTCCTAGAGTCACCTTACCTTTAATTTCAGGCGTTGGATTATTATTCTCAATAGGATCAACACTTGGCGCAACAGGCGGAGCTGTATCAGTCACGTCTTCATTGGGAGAGCTACTATTATTATTCCCAGAACCGGATAATACTGCTGCAGAAGAGGCAACACCACCACCGACAAGACCAGTCACAGCAGCAGGAGACAAACCTGCAGCGCCAATAAGAGAAGAAGACTCGCTGAAAATAAGAGATGTCGCCGGTTCTGCTTCTAAGCCAACCGTTAGCGACGCTTGAACTTGCGCAGATGCGTTTGAAACGCCAATTGGTAATTGAGGTTCGAGATGCGCCAGATCAACTGGTAGAATTTCCCCTGATTCACTTATGAAAAGTCTATTTTTCTCATTGTCTAAGCCTGCAAGGAAATAGTCTTTAATGGTGACAACATCACCATTCTCTAAAGTAATCACCAAGTCGTTTAGGTTCTTATTATATGAGCTTATATCAATAGAGCTCAAATTTAAGGATATATCCTGAGCTGCATGCTCTAGAACAATTTCTCCTGAAAATTCAAACGACTCAACTTGAACTTGTGTTCCGCGTTCGAGTATTTTTGCTCTCAAAGACATTTGCCTGTTCCTCTCTAAGGTGATCCGAAAGAGAGAATGTACGAAATATTTATGAATACTACCTTAAGTTGTGTTTTATATTTTTCATATCCATGGGTTGCATTTTCCGAGCGACTTATCGCTCAATAGATAACTTTAGCTGCCCTCTTCGGTATTATTATAAGGCATTGTATTTATGAACTAAAACGTGATTTATGATGTATTTTAGATCTGGATTGCATGCATTTAGAACTTGGAAAATAATGGAAAAACAGGAACCTATCCGCAACGTTAAGCCCACAGAGCGGCCGAATATATCGGCTTAACAAAGAGCTTATCTTTCGCGGAAAGCTTCGGTTGTTTTGAACAGAGGTTTCAGCAAATATTGCAAGACTGTTTTTTGACCAGTTTGCAAATCTGCAATAGCCTGCATACCCGGCCGTATTTCGATACCATTGTCCCAATTTGTTTGGGAATCTTTATCGATCTTTATAAGAACTTTATAATATGGCTCTTCATCATGTTTCAAATCATCATCAAATGTATCAGCGCTTACATGCATGACATGCCCATCTAAACTCCCATAAACGCTAAAATCATACGCCGTCAGTTTAACTGTCGCTTTCATTTTTGGATAAACAAACGCTACATCTTTGGGCTGAATTTTGGCTTCGATATGTAACTCATCATTAAGAGGCGTTAGCTCCAAAATTGGATCGCCAGGAGCAGCGATACCCCCAATTGTCGTTACAGAAACTTTATTCACAATACCACGAACTGGCGCCTTCAACACTGTTCTTGCTAATTGATCCTTACGAATACTAAGATTGGCTTCATATTGCTGCAATTCAGCCAATGTCAACGCATGGGCTTCTGATCGAGACGAAAGATATTCACTTTTGAAACTGGAAAGAGCCGATTTTGCTTGATTAAGAGATTGCTTTGCTTTGATAAGGTCAATTTTAGGGGCAACACCCTTATTAACATTTGACTGAAGAAGTTGCACCTCTCCATTTTGCAAAACCACCTGCGCAGAGAGATCTTCGACCGTTGCATTATACTCAGAAATGGCCGCCAAAAATAATTGCTGCTCCGACTGACAAATTTCCTCATGACCATCACATAGATTATTACCAAAATCGATTTTTTTCTGCTTGCTAATTTCAGCTGTTAATCGAATTAATTTCGCGCGTAAAGAAACTACTTTTGACTCTGTCTCTTGGAAAGCTCCTTTGAATTGGTAATCACTCAGTTTAACCAAAACCTCCCCGGCTTCAACTTCCTTGCCTTCCCAAACAGGCAATTCTGAGAGAATGCCCCCTTCCAAGCTCTGAATAACTTGTGTTTGACTGGATGGAACAACTTTGCCTGGACCTCGGACCACTTCATCGAGTGAAGCAAATGATGCCCAAAGGATAAACACGATAAAGCTTATCACAATGACATGTATAATCTTCGCGTATGGACCGGCTTGATCACGTAACTGTTCAGGCGACATTTGCAATCCCCTGGTTTTGGCCAGAAACAGCATCTGCGTTTCTTGTGAGCTTTTGCACGACATCTTCTGCCGGTCCCGATAAAGAGACACGCCCTTTTTGCAAAACAATAATATCGTCTGCTAGATCGAGCACTGCATTTCTGTGGGTCGTGAGGACACAAGTCTTCCCCTCTAACCATGTTTTTAATTTACGAACCACTTTTTGCTCAAGCATTTGATCAAAGCTCGCCGTGGGCTCATCGAGTAAAATGATTGTTGGGTTCTGTAAAAAGAGACGAGCAAGTCCAATACTTAGTTTTTGTCCGGTAGATAACCCCTTTCCCCCATCTAGAATTTTCATATCAAGCCCCATCGGATGAGACTTGATGAATTTCCCCATTCCAGCAAATCTAAGTGAGGAAAATAGGATTTCATCAGAATAATTTCTGCCTGACGGATCAAGATTTTCTCTTATAGTCCCCGTCAAGAGCATTTCAGTTTGAGAAAGATACCCAATGTGTCGACGTAAATCGTCTGGCTGAATTTGATCCAAAGCCAAACCATCCAACGTAATTGTACCTGCAGATTGGTCATATAAGCCTGAAAGCAGCATGAGTAATGTGGATTTTCCGGCGCCGTTTGAACCCAAAATGGCTGTTGTTCTGCCGGCCTTTATTGATAGGGCTTCAATATCCAATACGGGAGCCATTTCTTCATCATAGGAAAACGTAACTCTGTCCAAAACATAATCACCAACAAGGCTGGACGCTTGAACATAGTGGCGATGGATAGATTTTTCTTGCTCACTATCTATTATTTGTTCCAGACCATTCAGCGATGCTTTCACCTGCTGCCATTTTACGAGTGTATTAGCGAGGTTCGTAACCGGCGCAAGGCAGCGGGTTGATAGGATACTGATCGCAATAATTGCCCCTACAGTCAGTTCGCCTGCAAAGACCAAATATACGCCCGCAACAATCGCCGATAGATATGCTAATTGCTGTACAGCTTGAGCACTGAAGGTCAATTTTGCTGACAAAATTCTCTGGGCTGTTGTTTTGGAAGAATTGAGCAGAATAAGATCTTCCCACTTCTTTTGGTAATAGTTTTCGGCACGAAGAGTTTTAATGGTTTCCTGTCCATAGGAAGATTCTGTCAGAACCTGATTGACAGCGCTATAGCCACCCATCATCTCTTCAGAAAGTTGTACCATTTTCCTACGCGCAAAAATGCTAGGTACAATGATCATCAGCATGGCACCCAGAATGATCAGAGAGACCGGTCCAGCGATTAAGAATATCAATCCCAAAAATATGATAACAAATGGGATATCTGCTGCGGAATTGATTGATGTTGTTGTAAAAAATTCGCGCACACTACCAAATTCACGCATCATATAAGCCATGGTTGATGGTGGCATGGGGCGCTTGGATAATTTCATGCCCAACATTTTTCTGAATAAAGATGCTGAAATTTCCATTTCGATCAGTCTACCGGAAATATCTAAAAGGCCTGACCGCATCACTTTCAGAATAGCTTCCACACTGACCGCCAAAATGGCACCAATGAATAACACCCAGAGGGAAGATATGGACTGATTGGGTATAACCCTATCATAAACTTGCAACGCAAAAAGAGAGACGGCAACAGCCAACAGATTTGCGATAAGCGTCCCCAAAACAACATCTCTGATGAGAGACTTTTGTCCAAAAATCTTTGACCAGAACCAATGGCCTTCAGGTTCAGGGGCAATAAATCTTTTTTGTAAGCTGGATGCAGTCTCAGCAATCGTAATAATTGTCTTCGTTGCAGCAATTTGAAAATCTACATTTGCAATTGTCTCAATGCCATTAGGGATTTTGGCATGACTTAAAGTGATCTGATTATCATCAATAGCGATGACAATCCTGATAGTCCCGTCGTTCATAAAGACTGCGAAAGGGAGTGTCTCTTTCTTAAAATCTTCAGATGTGATCGCGGAAGCCGCTAACCCTAATCGATCCATAGCGAGCGTGATATAATTTGATGAAAAATCTTCTATGGAAACCGGCAAGCCAGCAATAATATCTTCAGCTTGAACGTTAACATTCAAGTATGAGGCAAGCTCGGCCAAGGTTTCTGCTAGACGGATTCCTTGGGTGCTCTTGGTGTTTTGCAGATCTTGTTCAGCTGTCATCATTAAAATCATGGTTAACTTTTATTAAAAGCAACTTATAGTTGTAAAAAGTTTAAATTTTAATTACTAGATTATTGATGACCATTTTAAAAAAGTGCTTTGCTGAGCTTTGGTTGACTTAAAAATCGTCTAGGGGGCCAAGTAATCCAAGAATTTTAGCTTGTTCAAGTTTTGTTATTTCAAACTCATACTTAGCTTCAATATATTGTGTAGAGAGAGATTTTGCTGTCTCCAAAATACTAACAGCTTCCAGCATTGTTGCTGTACCAGCTTTGAAATCTTGCTCAAAATACTCAACGCGCTTTTCTGCCAACTCACGAATACGTTTCTTTTCCGGCAAGGCCTCATGCAAAAATTGGCTCTGCTGTTCTAATGTAAAGAGCTGACCCTCTAATTCGACCAACTGCTCTGATAATTTAATTTCGCCCGCGACGACATTTTCCTCAAGGGCCTTGATTTTGCGATTAGCCCCCCAATAAAGTGGTTTGGTAAAAGAAAAGCCGAGCGTCGCATTATTGATTTGATCGTCCGCTCCCAAACCAAGATCAGTACCGTCACCTGCGCTCGCAGACAAACGCAGTTCAGGTCGCCCATCCGCTTTTTCCTGCGCTAACTCTGCTTTTCGTTCATCAATCTCCGCTAAAACCTCACTTATTTCGGGAATTGTATTCAGGTCATTGCCCACTGGTAAAGCAAGCGCAATTTCAGGCAATGGGAAACTAGCATTAAGTCCTAAAGAGGAAACATCACCCACCAATCGCTGAATAGTACTTTCGGACTGTTTCAGCTTTACAGAAAAATCTTTTTTCTCAGCTTCTATTTGTAATAATTTAAGCTCAAAAATACTTTGCTCCGCACGTCGTCCAATCCCCCCTTGAACGCGACTTACCGCCATTTCATTCATTACACTGTATTTCATGAGCAACTGATCCATTAATGAAATAAGCTGATTATATTTTTGATATTGCAAGACAGCATCAATGCCGTCTGCAACGCGCTCGTTAGCCTGTATCCGATAAAGAGACGTTGCGCGAGCCTCACTAGCGGAAAGGAAATTTTTTCCGGCTTTGTACCGCCCATTGTCCCAAAGTGTTTGCTCGACAAGCAGACGAGCAACACCATCACCATCTTTATTGAGAGATGTGACAGGCGTAACCTGCGGTAGTAAATTTTGTTTGTGGGCCTCTCGTCGCAAGGCCGCACCTTGCAAATCATGATAGCTGGAAAATTGCTGTTTTGTTGTTATTTTTTTCGCGAGTTCAAAAAACGAAGCGTTATTTCGATAAAATGACTCTATTTGGTCAAATCCGGGTAATTGTTGCGAAGCAGACTCGCTGTCGGTCGATATCTCTGCGCTCGATTTTCCCCCATCTAAACTCTTTTGTTTCGTAGAAACGCAGCCTGAAATTAGCAAGCAAAGCAATAATAACGTGGGTTTTTGAAAAACAGGGTACATTTGAAGATGCAACTTTCGGTAGTATAACGCATAACGTTTCTACCTATTTTTTCAAATAGTCAAGATAGCTTATTAGCTTTCAGGAAGTAACACTAATTTAAACCGCCGTAATTCTCTCGCCTTTGCCAAGGCGCAAGGTTGCTTTTTTACGGAAGATCGCCCAGTTCACGAACAGGGCGAATCCTAATGTGGTGAAAAACGTGATCGCCATGAAGTGGATATAGTGTAATTTTATAATCGCCTCGCGACCCTCCGTGACCACGACATTATCCAGCACTTCTGGCGGTACTTCCACATTGAGATAAAACGTATACAGCGCATACATAGAGACTCCAAAAATTACCCCCATAATCGCCGCGCGATAATCCACATTGTTAAACAGAAGAGCCAATGCAAAAGCAGAGAGGATTGGCATAGACAGCAAGCCGTTTAGCTTTTGCAGTAAATTAATAATGCTTTCGGCATTTGCGTAAATCGGCACGAGCAACAACGATAAGAATACCATCAATATAGAAACCATCGTCGAAAGCCTTGGGACGTTGACTTCCGATTTGATATATTTCTGATGGATATCACATACATAAAGCGCAGCAGATGAATTCAGAATGGAGTTAAATGTTGTGAGAACACCAGCCGCCATCATCGCGGCAAACGCGCCAGAAAGATAAGGCGGTAATATATCTCCTACGAGTCGACCATATGCCTGATCATCAATATCGCCGTAAAGCTTGAAGGCAACAACACCAGGCACAACAACAATGACGGGCACAATCAAAAGCCTGATCCCTGCGGCGGCAATTACGCCTTTTTGAGCTTCTTTGATGGTCTTGGCCGCCATGGCGCGCTGGGTAATGGTCTGATTAGTAGACCAATAAAACATTTGGATTAATATCATGCCCGTAAAAAGCGTCGGCCACGGAATGGGAGAATCTGCCGCGCCCAACATGGTCAGCCTTTCGCGTGGCACTTCGGTTGTTATATCAAATCCAACTTTTTGCAGCGCCAGATAAACCACAACCAATGCTAGAGATAGCAAACCCACCCCTGAAAAAGTGTCTGATACAGCAACCGCGCGCAGCCCCCCTAAAATGGCATAGGCTCCGCCAAGCACCGCAAAGAAAACTGAAATCGCAAGGACATTGAACAAATACCCCTCTTCTCCCGCTACAGGCGTCGGCCCGTCTCCGGCAAAATTGAGCCCAAACATCGTCATCATAAAGAGCGATCCAGAATACAGAATGGCTGGCAAATAAATCAATAAATTGCCAAGCAAAAACAGAACGCCAATTAAGGCTCGCACATGTTTATTTTTATATCGCTTTTCCAATAACTCCGTGGTCGTTGTACAATTATACCTGTAATATACAGGCAAAAAGACAAAGGCGAGTAAGAACAACCCCACCACGGCAGCCAACTCCCACCAAGCCAGCAACAACATTTGATTTCCGTTCATGCCAACAAGCTGATCGGTAGACAAATTGGTCAGCGTGATGGAGCCCGCTACGAAAAACCATGGCAGGCCACTCCCCGCCAAAAAATAATCATGAGCTGAATTTTCCTCTGCTGCTGTACCTCGCGCTTGGCCGCCACGACATTGCCACCATGTCAAAACCCCGATCAAAGCGGTCAACGCTACGAATACGCCAACTTGAGTTGGGTTTAGATCAAATATTTGGTTTTCCATAAGGTCGCACGCCCTCCCGGCCAGCTTATTCTTTGCCTGCATCGTGGCGCAGATTGCGCCTTAGCGGCAAGAACAAACAACACAACGGTATATTCCTTTTGCAATTCCAGCCCTTTTCCCGGAAGCTTTGTCTGATCACATTAGACAGGAACAAGTACGGTCATGGCCTCACCTCCTAAATATGCAACGCTCAGCACGGACCAAACACAGCTCATCTTATATATTCAATTTGGGGCGCAGCCGCATATTGTCTATTGGGGTCCCGCCTTAACCAATTCCACGCCTGAGGAGATAGCGTTATTATCTGAACGGCAATGGGCCTTTGGGGGGCCAAATCTTGATATTCAACCCTCATTATCAAATGAGATTGCGACAGGGCTTTCTGGACCGCCTGGCATAATCCTGGATCGCGATGGCTTAGATTGGGACGCGCTTTTCACGGTTGAAAAAGTTAGCCAGCAAAATGACCATGAGTTGAAAATCCAATGTCGAGACACTCAAGCGAAGATTTCTATTTGCTATGAAATCTCTTTATGCCCTGAAATAGATGTTTTCACCGTTTCAACGAGCCTCACCAATGAAACAGAAATGCCATTGCGCATTGACTGGTGCACCGCCCTTTGCCTGCCCCTTGAACAACATTTTGATCATATGCGAAGTTTCAAAGGCAAATGGGCATATGAGTTTCAGCATGAAGATATCTCAACTTTTCGCGGATCTTTTGTCCGCGAAAATAAAAGCGGCAGAACGGGGCATGATACATTTCCCGCATTATTAGCTTTTAACAATACAACGAATGAGACAAATGGCCTTGCAGCAGGCTTTCATTTAGGATGGAGCGGCAATTCTCGCCTCAGAGTTGACCATCAGGCTGATGGCAGAGCATTTCTCCAAATGGGTGAATTATTTTTCCCCGGAGAAATGGTATTGGCAAAAGGCGAAACTTATCGCACGCCACCGCTTTATGGTGCCCAATCAAAAAATGGCTTCAATAGCGTTAGCCAAAAATTTCATGATCATTTAAATCATAAGATTATGGATGGGCGTATATTAAACCGTCCGCGAAAAGTTCATTATAATACTTGGGAAGCCGTTTATTTCGATCATTCCGAAGAAAAACTCATCGTCCTTGCTGAAAAAGCCGCAGAAATTGGCGCGGAACGCTTTGTTCTGGATGATGGGTGGTTCGGGGGACGCAGAAATGACAGCAAAGGTTTAGGGGATTGGTGGGTATCGAAAGACGTCTATCCAAATGGATTACATAGACTTGCCTCACGGGTGAGAGACTTAAATATGGAATTTGGTATTTGGGTTGAGCCAGAAATGGTCAACCCAGATTCGGATTTATTTAGAGAACATCCAGATTGGATCTTAGAGATAAAAGGTACTCCACAAATCCCCTCTAGAAATCAATTTGTTCTAGATCTTACACGACAAGACGTAACAGAATATCTCTACGAAAAAATATGTACTATTATCAAAACATATGATGTGACCTATCTGAAATGGGATATGAACCGTGATATTCATCACCCCGGAAGTCAGGGGCGCGCCGTCACTAGCGCCCAAACCAGAGCGGTTTATCAATTGATGCGCCGCATGCGAGACACTTTTCCTAGACTTGAAATTGAAAGCTGTTCTTCTGGAGGCGCGCGTGCCGATTACGGCGTTTTGCAGTATACAGATAGAATTTGGACTTCTGATAGTAATGATGCATTGGATAGACAAAACATTCAAAGAGGGGCAAGTTACTTTTTACCTTTAAACGTCATGGGCGCACATGTTGGCCCTGAAAAATGCCATATTACAGGACGACGACTTTCAATGGCATTACGCGCGGCGACAGCCTTTTTTGGGCATATGGGTATGGAACTTAACCTCCTTGAGGAGCGCCAAGAAGATTTAGCAATTTTAAAAAAATCCATCGCACTGCATAAGCAACACAGAAACCTGCTTCATACTGGTCAATTTTTTAGACAGGATGGTCCTGAAAGTCATAATATAATTGGAGTGGTCTCACGCGATAAGACAGAAGCCATATATTCATGTACGAAACTAACGCACCATTCAACAACATTACCAGGTTTATGCAAATTTACCGGACTAAATTCTGATCAAAGATATCGTATAAAAATTATCTGGCCTTTATCTGAAATTTCTCCAACAGCGCCCTCTATCTTAGAAAGTGCAAAATTGCTCGACAGTGGTTCTGTTTTTTCAGGAGAAGCTTTGATGCGCCATGGCATACAGCTGCCACTTATGATGCCCGAAAGCAATTTGATTTATTATTTGGAAGCCATAAAAAATGACTGATACTTCGACGCTTTTACGTCAAACCATTCAAGGAAATCCGGTTCACCGACGATCTTTTGAGAAAAAAGATGGCCGAAACTTATTTCTATATGGCTACGCTCCCCACAAAGAAAAATCACTCGACCAAGAAAATGGCGACGTGGCCAAAGGCGGAGAATTAAGATGGCATCCTTTCAGACAAGAATGGAATGTTTATGCGGCGCATCGGCAAAACAGAACATTTAAACCCTCTACTGCCGAAGACCCTCTGGCCCCTTCTCAGCGAGGCGGCCCAGTAACCGAAATACCATTTACTGATTTTGAATTAGCGATATTTGAAAATAAGTTTACAAGTTTTCACAAAGATGCACCTGATCCACAGTATATAAGAGGCATCACCTCCCAAAAAGCAACGGGCCAATGCGACGTCGTTGTCTATACGCCTGAATCAGAGGGCAATTTAGCAACGATTGGTCAAGAAAAGCGCAGATTGTTAATTGCAGCGTGGATAGATCGATACCAAGACTTATTTCAGCAAGGGTACGAATTCGTCTATCCCTTTGAAAGTCGTGGAGATGAAGTTGGCGTAACATTGCACCATCCTCATGGTCAAATTTATGCTTTTCCGTATGTGCCACTCGTTCAGAAAAATGCTGTTCAATCTTTTACAGAAGGGTATGACCTTTCCGCTGATATTAAAATCTATACTGACGAATATGGCGTAGCTACAGCTGGAAGCGTTCAGGCTTTTTGTCCGCCTTATGCGCGGTTTCCTTTTGAAGTTTGGCTTGCGCCCCAAACCCGGCGCGCAGGCCCATGGGAGATGACTGAAGAAGAGCTTGATGGCTTTGCTCATTTGCTGGGAGATGTTACGCGCAGATATGATACATATTTTGGCAGAAGCACAGCCTATATGCTGACACTTCACGCGGCCCCACTTGGGACAGAAAACATTTTTCATTTTACAGCGCAATTCTATCCTCTTCTCAGAGCACCAGGACGGGTAAAATACCTTGCCTCTGTTGAACAAGGAACAGGCACTTACACAGTTGATGTTATGCCCGAAATGGCTGCCAAAACTCTACGAGATATCTTATGAATAATTTTTTTTCAGATATATATAGTCGCCCGCCAGACATTACCGTTTTTGCACCTGCAAGAGTGAATCTAATTGGAGAGCACACAGATTATAATGGTGGCATGGTACTGCCCACTGCATTAGATATCGGGATTACAGTTCATTTGGCCACGAAAGAGTCCGATGATATTACAGTATATTCTTCAAAGTTTGAGGCATCTTATCTTGGGTCGCTTCATGATCAAGCAAAAGACCATTGGGCGGATTATGCCATTGGCGCAATGGTCTATGCTAATAAAACAGGCCTCATATCTGGCGGTGCAGATATATTGATAGAAACAAATATGCCAGATGGGGCTGGTTTATCTTCTTCTGCCGCCTTGA
>CALLVA010000206.1 GCA_938010655.1 uncultured Parvularculaceae bacterium | reverse complement strand
GGCGAAGCTGGGGGCATGCCGATGTTGATGAAAACCATGCTGGATGGCGGGTTTTTGCATGGAGACTGTATCACGGTCACGGGCAAAACTTTGGCGGAAAATCTGGAACGGGTGACATTCGACCCGACGCAAAAAGTGATCCGCCCGGTGAGCAATCCGTTGTCTCCAACGGGCGGCGTTGTCGGCTTGATGGGCTCGCTTGCGCCAGATGGGGCGATTGTGAAAGTCGCTGGCATGAAAGAGTTAGTCTTTAAAGGCCCTGCGCGGGTGTTTGATTGCGAAGAAGATTGCTTCGCTGCTGTTGAAAAGCGCGATTATCAAGAAGGCGATGTTTTAGTGATCCGCTATGAAGGGCCAAAGGGCGGGCCGGGCATGCGCGAAATGTTGTCGACAACGGCGGCGATTTACGGGCAAGGCATGGGCGATAAGGTTGCCTTGATTACGGATGGTCGTTTCTCAGGCGCGACGCGCGGCTTCTGCATCGGCCATGTTGGCCCGGAAGCGGCCGATGGCGGTCCAATTGGATTATTGGAAAATGGCGACATCATTACAATTGATGCTGAAAAAGGCACGATTGATGTAGATTGGGACGAGGCCGAATTTGCCAAGCGCCGCGCCGCCTTTAAGCCACGCGAAAACATGTATGCCACCGGCGCATTGTGGAAATATGCACAAGGGGTCGGCCCCGCCAGATATGGCGCGTGTACGCATCCCGGGGCAAAAGCGGAGAAACATGTCTACGCTGATATTTAGGACGAATATCTGTTAACAGTCCTTTCATAGCGACGTTTTATTCTACGTACGCTCACTTCTTGAGAGGCGCGATGAGATGACAGATAGTTCAAATTTCGATGATCTGCACCCTGACTTTTCGGGGACAGATCGTTGGTATCGTGAAAGCTTAAAGCCAGTTCTTGCCACGCGCGAAAAAGAGCGCCAAGAGGCTGTGCGGCTTTTTATGTTCTCGGTCATCGGGCTTCTTGTAATTCTCGGCTTGGTCACGATTTATAGCTATACGCGCTATAATGCTGCGCCGCATATTCTGGTGGTGATGTTGATTGTTATTGGTGGCTCTGGCCTGATCTGGTTGCCTTTGGGGCGCTTTAAAAACGAAATCGAGAAGCTTTACCTGCCAAAGGTCGCAAGCCATTTGGGCTTGGAATATTCAGCGATTGTGGCCGAGCCTTATGGTCTTGAGACCTGTCAAAGATTAAAAATTCTACCGACATATGAAGATGATAAATTTTCACATCTGATTAAGGGTCAAAGAGATAATCGTGACTTTTTGTTTTATGAGGCCGAACTGACGGAGATGCAGGGCACGGGCAAAAACAGACGCCGAGTCACAAAATTCCATGGTCAGATTCTTCGGTTGCATTACCCCAATAGTTTTACGGGCGAAACCGTGATCCGCCGAGACAAGGGGATGCTCAATAAATGGACGCGGCCTACCAAAGCGATGAAGCAAGTGGGCATGGCGTCTCCCAAATTCGAAAAAGCTTATGAAGTTTGGTCCACTGACCAAGTTGAAGCACGGACAATGTTGGACCCGATTGTTTTGGAGCGGTTCATCGAATTGGACCGTCTTTATAAGGGCAAAGGCGCGCAAATCGCGTTTACGGGGGAAGATATTTATATCACCATCTCAACGGGCAACCGATTGAAATTTGGCTCAATATTCAAACCTTTGGCTGCGCCAGAGCGGACACGGCAAGTCTTGACGGAAATTGCTGCGATTTATGATCTTCTGGATGTCGTTCAGAAAAAGCTGGATGGCACAATTTCCGGCGCTTTCGGGATAAAAGATGTGCGGCCTTCATAAGCGCTAGAGCACAAATCGCAAGAATGTCCCCTGTCCAAGCTGTCATTTTCGACGCATAGAAATAGTCCCTCATTCACCATTATACTGGCTCCAACCAAAAGGGGCATATAATGAGCGAAACGATTATTCCAGATTTCGAGCAAACGCCGAAGGCGGCAGAAGAGGACATGTCTTTTGTCCGTAATTTCAACGATGTTTTTTTAGCAATTGGCTTGGGCGTCTTGAGTTTTGGGCTTTGGTTGGTGACGACATTATTCACTATTCCAACCGGGAATGCTTATCTCACCGGGGCAGGGTTCTTGGCATGTGCCGCAGCAATGTGGATGTTGGCAGAAATTTTCGCACGCAAGCGACGCTTGTTCTTACCGTCCTTGGTTTTGCTTCTCGCTTTTGCAGGATTTGTTTTGCAAGGAACAACAGCGCTTTATATTGGCGCGAATGTGCCGGGGGTCAATGATCTAGATGTTTACTCAACTGATGCCCTTTGGGAAAAAGCGAGATCAGCGCCTTTGGTCATTTTCGGTATACAGACTATTGCGATTTTTGCTTATTATTTTCGGATGCGTCTGGCCTTTGCCATTGGTCTTGGAGCGTTGATGCTTGGGCTAACGGCGGCCTATACGTTTCACTCCAGCCAAGATCAGGGTTTTTCTAACCTGAATTTTATGACATCGCTGGCCATAGGTATTTTCATGTTCTTTCTTGGCATGTATTATGATGCAAAAGACCCGGCGCGCGAAACGCGCTTTGCAGATAATGGGTTTTGGCTACACCTTTTTGCAGCCCCTTTAATCTTCTATTCGACATTGAGCATGGCTGTGGGCAACACATCTGATGTTGGAACGACGAATCTCGCAGCGATAACCACTTTGGGGCTTGTCTTGCTTTTTGCTTTTGTTTCTTTGTTGATCAATCGTCGCGCGCTTCTCGTGTCTGGCTTATTGGCGGCGGCAATTGCAATCGGTAGCTTAGTCACAGAAGCTGGGTTGGACGATACATGGACCCTCGCGCTGACGCTTATATTGCTTGGGGGATCAATGGTGTTGCTTGGGGGCGGGTGGCATGCGATTCGCCGCGTGGTGATCGCGCCTTTTCCAAAAACCGGCCCAATTGCTCGGATTATCCCGCCTCAAACAATTGGGGCTTAGTGAAAAAAGGCTCTGCAGTGCCACCATTTTAAAGCTGAAAATCTGTCTCAGAGATTATCTGAGACAGATGGAAAAGGAGTATTCTTAAGTTGCAGGCGCCTGCGTCGAGGCTCGAATAATCATTTCAGTTGGCAAGCGGATTTTCGTATTTTCAATAGGTGTGCCTTCCATTTGCGCAAATAAAATCTTTGCCGCCACTTCGCCAATTTCTGTTGTGGGTTGGCGCATCGTGGTGAGAGGCGGGTCCGCATATCTGGCAAATTCAATATCATCAAAGCCCGTGACGGAGATATCTTCGGGGGTCTTTTTGCCAAACTCTTTCAAGGTTTGAAGCGCGCCAATGGCCATTTCGTCTGAAAAGCAAATCAGTCCGGTAAAGCTCGGATCTTGAATTAAAACTTTGCGGGCGCATTCCGCGCCAGAATCGAGACTGAAATCCCCCTCGCAGATGATCGGTTTTTCATCGCCTAATCTGTTTTGAATCATGGCCCGGTGGAACCCTCGCAACCGATCATCGTGAACAGGCACACCATTGGCACCCGTGATGACAGCAAACTTTCGATGTCCCTGCTGAATTAAATGTTCCGTGATCTGATATTGCGCAGCTTCATTATCGACACCAATTGTGGGGAAGGGGCGATCATCAAGATATTCACATGCATTAACATAGGGAAAAGGGTTTTCATTCAAGACAATTTTTTCCAATGTCTTGGGAAGATGTTTTGAAAGTTGAATAACCCCGTCCACCTGTTTGGTGAGGGCGAAACCGGAATATCGGTTTTCAATTTCGACATCGCCGCCTGTGTCGCCTAGAAGAACATTATACCCCGTTTCTTCCGCAACTTGTTGAATGCCTCGGATAACGCGGGAATAGAACAAATTGGCCATGTTCGGGACGAGCACTAGAATCGCATTAGATTTTTTAGTGCGAAAGCTGCTGGCCAGCATATTTGGTTGATAGCCAGTTTCTTCGATTGCTTTTAAAACGATCTCTCTTGTTTTTTCAGAGACCTTTTCCGGGTTGCGCAAGGTGCGGGAGACGGTCGCAATCGAAACCCCTGCTATTCGAGATACATCTTTAATGGTCGTCATATCGCACCCACCTTTGTCTTTTCGCAGCTTAAGGCAAGTGGCGGGCGAGGGAAATCATTTTACGATAGGTTTTTAAAGAGCCAAAAAGGCAGCGTATCAGCCACCGAGCAAGAGCAATGTATCGCCGCCATTGGAAATGCCTGCTTGCAGCGCGAAGAGGTGATCGATCAGATTAAGGGTCGCTTTGGCTCCCCGACATTCATCTGCCACATAAAACCAGTTATCGCGATACAACACAGCAACAGCCGCATCTTCAGGTTTTTCTGTGGCCGTATTCACGGCAAAAAAGCCGCCTGTCACATGGCTCCAAGGGTCTGGAGCAGCGCAAGTGCCGCCCGCAGAGGCAATATTGCCCACAGCATCTGGCGCGATATTTTTATGGTCTGCTGGCACATGCACCGTCGTTGACATGGCAGACATAATCCCCATCAAAGAGCGACCGCGCACAGAAAAATCACCAAGCACATTGCCCCGCGCCGTAATTTCCGCCGAAAAGCGCCCGCCGGGAAGAGGGGTCACTTCAGCTATCCAATTATCTTTGAGATGGCTCGCCAATCGCTGACCAATTTCTGTGTCGTCCGTCCATTTTAGAATGACTTTTGGCTCAACCACACCCGTTTCTTCGGTTTCTTCAGGGTTGATGACCTGGACCAACAGGCCGCCTTTAAGCTGCGCTTCTCGCATCATGCTTGCTAGATCGCGAAATTGCTGGTTATCCGGCACTGTATCTGGGAAAGGGCCCGCAATTGATCTGGCATTATCCACATTGCCGATCCGCGCCACGCAGCACAGCATCAACCTTTCAACCGACCAGCCAGATTGACTGAGCAAAAAGATCGAGGCGGGCGGCAAAGGCTGCAACAATTGTTGAGCATAGGCTTTGCCCCGCAAGGGCGCATAGACCGCTGTTGGCTGGGTGCTCGAAGATTGATTGATGCTGGAATTGAGAAACTCTGCGACAGACCCCCCATTGAGCAAAAATGTGGTAGAGGCATTGCCGCTTGTGGCTGACCTATCTTGAGAGGTAAGACGATCCAGCTCAACAAAACTGACCGGATCATTATAGCGCAATCGCACAATGTTCAGGAGAAGTTGTTCCTGCCGCGCGCGCGCTGATTCCTCCACATAGACCAGCGTATCTTTCGCAACCGGGGCCGCTTGCCGCTCAAAAGTGCTACAGGCCGCAAGACCCAACAGGCCCAAGCCGAAAATGAAAAAGCGGATCGCAGCGCTGATCCCCATGAATGGTCGAACTATCATAATCCAATTCTTTATTGTTGGCTTTTAAGTATGCCTCAGAAATCGTCTTAAAATAGTTAATTATGTGCTAAACACAACGGTATTTTGAAGCCGGAAGTGGACCGGGTTATCTTTAAAACCACGCATGTTTTTCACCCAATAAGAAGGTGTGCATAAGTATCTACGGTCTTGAATGTCGTTTAAGTTTCAAACTGTTCGCGGATGATCCGTTCTTCCAGAGAATGCCCGGCATCAAAAAGCAGGGTCAGATTGCGGTTTATATCTGAGCGGACATCGACGGTGACGACATTGCGCACTTCAAAATTGTCCGCCACGCCAGAAACGGGTCGACGATCTGGCGCGATAATTTTGAAAGTGACGATCGTCTCTTGCGGTAGCAAAGCGCCGCGCCATCGACGAGGGCGAAAAGCGCTGATCGGGGTGAGGGCTAAAAGCTGAGCAGACATTGGCAAAATCGGCCCATGGGCGGAGAGGTTATAGGCGGTGGAGCCCGCAGGAGTCGCCACCATAACGCCGTCACAGATCAACATGGGCAGGCGCTTTTGGCCATTCGTCCAAATTTCAATCCGAGCGGTTTGGCCGGACTCCCGGAACAAAGAAATCTCGTTTATCGCAAGCGCTTCATGTTTCACGCCGTCAATATCTTCTGCCGTCATCACCAAAGGGTGGATCACTGTTTCTTCCGCGGCAGCGATCCGGTCCTGTAAGTGATCGACATCATAGGTGTTGAGCAGAAACCCAACAGTGCCTTGGTTGATGCCATAAAATGGTTTGCCAAGATCCATATAGGCTTTCAAACTGTCCAGCATAAACCCATCGCCGCCAATCGGGCAGATAATATCCGCTTCTTCGGGGGAGACATTGCCATATCGTTCAACAAGTATGGCTTGGGCAGCTTTGGATTGTGGCTTAAGCCCTGCTAAAAAGGCAATTTTCTTTGTGGTCATAATAAGCGTTTTACGCTGGACCGCGCCGGACGTAAAGCTGCTGAAAAGGGTCAACATTTCCCGTTAATCTTGTATAGTTTCGGGAAAAGATGAGGAGAAAATCATGAGTGCAGATGGCGATACAAATCAGGCAGCGATGGCAGGCATTACCAAAGGCTTCCCCATTCCTGACCCGGCAGATATTCCGAGCTTGAAAGGCAAAGTCTCAGATCATGAATGGGCGATGCGCTGCGACCTTGCCGCGACCTATCGACTTGTTGCGCTCTATGGCTGGACGGATTTGGTCTTCACCCATATTTCCGCGCGACTGCCTGATGAAGAAGGGCCGGATGGCAAAAAGAAGCCCCGCTTTTTGATTAATCCGTATGGGTTGATGTTTGATGAAATCACGGCATCTTCTTTGGTGAAGATTGACCATGATGGCAATGTTGTTGGCGAGACACCGTATTTTGTGAACCCGGCTGGTTTCACCATCCACTCTGCTGTTCACATGCACCGCCATGATGCGGCTTGCGTAATCCATGTTCATACGCCTTATGGCATTGCGGTCTCCGCGCAAAAGGAGGGCCTGCGCAAATATTCTCAATTCGCCATGCAAGTTCGTGATGGGGTGGCGTATCATGACTATGAAGGCATCGCCCTCAACCATGAAGAGCGGGAGCGGATTGTGGCTGATCTTGGAGATAAGAATATGATGATCCTCAAAAATCATGGGACATTGGCGTTGGGCCAAACCTGCGGCACAGCTTTCCTCGCGACCTATTTTTTAGAGCAAGCGTGCAAAGTTCAAATTCTGGCCCAAGCGGTGGGCGATGAGAGTCAGCTTCACGAAGAGAGCGACGACATGGCGGCGTTAGTGTTCCAACAAGGGGCGCAGGCTTTCGTGCCCGGCTTAGGGGATAATCTGGTTTGGCCGGGGCTCATGCGTCGATTGAAGCGGATGAACCCTGGCCATGATCAGTAGGTATTATTCCGCCTGCTGATAAAGGCCAATGGCGGCGCCTGCTGGGTCTTTGATCACGGCGAAACGATCTTCGCCATATGATTTTATGTCGCCGACTTGTTCGCCGCCAAGCTCTTTTGTTTTGGCTAAACTCGTATCAAGATCGGCCACGCCAACATATAAAATCCATTGCGCAGGCATGTCTGCATTCGGGCCTTTGGCATGGCAGACACCCGCAATGGTTTTGCCATCTCCCATAGGGGCAGGGCGGTCTCCTGAGGCAATCATGGAATAATCATCATACTCCCCCATGGAAACTGCATCGCTTTTCCACCCGATCACTTCTTCATAAAAAGCTTTGACCTCTGTTGCATTTTTGATCGTCAAATCCGTCCAAAGAATTTGTCCAAGGTTAGCCATATGCCGTTCTCCCTCTTTCTGGTTAGGGGCGAGCTTAGCTTAATCTTGGAGAGTTTTCAAAAAGGCGACAATATCACGGCGGTTTGCCGGGTCTGGTTCGCCATCAAACGCCATGCGCGTTCCGGGAACAATTTCCCGGGGCGCGCGGATATAGGCGTCAAGAGACGCATCATCCCAGATGACATCAGAGCGGCGCATGGCGGCAGAATAAGAAAAATCTTTATGAACAGCAGCGGCTTGCCCATAGACGCCCCACATTTTCGGGCCGACCCTATGCGCGCCTTCTTTGGCCTTGTCGTGACAGACGGCACAAGTCCGAAAGAGCCGCTCGCCATTGACGATATTTGCAGGCAAGGCCAACCGCTCTTCGGTGGAAAGCTCAGGCTCAGGCGGCGAAGAAGGGCCGCCACAGGCAGCGAAAAAGAACAAACTTATCAGAATGAGACCAAGATGATTTTTCATAAAACCCATATAGTCGAGCTTTCGAAGAATATCGACCTTTTTAGCAGGTGAAAATAACCGCTTGAGCAACATAAAACAGCGGCCTATATCACGCCTATAAGGGTCAAAATGGAGATGGCAATGAGCAAGGTTTTAGTGATTGGCGCCGGGGGCGTTGGGTCTGTTGCGGTTCATAAAATGGCGATGCTGCCTACCGTTTTTACAGAAATTACATTGGCCAGCCGCCGCCAATTTAAATGCGATGCGATTGCCAAAGACGTCAAAGCCCGCACTGGGGTCACGATCCAAACAGCAGAGGTTGATGCCGATGATATTGACGCGACTGCGGCGCTGATTGAGCGCGTAAAACCGGCTCTCGTGGTCAATTTGGCGTTGCCTTACCAAGATTTAGCCATCATGGAAGCCTGTCTCAAAACAGGTGTGCATTATATGGACACCGCTAATTATGAACCGCGCGACGAGGCGAAGTTCGAATATCATTGGCAATGGGCATATCATGAACGCTTCAAAGAAGCTGGCCTGTGCGCTTTGCTGGGGTCTGGTTTTGATCCCGGTGTAACATCTGTCTTTGCGACCTATTTGAAAAAGCATCATCTGGATACGATCCGTACACTGGATATTTTGGATTGTAATGGCGGCGATCATGGCCAACATTTTGCGACGAACTTTAATCCTGAAATTAATATTCGTGAAGTTACCGCCGATGCACGGCATTGGGAAAAAGGCGAATGGGTGACCAGCCCGGCGCTGACGCATAAGCAGCGCTTTGACTTCCCGGAAGTTGGCGAACGCAATATGTATTTAATGTATCACGAAGAACTTGAGTCTTTATCCACGCACCTGCCAGAAATTGAGCGCGCGCGATTTTGGATGACCTTCGGGGATGCATATCTCACACATCTGGAAGTGTTACAAAATGTCGGCATGACCTCGATTGAACCAGTGCTCTATGAAGGCAAAGAGATCATTCCTCTTCAGTTCTTGAAAGCCGTTCTGCCAGAACCATCAGACCTTGGAAAATCCACGAAGGGCAAGACCTGTATTGGAGATATTGCCACAGGTCTAAAAGATGGCGCGGAAAAAACATTTTATATCTACAATATTTGCGATCACGAAGCCTGTTTTGAAGAAGTGGGCAGCCAAGCTGTAAGCTATACAACGGGCGTCCCCGCGATGATCGGGGCTGCTTTGATGTTGCAAGGTGTTTGGGCTGGCAAGGGCGTGTTCAATATGGAGCAATTTGACCCTGATCCTTATATGGACATGTTGAATGAACATGGTTTGCCATGGCAAATTACAGAGCTTGATCAGGCGCTTGATTTTTAATGGCCTTGATGAAAACAAAATCTGGCGGGGCGGGCGCATTTGCAGCATTTGATCTCAATCGCGTTTCGTCCCCCGCCTTTGTGATAGACGAAGCGGCGGTTGAGAATAATCTGATGGTTTTGTCAGATATTGCCGAACAATCCGGCGCAAAAATTTTGCTGGCGCTCAAAGCATTTTCCATGTGGTCTCTTGCGCCTTTGGTATCCAAATATCTTTCAGGCACATGCGCTTCCGGACTTTATGAGGCTCGGTTGGGACGCGAATTTTATCAAGGCGAAGTCTCAACCTATTGTGCCGGATATAAAGCGCAAGATTTGCCAGAGATATTTAAATTATCTGACCACGTCCTATTTAATTCACTCGATCAAAAAACGCGCTTTTGGCCTCTTGTGGAAGAGGCCCGAAAAGCAGGAGAGGTGTTTGATATTGGTCTTCGGATCAACCCTGAATTGGCGCAAGGAGAGATTGAAAAATATGATCCGTGCCAGCCTTTTTCAAGATTGGGCACGCCTATATCGGCGCTCTGTTCCGAGGATTTAAACGGCATTGAGGGCCTGCATTTTCATACGCTATGTGAGCAAGATGTGGTGCCTTTGCGGTCTGTTTGGCAACGGATAAAACCCTTTGTCATGGCCCATAAAGATCAATTAAAATGGCTAAATGTCGGCGGGGGGCACCATATTACGCGTGCTGATTATCAACGGGATGAATTGATATCGCTGTTACGAGAAATCGCAAGCGAAACAGGTTTGCAAATCTATTTGGAGCCGGGTGAAGCGGTTGCGTTGGATACAGGTATTTTAATTGGCGAAATTTTGGATGTCATGGAAAATGAAATGCCCGTTGCTATTCTTGATATAAGCGCCACATGCCATATGCCAGATGTTATTGAAGCGCCCTATCGACCGGATATGCTTGGAGAAGCAGGGGATATCAAGATCCGCCTTGGGGGGCCATCTTGCCTTGCGGGAGATATTATTGGGGATTATCATTTCTCCAATCGCCCAAAGCCGGGCACGCGCATCGCGTTTCTAGATCAGGCTCATTATTCGATGGTCAAAACCAATACGTTTAATGGCGTGCCGCTGCCTTCCATTTATGCATGGGACAGCCGCACGGATGCGCTTCGATTGGTCAAAGAATTTGGCTATGACAATTTTAAAAACCGCTTGTCATAAAGCCATATTTAATCTTCCAGATTTTCCTGATGCTCTTTGACCATTTTATGTTCTTCGCGCATGCCCACATAAAGACTAGCGCAACAGATTAACAGAATGAAGGTGAAGGGCAGGGCCGCTGTAATCGTACCGGCTTGAAGAGATTGCAGCGCTTGCTTGCCGCCGCCATAAAGCAGCGCAGAAGCGGTGAGCCCCAACATGCAAGCCCAAAAAATCCGTTGGGCGACAGGCGCATTGACCTTGCCGCCAGAGGTAATGGTATCCACCACCAAAGCTCCAGAG
>CALLVA010000205.1 GCA_938010655.1 uncultured Parvularculaceae bacterium | reverse complement strand
AAATACTCGGCATTAATTTGATTATCCAACTCTTTGTATCTTGTGACTGACTTGAGAGCTATAACGCCAGCAATAATTTCCCATCGCGCAAGTATAATGCCCAATACCATAAGGAGACGCTCTAGCCCGCCGATAAGCCTTCCAGCTTTTAATTCGACAAGTGGATCTATAGCATTATCGGAAGATTGATTGGTGGTCGGGGAAATTTGTACCGTTGACAAGATGAATTGACAAAACTTGTTGCCCATCTTCCAGATTAGGTATGGAAATAACAGATAAATTGCTAAGGTGAATAATAAAAATATGTAGGCCATCTTATTTGTCTGTACTCCGTAAGTGGTCATCAATGTTTAAAAGAGTTGCAAAATGCGCATGTCTTAAGTCTTTGTACAGACCATATTTAGCTGCACTCAACACTTTATAAACATTCCTTTGAGTTACATTTCTTGAATTTGCTATTTCTTCTATTTCCGGGAGAGTTTTGAACATCTCATACATATAACCCGTCTGTGTTTTTGTCCACGACTCTTCAATATCTGTCATAGCGAGGCCCACAGCATTTAAAAGCGGCGTTATCAAAGGATAGTCTGGTAATAAAAACCGATATATATTTGGGTCTGATTTTTGTTCTAAAAGGTTTCTCGCTTCCGCAAGGCCTTTACCCATCATATTCCATGCTATTTTTTTATTTATGGGCGTTTCTATTTCGACTTGCGCAATAACAAACCGACATCGAATCTGTAGTTCAAGCAAGTAAAGCCTTATATAGGTGGCTATTTCATAGGCATTGTGAATTTGAGTGTTGAAACCTTGGAATTCGTCTCCCAACGTGATTGTTAAAGGAGATATTAGGCTATGACGGAATTTTTCATTAGCTGAATCAATGACGGTGTTAAAATTTGCGTGCAATGTGCGCTTGTCCACCGCACTTTCGCTATCGATAATATCGCCCATAAGGGCAAACACTTTGCGCGTTTGGACTGTTGAAACATTTTTGGTGTAAACATTCATATTGAACCGCTTATAATACACTACGTAAGAATGTACCATAAATGGTTCAATTGTCAATAGTGAACTATTTATGGTTCAATTTTTCATCTCGGCTCGAATTTCAGCGCGAAAGCTATCGATTGGTTTTAATGAACCATCGCCAGCTTCCACGTGCCAGAAAGTCCATCCATTGCAAGCAGCGGCTTTTTGAACACCAGCACCGACTTTATGAATAGAACCTTGGGGGACGGTTGGGGTTTTGCTAATTGGCTCAATAGAGCCATCAGCTTTGACCTTGGCGGCATATTTTCTTTTTGAGCAATAGAGCATCTTACCAGGGCGCAGGAGGCCTTTTTCAACCACTTGGCCAAAACCAACCCGCGGCGCCGCGCGTGGAGAGGGGGTTAAGGCTATTGCTTCTTCTTGCAAAGGTTGTACGGCTTCAATCCGGGCAGTTGCAGCATCAATATAGCTTTGGTCGCGTTCAAGGCCGACAAAATTCCGGCCAAGATATTTGGCAACGGCGCCTGTTGTGCCTGTTCCAAAAAAGGGGTCGAGCACGACGTCGCCTTTTTGTGTGCAGGCAATTAGAACGCGATGTAAAAGGCTTTCTGGTTTTTGTGTCGGGTGTACCTTTGTGCCGCTCGATGTTTTGAGGCGCTCGCCTCCCGTACACAGAGGAAATTCCCAATCAGAACGCATTTGCACATCTTCATTGCCTGCTTTGAGCGCCGTGTAATTAAACGTGACTTTGGATTTTTTGTCTCTGCCAGCCCAAATCAGTGTTTCATGGGCGTTGGTAAAACGCGTACCCCTAAAATTTGGCATTGGGTTTGTCTTACGCCAGATAATATCATTTTGAATCCAGAACCCTAAATCCTGCACGGCAGTGCCGACGCGGAAAATATTGTGGTAAGAACCGATTACCCAAATTGCTCCATTAGGCTTTAACACCCGGCGCGCTTCAGTAAGCCAGCCGCGCGTAAAATCATCATAAGCTTTAAAACTGGCAAATTGATCCCATTCATCTGTAACAGCATCTACATGAGAATTATCTGGCCGGGAAAGGTCTCCACCTAATTGCAAATTATAAGGCGGGTCTGCGAAGATTAAATCGATACACGCATCAGGCAGGGCCTTTAAATTTTCAATACAGTCCCCTTGCAGAATGCTATTCAGCTTTTCTGCAGGAACGGCGTTTACGGACTCTTTTTTTGCCATGGTCTCGGGTCTCCATCTGTAAGGGCACCCTGAGTCATTGCGAATCTCGTGTCAAGAGTCGGTGATTCTATTTTTTAAAAAGGGGAAAACCGGGCCAAAATGCCTTAAATAGTTAACGCATAAAAAAGCCTGCATATCCATAAGAGATGCAGGCTTTGAGATTTGTATGCGGACTCAATAGGTTTAAAAGTTAATCTTCTAAGCCCATTTTCTCCGCTGCGCCCCAATCTGCTGGGGGCAAGTCGCCGCCTTTGCCTTGCAGATAGTGTTTCATGAACCGTAGCGTACGCTGCGCATAGTCATATTGGCCAGCCGCTTTGCGGTTGCCGTGGCCTTCGCCGGGATAGGTGACAAGACGCACAGGTGCTTGGCCGTTTAATTTCAAATAGCGATATAGCTCATTTGATTGCGCCGGATGAACACGGGGGTCTGCTTCACCATGCAAGATTAAGGTTGGTGTGACAGATTTACCAGCGTGATAGATCGGTGATTTCTCAAGATACATTTGCCAATCCTGCCAAGGATATTTCATGAAATGAACGTCGATCATCTCTACTGGAATATCCGTAGTGCCCATAAACGATATCAGGTCCGTTAAAGCCACAAAAGGAATAGCTGCCGCAAAATGTTCAGACGCGATTGTTGCGCCCCATGCAGAAGCAAAGCCTCCGTAAGAGCCGCCTGTAATGCCGACTTTCGATTTATCGATTAAGCCTTCTTCGGCCATACTATTGACGCCATCGACAATATCCCAAAATTCGTCGCCGGGCGCGTCTTTATGGTCAAGTTTGGCAAATTCTTCACCGCGCCCTGTAGAGCCGCGATAGTTTGGATAGAAGACAACAAAGCCTACGCCTGCGCCAATTTGCCCGAAAGTTGAATAGCGTGTTTTCCACCCATTTGAGTCATGTGCTTCTGGTCCACCATGAACAACATTAATCATCGGCCAACCTTTTCGCGGCTTCCGGCCATTTGGTGTGATTAAAACACCTTCAACTTCCAAGCCATCACGGGCAGTGAAGGTATAAGGCTTTTGCTCGTGAAATTTGATCTCTGACGTCCACTCATTGTGGTTTGTCCATTTAGTGGGTTGCGAGTTATAGGAAGAAACAAACAGCTCCGTAGGGTGTGTAGGTGCACTCCCAGCAAGCGCTAGTTTTTGGCCGCTGCCATTGTCTATTCTTGAAGCGACAAAGCCTTCATGGGCAACGCGAGTTACTTCTTGCCCATCAGGGGTATATGTAGCGTGTTCGCTGCCCACACCTTTTTGAACGAGTGTGACTAGGCCGCCCGCAGCGGTCCAAGCAAAATCAGTTACATGAGCTTTTTGCGCTCGGTCGATAAGATTATATGAACCAGTGCTGACATCTGCCACGGCCAATGTTTGTGCGACTGGGTCTGAACGATCCACCGCCGTCATAAACCCTAGCTTTGAACTATCCGGCGAGAAGGCGAATTGGCCAATTTTACCGGGCGTATCAATTTTGGAAACAATTTTACCGCTCTTAATTTCCATAACATGGATTTTGCGGCTCATCATATTATCATCAATCAAGCCCGTTGGGGCAACATCCACAGCAAAATGCTTTCCGTCTGGCGCAACCGCGAGAGTTGTTGGATAACCCGGAATTTTAATCTCTTTTGCTTCAGCGTCGCTATCTATAGCGGCATGATAAACCCGTGCTATAGAGATATTTTCTTCATATACATTGGCGTCAAACCCTTTCTCTTTCAGGGTTTTAACATGCTTTGGTGTGTCTCTTGCTATGAACAAAATACTTTCACCATTGGGCAGAAACTTATATGTGCTGATATTTTCTTTATACGTATAAAGGTTCTTTGCTTCGCCGCCATCAACAGGAAGCCCGTAAAGGCCTCGTTTTTTAGCGTCGCCGCGTTTGCCGAGGAAAGTGATATGACTCCCATCCGGGGTCCAGCTCAGGCCACCGGCGCTTTCGGACATGAAAAGCTTCGTTTTGTTTGTGCCTGTGGCCACATAAAGATGGCTGCTGGCTGTTCCATTTTTCTCGCCATTCAAAACATCAGGCGTCTTCGATAATGTATAAGCGATAGAAGCGCCATCTGGCGAAACCGCAATCGCGCCTACACTTCTGACCTTTACCAGATCGTCAATCGTCATATCGCGCTTTTTCTGAGCGCTGGCTGTGTCAACCAAGGCTGACCCAACGCCTATTGCGCCAAGAGCCATAAATAGTGGGAGTTTTTTCATCTTCGTCCTCTCTTTATCATGTTGTCAGAGTTTTATCAGGAGACCAATCGTCTGTCATTGGCTTCAAGCAGTGTACGGATCGGCGCGAAGGTGCGCCTGTGATGTGGGGTGATGCCATGTTTGTGTAATCCGTCTTGATGTGCTTTTGCGCCATACCCTTTATTCTTTTCCCAACCATAAAAGGGAAAACTGCGTGATAATTCTAGCATCATCCGGTCTCGTGTTGTCTTCGCGATGATAGATGCGGCGGCGATCGAAAGCGATTTGCTGTCACCTTTTACAACGGGGTACGCCGCGCAGGCAAAGCGAGGGGCATATTTTCCGTCCACCAGAATTGTTTTTGGGCGAACGGGCAGGGCAGCAGCGGCTCGCTGCATGGCGAGATAAGTCGCTTTCAAAATGTTCAACCGATCAATCTCTTCTACAGTGGCAATACCAACGCCAATCCGTGCACATTTCCAGAGGGCAAGGGCCAATTCTTCCCGGCGCTTTTCGGTTAGTGTCTTGGAATCCCGTAAACCTGCGGGGGTGCAATTTTGATTTAAAATCACAGCCGAGGCCACAACTGGCCCCGCCCAAGTCCCCCGGCCAGCCTCATCAATCCCGGCCACATAGCCGGGAAAGGTCTCTTCTAGCTCGAAGGTGGGCGTAATCGGCATAAGCTAGTCGGTCCCGTTAATGGTTAATGGAGAATATAACCTGAAATGAGAGTTTGGCAAAGCGCCCTTGGTCAAAGGGAAAGCTTAAACGGTATAGCTAATAATTTCGAATTCTAGAGCATTTTCATCCATAAAATAGAAGCGTTTCCCGGGTTCATAGTCCCGGTGACTAAAAGGCTTATAACCGGCAGCCACAACGCGCCGTTCGGCTTGATCTATATCTTCAACCAAAATGCCAAGATGGTTCAGACCTGACGTAAGTGTGTTTCTGGCTCCTTTATCTTCTCGCGGTGTCGGGCTTTGATAGATTGCGAGATAGCGCCCACCGGGATTGGCTGGCTCTCCAACATGGATGGAATATCCATCTTCAATGCTCGGGCCCTCCCACCTAATAACCCAGTTAAAAAGCATGCATAAAAGGTCGGCCGTTTTTCTATTATCAGCAACAGTCAGATTTATATGTTCTAAAGTCGCAGTCATGTTTTATCTCCTTTTTCAATTCTTGATCATTCTGCAACCTCAAGTTAACTTGAGATCAAGAGGAAAATTCGAAAATGATAAAAACGACAGATTTAATGACCATTGGTGAAGTCGCTGACCGGACTGGCGTAAGTGTATCTGCTTTGCGTTATTATGAAGAAGAAGGGTTAATCGCCGCATTGCGCAGCTCAGGGGGACAGAGACGTTTTGTGCGAGGGGAATTGCGCCGTATTTCTTTTGTGATGATTTCGCAGCAGCTTGGCTTTTCGCTAGCGCAAATTAAAATGGCCTTAGATAGTTTCCCGAAGGGACGCACACCGACTAAAGCAGATTGGGCAAAGTTAAGTCGAACTTTCAAAGGGGATTTGGATAAACGTATTGAGGCGCTTGTTCAATTACGTAAACGCCTTGATGGGTGCATCGGGTGCGGATGCCTATCTTTGAAACATTGTGCTCTTTATAACGCAGAAGACAAAGCAAATAAGCGAGGTGTTGGCCCGCGCTATATTATCGGCGATCAACCTTAAATGCCGATTGGGTTCTTGAATTAGCAGAATGCATTTTCATTCTATTGCGTTCTTCAATAACCCCAACTGTTATTTCGTCTCGATTTTTCTGAAGTTTGAGGCATTATCCTATTAATTATATAAAGCGAGGAAAAAATGCCTTTTGAATATATTAGCACGCAAGACGCAATTCATAATAGTGGTATGCGGATGGTCGTAGTTTCCGGTGTGCCAAGCCCTTGGGGGGAAGCGGCGAAAGGAATTTTTCATATTAAGGGAATTGAATGGCAGGCGGTGCGCTTGGCTTATGATGATCCTGCGCAGACCAAATGGGCAGGGGAGCAATCTGGGCCCGTGGCCATTTATAATGATGAAAAGCCACGTTCTGGTTGGCAAGATATTCTGGAGCTTGCAGAGCGTTTAGTACCATCGCCTTGTCTTTTGCCGGAAAGCCATCGTGACGCTGTTCTCTCCTTTGGTAATGCAATCTTTGGCATGAAGGGTTTGGGCTGGTGGCGCAGAACGCAGCAGATTCATGCTGGCCTCACTGGGCAGGCTGGGTTTCCTGTTCAAATTGCCCAATTTTTAGCGATGAAGTATCAGTATACAGAAGAACTGGGCGTGGCAGCAACCGATGAAGTTGTGCGCTTGCTAGAAAAGCTGGGAGCCCACTTGAAAGAGCAAAAGGCGGCTGGATCTCAATATTATATCGGCTCTTCGATTACAGCAGCAGATATTTATAGCGCGTGTTGTATGGCAATCTTTGCGCCTTTGCCTCAGGAGCATTGTGCCATTCATCCAAAATCCCGCGCGATGTTTGAAGCACTTGATGATAAGACTCGTGCGGCGCTTGATCCGATATTGCTTGAACATCGTGACTATATTTATGATCAATATCTAGAATTGCCGCTGGCTTTGTAAGGGTTTAGGGAAACTGAATAGCTAAAACCGTGAAAGATTCGTCGCCCCAAGCGGATAACTTGAAGTTAAATGCATTGCTGTCGTGAAGCTTCTTTATGGCTTTTTGGGTGGTTTCATTTTGAAGCGCTTGCTCGAGCCATTTTTTTGCGAGTGCCAAATCTTGATGGCCACCGTCTTTATCGCCGATAATACCGCCTTTGCTGAGATAGGCGCAAACTCTAAACCCTGTGTCATAGCCAATAGCGACATCACTCTTTTGGACATGCCCAATCAATCGAGACATTGCATCATTTGGCCAAAGATCAGCGACAAAGAGGTTCCACTCACCGCCATGCTTTACAGCCAATTCTGCCATTTTCTCGAGCCACTGACTAAGGCCGGCGACGTGATCATGGTCAATTTCTATTTCTGGATAGGTGGGGTCACCCATTTGCCAATCAAACGATACCATTTTCATGCCTTTCAAACATTGTCGAAAAAGTGATACCCAAAAAAATCCAAGTTTGACAGAGGGGTGGCTTCGCCCTATACCCCCACGCTTACGGGTGATGTGTGGACCGCCGTTGAGATCGTTTCTGGAATAGTTCAGAGACCGGGCCATGTCGAAAATTGTGAGCGAATACAATGTCTAAGCGTCATAGCGCTAAGTATAAAATCGACCGTCGCGTCGGTGAAAATATCTGGGGTCGCCCCAAGTCTCCTTTCAACAAACGCGAATATAAGCCAGGCATGCACGGCCAAGGCCGTCAGGGTAAGCCGTCTGACTTTGGTATTCAGTTGATGGCGAAGCAAAAGCTGAAAGGCTATTACGGGAACATTTCCGAGAAGCAATTCCGCGGCATCTTTAAAGAAGCTGATCGCCGTAAGGGCAACACAGCGGAAAACCTTATCGGTCTTCTTGAGTGTCGTTTGGACGCGCTGGTCTACCGGGCGAAATTCGTGCCGACTGTTTTTGCTGCTCGTCAGTTCGTCAACCACGGCCATGTGATGGTCAATGGCGTGAAAACAAACATTCCGTCATACCGCCTCAAAGCTGGTGACGTTGTTGAAATCCGCGAAAAGTCCAAGAATATGGCTTTGGTTCTCGAAGCACTTCAATTGCCTGAGCGCGATATTCCTGAATATGTCGATGTTGATCCAAAGAAAATGACAGCATCCATCGTCCGCGTACCTGAATTCGCGGACGTACCATATGCTGGTACAATGGAACCTAACCTAGTGGTCGAATATTACTCTTCATAAGAAGAGCGACATACCAAGTTTTGAAAAACCCGCCCGGTTCCGCCGCGGCGGGTTTTTTGTTTGTCTCTTAACTGCGTCAAACACTACCCTTTAGGGGCGGGCTGTCTATGTTTTAGGAAAGGCAATAATTGAGAGGAAGACCTATGACTGACAACCACACCCGCAATGAGACTTATTCCCCCGGCTTAATGAAGGGCAAAACTTGCTTCATGTCCGGCGCGACCAGTGGGATTAACCGCCAGATCGCCGTTCGTTTTGCTATGGAGGGGGCGAAGGTTTTTGTGATGTCTCGGTCTCAAGATAAGGTGGATGATACAGTCAAGGAATTGCGGGGGCTTGGCGCAGAGGCGGATGGTATGGCTGTGGATGTGCGCTCTTACCCGGATGTGGACCTCGCCATTCAGAAATGTGTCGAGCTTTATGGCAAGCTTGATATGGTACTAGCCGGACAGGCCGGGAATTTCGTCGCGGGCGCGGCGCAAATGTCGTCTAACGCATTCAAATCTGTTGTAGATATCGACCTGCTAGGCACATTCAATATATATCGCGCCGCCGTGGAACACGCCAATAAGCCCGGCGCTGCCTTCCTTGCGATTACAGCCCCGCAAGCAACACAGCCCCATATGTTCCAGTCTCATGTTTGCGCCGCGAAAGCAGGGGTCAATATGTTGACCAAATGCTGCGCCATGGAATGGGGCAAATCCGGCATTCGTGTAAACGCCATTTCGCCAGGACCAATAGATGATACCGAAGGCATGAAACGGCTTTCTGGTTCTCCCGCGATTGTCGAAAAATATAAGCAAGGCTTGGCGCTGAAACGTATGGGCACAAAAGACGAAATTGCCGATGCTGCATTATGGGTTTGCTCTGATGCTGCGAGATATGTAACCGGTACAATCCTTGAGATTGATGGGGGAACAGTGCTGGGCGATAGCTCCATGGCAATGGAACTCTAACCCATGGAAGCTTTAACAAGTCAGGCTTTCGTGTTCCCATTCATTACAGGCATTATTCTAACTGCCATCGTTTTGTTTCTGTCTCATGCGACGGGCTTATATAAAAGCCGTGGGGTCTATCCTGTTACGCTGATGGCGATTGCAATATTCTATATTGTCTTCGCTGCAGAACATCAGGGACGCGAAGGCGTTATCTTTCAATCTTTAATTGCTGCGATCTTCTTTGTGCTGGCTTTTGCAGGATATGTGAAATCGTTATGGCTTGTCGTTATTGGTCTTGGCGCTCATGGCATTTTTGATGTGATTTATCACGGCAAAGATAGTAATCCTGCGCCAGATTGGTGGGGGCCTCTTTGTCTTGGGGCTGATTTGCTACTGGCTTTAGCTTTGGCGGGGTGGTTACTTGCGGGAATATTCCCTGAAGGGCGGCCTAAAAAGATAGGTGGATGATGGCAAAAGATAAATGGCGTTTTCTAGAAACGCCGCCAGAGCATGCAGAAACGCTTATGCATCGCGCATTTCACTTAGACCCTGATCGACATCCTGATCATGCCAATGGGGAAGCGACATGGTATGGTGAGGCCGATGGGCGGTTGATGCTCTGCTTTGGAGATGAGAGTGCAGGCTATGTTTGGTTAATTGCCGAAGATGCCCCCGACGCGGAAATTCATTTCTTGGATCCTGATGTGACCCTCGTTTGAGCGCCGCAAAAAATGTCATTCTCTTCAATCTGTGATTGGTATGTGATCAATGATTTGGCTAGCGTTTCTTCTATAGAAATGAGGGACGCATATGGCACATCAAGCAAAAAAAGATTTGAAAAACTTTGGAAAGCCAGTGGAAATCCGGCTTTATAAATGGGCTGGAAAATGGGGGCCTTTTAAAATCAAGATTCCCTGCGGTGAATGTGCGCTGACCGAAGATGTGATTGAAGATACAATCGCCAAAGAACTCACCAATGCCAAAGTTGAGTTTGTTGAGAAAGAATGGCTGACCCATTGGTGGGAGCCTCTTATTTCGGGGGGCTGGCACGCCCCTATTATCATGGTAGACGGCAAAGTCATCGCCCAAGGCGATGCACTAAATCGCGGTATTCTAACTGAAAAAGTGATCCAATCTCATGTCCAGCGTTTTGATTTAGAAGGAAATCATTTTTTCGGAAAACCCAAATGTGGGCACTGTGTTCGTGGCAAAAAATATTTGGAAGATGCGGGTATAGAGTTCACCTATCACGATGTAATTTCTAATCCCGGCGCGATGTATGAAATGCTTGCTAGGGTTAAGCCCATTATTGGCGAAAAAACGCCCATCACCACCCCCCAGATTTTCTTGGATGGAAAATATATTGGCGGCGCAGATGAATTAGGGGCGCATCTTGGTATTGAAGTCGAACCAGATATGAGAAAAGGGCAAGGCTCTCTTTCTCCGGGACGCAAAGTTTCGAAACGTGCTAGAAGTCGATTCTTCAAAATGAGCAAAAGCGAAGTCGTTTAAGAGTGCTCATGTAAAAGTGAGGCGAATGTGGCGAAATCGATTTTAGTGACGGGGGCAGGCTCTGGTATTGGCCGAGCTTGCGCCCTTTATCTTGCGCAACAAGATATGAAAATCTTTGCCGCTGGGCGCACCTTCTCGAAACTTGAGGCTCTTGCTAAAGAAAATCCAAATATAGTCCCTATACAGATGGATGTGACGGACGAGGCTTCAATAGAAAATGCCCATTCGAAAATGGGCCGCGTTGATGGACTGGTCAATAATGCCGGCATATCCATGATGGGGCCGACGGCACTGATCTCTAATGAAGACTGGCACAAACAATTTGAAACAAATGTCTTCGGGGCAATGAATGTGATCCGCGCCTTTTTACCAGCCATGCTCGCCGCGAAAGACGGGCGGGTCGTGACTATCGGGTCGGTAACAGGCCGTTTAGCGCCGCCATTTATGGGGGCGTATGCTGCCTCAAAACATGCGGTTGAAGGATTTTCAGATAGTCTGCGACGGGAAGTCGCGCCTCATGGCGTGAAGGTGAGTGTCATTCGTCCCGGTTTTGTCCGCACAGAATTTGGCGATCAAGAGCAATCGGAATTAGCAAGATATTTTGAAAGACAACCTTATCAAAAGCGACTGAGGAATTTTGCTACTTGGCATAAAGCAAAAGGACATGATGTCTCACCAGATCCCATTATCGTCGCAAAAGCGGTGCATCATGCGTTGACCAGCTCTCGGCCAAAAACTCGATACCAAATGCCATTTCAGGCAAAATTCAATATTTTTGCCAGAAGCTTTCTGCCTGTCGCTGTCGTCGACAAGATTGTGGCGAAGGTAACGGGAACGCTTTAAATCAAAATCTGACTAGCCAAAATGGGGGCTGTTGCCATCAATGCTAGTAGCGCTAGACATGGAATTAGCAGTTTTGCTGTATCAGAAATAAGCTGGGTCATTTTAAACGTTCCTCGATAACTACTTCCTTTCAACAATATATGTTAACAAATAGTTCCCGCTACTCACAGTTGCGCGCAATTTTTCACAGCCTCGTGAAAAGTGTCGTGATCGATAGATAAGGATGGAGGAGCGCATTTCCATGGGTGGGGTTAAATCGGCCGCATTGCTGCACTGCAGCAGATGTTTCAAAGGCGGTAGGACGAAATATCTGAAAGATTATGCCAACTTCTAGCGGGTTCTGAGCCCTTCTGGGCTTGGCAAGCGGGGCTTAGGTCTTTAATAGACGGAGCACTGAATCTAAATCTTAGAGAGAATCGCCCCCATGCCAATTAATGTTTTAATGCCAGCTTTATCCCCCACAATGGAAGAGGGCACACTTGCCAATTGGTTGGTCAAAGAGGGCGATGAAATCACCTCTGGGATGATCATTGCTGAGATTGAAACAGACAAAGCGACCATGGAAGTTGAGTCTGTTGACGAAGGCATTATCGGCAAATTGCTTGTCGAGGCTGGCACAGAAAATGTGAAAGTGAACGATCCAATCGCTGTCATTCTGGAAGATGGCGAAAGCGCTGGCGATATCGATATGTCAAATGTAAGTGCGGCGTCTGCACCGGCTGCTGATACGGCACCTGTCGCAGAGGCTGCTGAAGAAGAGCATGTATCTGCCGCTCCAGAGTTTACGCCAGCGGATGATCCTGAAATTCCGGCGGGCACGGCAATGGTTGAAACCGTATTGCGCGATGCGTTGCGCGACGCGATGGCAGAAGAAATGCGCCGGGATGAAGATGTCTTTGTGATCGGTGAAGAAGTGGCTGAATATCAGGGGGCGTATAAAGTTACCCGGGAATTGCTACAGGAATTCGGATCGCGCCGGGTGGTTGATACACCAATTACGGAATATGGCTTTGCGGGTCTTGCGGTTGGTGCTGCTTTTGACGGGTTGCGACCAGTTGTGGAATTCATGACGTGGAACTTCGGCATGCAGGCGATAGACCATATCATTAATTCTGCAGCGAAGACGCGCTATATGTCTGGTGGTCAGATGTCATGCCCGATTGTGTTCCGTGGACCAAACGCTGCTGCGTCGCGTGTGGGGGCGCAGCACTCTCAAGATTATACGCCATGGTACGCCAATGTACCGGGCTTGATCGTGATCGCGCCTTATTCAGCGGCAGATGCAAAAGGGTTGCTGAAAGCTGCGATCCGCGATCCGAACCCTGTTGTCTTCCTAGAACATGAATTGCTTTATGGTGATATGGGTGATGTGCCTGATATGGATGATTTCGTATTGCCAATTGGCAAAGCCAAAGTCGTCCGTGAAGGAACAGATGTGACGATTTCATCTCATTCCAGAGGCGTCATGTTCGCTCTGGAAGCTGCGGAGCAATTGGCAGGCGAGGGGATTTCTGTGGAAGTTGTCGACTTGCGGACAATTCGCCCTCTCGATACAGCCACCGTGATTGAGTCGGTTAAGAAAACCAATCGTCTCGTAACAGTGGAAGAAGCTTGGGCGCCGTGCGGCGTGGGGGCGGAAGTGGCTTGGAACGTTGTTCAGCATGGCTTCGACTATTTGGATGCGCCGCCAGCCCGCGTAACTCAAGAAGATACGCCGCTCCCATATGCGGCGAATTTGGAAGCTCTTTCTTTGCCGAACACAGAGAAAGTTGTGAAAGCTGTTAAGTCAGTGCTTTACGCATAATACTGACCCAAAATTTGATTTTAAGGTAGGGAAGCAACTTAAATGTGGCTTCCCTATTTTGCTATCTGCAACCTTAAACGTTGAATTTCCATCATCACTGCTCGTCGGTTCATGCGCATATTGAACCAGAGCTTCAAAGCGATTTGAGCCATATTGCAGAGAACTGCGAAGGTTGCGTAAATGATTTGTTCCCGGACTGTATCAACAATGAAGAGTTGCCATAGGGAAAAAATCAATCCTGCGCTAAACGCGAAAACCCCGCCCCAAGCAAGAATATTCATCACGCTGCCTTGGCCTTTCAAATTGCTTAAGACCTCGCGGTAGTAATTTTTCTCTGACAAGCTTTCTTGCAAGAAAGCTTCATCTTCAGCGCTCAAAGCCTGTCTCAGGCTTGCATTAAAGTCTTTTTCTGAATCAGACATTTTGGTCTCCTTGTTGAATATAAGCGTTTTTCAATTTCTGCCGCGCGGCAAAAAGCCGAGACTTAACTGTGCCGAGAGGGATCGACAGGCAGGTGGCGATTTCGCCATTGGCCATGCCATAGACGTAGGACAAGGTAAGTAAGTCTCGGTCGGCATTGGGCAGGGTTTGTAAAACTTGGGTCAGTGTCAGGTGGTCTTCCATAGAACTGTGCGCTTCAGTTTCGGGTTGCGCAGCAATGTCCGTATTCATTTGGCGGATTTTTGTTTGGGTCTTAATTTGATCAGCGGCCCGGCGACGCACAATTGTATAAGCCCAAGGACCAAACAAATTTGCATCTTTAAGGCGATGAATATTGCCAGAAATCGCCATGGCCGCGTCTTGCATCACATCTTGCCCTAACTCTTGATCCCCCATCAAGCGGATGGCGTATCGTAATAATCTTGGGTGCCATCTCGTATATAACAGCTCAAAAGCGCGCCGATCTCCCTCAATAGCCAGCATTGTCTGATAGCAATCAAGGGCCTGTGATAGGTCTATATTAGGCACGTCATCCACGTGTTCTACTCCGGTGATTTAAGAGTATAGTCTGCGGCGGGGGCCAAAAGGTTCATTTTTTTTGATAATTCTCAAAACAGGTGGAGTTGCCACAGGGGCGCATTTCATGTTGTACTTCTCTTTAATAACTAGAATAGGGGCAGTTAAATGATTGATTTTCTTTTTAATCCTAAAGGGCGCGTCTCCCAAAAAGGACTGTTTGTTTTTCTTGCCGCTATGGTCGCATGGAAATTTGGCGCGGGCGCTTTGCACACAACTTTAGGGCCGTCCGTTGCCTTGAATGTCGCGTTGCCTCTTATTGGGTTGTTGTTGCTCTGGCCAAAATTTGCTGTGCCGGCCAAGCGTTTGCACGATGCTGGGCGTACTGGATGGTGGGTGATTTTGGGGCCGCTGATTCTGATTATTGCTGGGGGTGTTGGCGGTTTGATGGCGGTTTTAGAGGTTACCACATTGGAAGAAATTGCCAGTGGTATTGAGCCTGATGAAGCAGCGGTTGCGGCGGCAATGCAACAAGCGCCAGCGAAATATTGGATATTGATTGCTTCTTATGCAGGTATCGCTCTGACAGCCTTAACGGGATTGCTCCCTGCTAATGATGGGGACAATAAATATGGCGTTGACCCGCGACAGGATGGCGGTCTTGGGTTAGGGTCATAAGGTTAAATTTGGAGGGTATTATGGGACCGATACGTTGGGGTATTGTTTTGTTGGTATTAGCCTTTTTGGCTTGCATCGTGTTCAAGCCAGAATGGATTGCAAATGTTGTAGACCCTGCTGCTGAAAGCACACAGGATCGCATGACCAACACGCAGCCCAAATAGGGCTATCAGGCCTGCCAAATCAAGATGGTTTAAAAGCCTGTTTTTGACATGACCTATCTATACAGGAGCGGGCGAAGCCTGTATTCCCTTTGGCACCGTTTATATGCGCGATCTTCTATCGTTTGGATTGCGCGATTTTATCTGATTGATTGCCCCGGAGACACTCAAAATGCCAACACCTATTCTTATGCCTGCCCTGTCCCCCACAATGGAAGAAGGGACGCTTGCAAAATGGTTGGTCAAAGAGGGCGATGAGGTCAATTCTGGCGATATTATTGCTGAAATTGAGACGGATAAAGCGACTATGGAAGTGGAAGCGGTTGATGAGGGGAAAATTGGTAAAATTCTCATCGAGGGCGGCACTGAAAATGTTAAAGTGAATGACACTATCGCTATTCTTTTAGAGGATGGCGAAAGCGCTTCAGATATTGGCGACGTGAGCTCTGCGCCTGCGCCTAAAGCAGCTCCGGCAGAAGCGCCAAAAGCAAATGGCGCTGACAAGCCTGTTTCTGCTCCAGCTTCTGCGCCCGCTGCCGCTCCACAGCCTTCCGCCTCTCCAAATGGCCGTGTTTTCGCATCCCCCTTGGCCAAACGCATTGCCAAGAATGAAGGGATCGATATTGCCCAGCTCAAAGGCTCTGGGCCAAAGGGCCGCATTGTCCGGCGCGATATTGAAGACGCCATGAAGACCGGCGCAGGCAAAGGCGCAGCGGCACCAGCTGCTTATGCTGCACCTGCCGCAGGAATTGATGAGCGTCTTTATCCAGCAGATAGCTATGAAGCGATCAAGAATGACGGGATGCGCAAGACCATTGCGAAACGCCTATCGCAAAGCTTCAACTCAGAAGTACCTCACTTCCCCTTGATGGTGGATGTGGAATTAGATGCGTTGTTGGCGGCGAGGGCGAAAGTCAACGCGATGTCACCACCAAAAGGCGAAGAGGGTTTCTTCAAAATTTCTGTGAATGATTTTGTCATCAAAGCATCCGCCATGGCGCTTATGAAAGTACCGGCTGCGAATGCGACTTTCACCGATGACGCAATTTTGCGCCATAAGCATGCTGATATTGGCGTTGCGGTGTCCATTGATGGCGGCTTGATTACGCCTATCGTTTGGAAGGCAGAAACGAAGGGCCTGAAACAGATTTCAGCTGAAATCATGGATATGGCTGGCCGTGCCCGAAACAAAAAATTGAAGCCTGAAGAATATCAGGGCGGCACATTTTCCGTTTCCAATCTTGGCATGTATGGCATTAAATCTTTCTCATCCATCGTGAACCAACCCCATGGTGCAATTATGTCTGTTGGGGCGGGCGAACAGCGCCCTGTGGTGAAAAATGGTGAATTGGCCGTCGCCACAGTGATGACAGTGACATTGACATGTGACCACCGCGTTGTGGATGGTACGGTTGGCGCTGAATATATTGGGGCCTTTAAACAGTTCATTGAAGAACCATCAAGTATGCTTTTGTAGAATCCAAAAAGGGATAAAGGGGATATTATGCGCCGTGTTGTGTTAGGTGTTTTGAGTTTAGGATTTCTGGTGTCTGGTTGCGCCACATATGGTGTGAGCGAAGAGCCTGAAGAAATTGAAATTACGAAACTAAAGCGCAAGCCTCCAAAGCTTGAAAAACAATTACAAAAAGACATGAAGGAACCGATCTGTAAGCGGACAGTTTCTTTTCCAGAAAGCTTCGCGCCAGTTGCCGGCATGAAGTGCGACCCTGTGACACCTATAGGCCTGTCAAAAATAAATATGTCTGGCATCTGCAAAGCTATTTTCACCATTTCACCTATGGGAGAGCCGGAAGATATTCGGACAATTTGTCAGCCAGATATGGCTTATTTTGAATTGAGGCATGAAGACCTCTGGGTGGACTATACCACTGCCTTGCTAGATCAAGCGGCAAAACGCGCGGTTGAAGCCAGCCAGTTTTCTGCTCCGGCGGATGGTCGTCCGATTAAGGTTATGGTGCCGTTTCAATTTTCGCCAGATGTAAAATAATTCTATGAAGCGCGCCAAAGCTCCCCTCGGCACAGCGCTCACCCGGAGTGCCACTCGTGTGATGTTGTGCGGCGCTGGGGAACTTGGCAAGGAAGTCGCAATAGAATTACAGCGCCTGGGCGTTGAGGTGATCGCTGTTGATCGATATCCGAATGCACCAGCCATGCAAGTGGCGCATCGCTCCCATGTGATCAACATGCTAGACGCAGAAGCGTTGCGCGATGTTGTTGCGTTGGAAAAGCCTGATTTGATTGTGCCTGAAATTGAAGCCATTGCGACGGATCTTTTTGCAGAGCTTGAGCAAGAGGGCCTAACCATTATTCCGACGGCGCGGGCGACCCAATTGACCATGAACCGTGAGGGTATTCGTCGTCTGGCGGCAGAGGAATTAGGCTTAAAAACATCCCCCTACAGGTTTGCGCATACTGAAAAATCCTGCCGCTTCGCAGTTTTGGCGATCGGGTTTCCTTGTGTGATTAAGCCTGTCATGTCTTCTTCTGGAAAAGGTCAGTCTACGATCTATCGTGAACAAGATATTGCCGCCGCGTGGGCCTATAGCCAAGAGGGTGGCCGAACCGGAGAAAGCCCGGTGATCATAGAAGGCTTTATCGAGTTTGATTATGAAATTACCCTTCTGACCATTCGGCACAATGGAGGCACAAGCTATTGTCAGCCTATCGGCCATGAACAAAAAGACGGTGATTATCAAACCAGTTGGCAGCCCCAACAAATGAGCAGTTTCGCGCTGGCGGAAGCTGAGCGCATTGCTGAAAAGGTCACTACCGCCCTTGGCGGTGTCGGCCTCTTTGGCGTAGAACTTTTCGTCAAAGACGATGAGGTAATTTTTTCAGAAGTTTCGCCGCGCCCACATGATACTGGGTTGGTGACATTAATCAGCCAAGACCTTTCTGAATTTGCATTGCATGCGCGAGCCATTCTCGGTTTGCCAATACCAAATATTAGGTTTCACGGTCCTTCTGCATCAGCCGTTATTCTGGGGGAAGGGCAATCAAACAATATTTCTTATAGCGGTGTCGCCGAAGCAATACGCATGCCTGATACGTCCATCAGGCTTTTCGGCAAGCCAGAAATAAATGGCAAACGTCGTCTTGGTGTGGCCGTGGCCAGAGGGGACACGGTAGAAGATGCACGAACAAAGGCGAAAGCAGCGGCAGGGTCTGTTACCATATATTATGGCTGAAGATGATCCTTCTGAAGCCCTGTCTTCCCTGATGTCACACTATGGCTTTCTCAGCGAAATAAGTTAAATCCCCTCAATGACCAGTTTGAAAAAACCTTTCCTGAAACGCTTTCTCACGATCGGCGTGCCGCTCCTTCTTGGCATAGGCTATCTGGCGATTTGGGTGGGGGGTGATCTTTCAACGGCGCTTCTTCAACAAATCTGGTATTTTCCTATTATCGGGATTGGCGGGGCGATTATTGCTAACTCAACGGGAGTTGGCGGCGGCGTCGTATTTATTCCAGCTTTTAACATTTTGTCTGTTGATGGCGTGATCGCTCTGAACATGACGAAGATTGTTGCTATTAGTATGGCGATCCAGTGTTTTGGGATGAGCGTGGGCAGTATGCGCTGGCTCAAGCGGATTGATGCAGGCATTGGCAATATGCCGTCTGGCGTTTCGGCTGAAACCTTTTATCGGATTTGTATTTTAGTCTTAGTTGGATGCTTACCAGCCTTATGGGCAACGCAGCTTTTGGTGGAGGTGTCGTCGCGCCAACTCTTGGTTTGGTTTAAATATTTTTCTTTGGCGCTTGGTCTTGTTTTGTTGATCACGACATGGACGGTGAATAGGGGGCGAGAAGAACAAACAGACTTATTAGCTTTTGATGAAAAAATTCTTATTGGCATCGGCCTTCTTGGCGGCGTTGCGACAGCATTATTTTCAGTTGGGGTCGGAGAATTGGTAGCGCTTTATCTCTTTATACGTCATTTTCCGTTGCGCGTTTGCGTTGCGCCAGCCGTGATTATTTCTGCACTCACTGTACTCGCTGGTATGCCTTTTCATTTGTTGAATACGACCATTCCGTGGGAAGTCGTCGCGCTTGCGGCGCCTGGGGCTATGATCGGCGGATATATAGCGCGGCCCATTGCCGAAGCTCTTGGCGCGCGTTGGCTCAAGACCTTTGCGGCGATCTGGATTAGTGGATCCAGCCTCTATTTGATCCTGCTTTATACCTGATCAATTTTAGCCATCACAGGCAGATGGTCTGACCATTTCTCATGCCCCACTTGGCAAGCCGATATGCCAATACCGCGAGACAAAATGTGATCTAAGGACTTTTTCGCGCCCCATGCCGGGAACGAAGGCTGTTCATGGGACGTATGTAATTTGTAATCAGATAAGTTCCGAAACTCATTGAAATGCAAGCTGCTTGGCTCGCAGTTCATATCGCCACTTAACACAACTCGATCAAACGGCTTCAGCGCGTCTGCAATGGCTTGGAATTGATAGTTTTGATCTCTTAATCCGAGGGAAAGATGGGTATTCGCAATGACGACATTTTTAATACGTGCGGCCAGAAGACCACGCCCTTTGACTTTGCCGGGCAATTTTTCATCTAGCAAAGGCTCAATTGGAAATTTTGAGAAAATAGCATTGCCATGGCGCGAAATATGGCCAACCACGCGGTTGGTCTGGGTGATCATATGGGGCAAGCCAGAAGCTTCTTGCAAAGTCTCAGCTTGGTTCCGAAAACCGCTGCGAAAGCCTCCTAAGTCTATTTCCTGCAGACAAACAATATCAAATTCGGACATGAATTTGCCAATTTGGGAGAGCGTTGTCGCCTTCGCTTTTGTGGCGGCAACTTGATGGTGCAAACGAACCAGATAATCTGTGTAATTGCGTGTGCCAATGCCCGCTTGAATGTTATAGTTTAAAAAACGCATAAACCCGTTTGTCGCCAATTGAAGAGTAACCGTGTCTCCTGAAAGAGAAATCATGTTTGTGGTAGAATTACTAGCCATTGCCCATTGGTTTGTTGCTATTGGGTTCATTTTGCGGGTGATTTATTTGCGTCAGCCTGTTGGCAGCTCTTTGGCGTGGATCGGTTTTTTGTTGGTTTTTCCCTTTGTGGGCATCTTTGCTTATCTATTGATTGGGGAGCAGAAAATGGGCCGCAGCCGGATTAAACGCTCCTCAGAGATCAAGCAAAAATACCAAACTGAGTTTTTGCATGATGTGGATACAGGCGTTTATTCCCGGTCCAATTTGAATAGCTATGAACAAGCTGTTGCAGATGTGGCAGCTAAGGGCACAGGTTTTTACGCACGCCAGCAAAACAAAATGAGCTTATTGCGAGATGAGACTGCTTTTTTTGACACATTGATTAAAGACATCGATGCATCGGCTGATCTGTGTTTTCTTGAATTCTATATTATTGATCCAGAAGGCCGCGTTGAGGACGTATTGGTTGCGCTCGGCAAGGCGTCGAAGCGCGGCGTGAATTGCCATATTTTGGCTGATGCTGTTGGCAGTGCAGGATTCTTTAATAGCTCATGGCCGAAAAAATTGAGAAAAGCGGGGGTAAAAGTACACACTTCTTTGCCTGTCGGATTTTTAAAAATGCTGGTGGCACGATCTGATTTGAGGAACCACCGGAAGATATGTGTTTTTGACGGCAAGATTGCTTATACGGGCAGTCATAATTTGGTGGATCCCAAATTTTTCAAAGTCTCAAAAGGGGTCGGCGCGTGGGTGGATGTCTCTGTGCGCTGCCAAGGGCCAGTCGCGAAGACGCTCATGGCTGTTTTGAATAGTGATATTCAAATGGAATATGATGAACCGCAGGATTTATCTAAGGGATCAAGTGACCAAGCTTCTTCCTTGGAGGAAGAATTTGAACATGTAGATTTGGATGCGCAGGTCATTCCTTCGGGGCCAGAGCAGGGGGATAGTATTCTCTATGCGTCAATTGTGACGGCGGTCTATGCGGCTCAAGAAAAAATTCATATTACGACGCCGTATTTTGTGCCTGATGATGCATTATTATTAGCCCTGACAAGCGCGGCGCAGCGGGGCATTGAGATTGTTTTAAACCTGCCTGAAAAGATTGATTCATTTCTCGTGCATCATACAAGCCGCTCCTACTTTCGGGATTTGCTGGAAGCCGGAGTAAAGGTCGCCCTTTTTCGGCAAGACTTGCTGCATGCTAAAATCATTACCATTGATGAGAATATATGTCTGATTGGAACGGCCAATCTTGATATGCGCAGCTTTTATTTGAACCTAGAAGTCACCTTGGCTGTCTTCACCGATGATTTCTGTCATGCCGTATTAGAGGTTCAAGAGGGCTATCTTGCTAATTCCGTTTGGGTGGAAAAATCCTCTTGGATGACGCGGGGCAAGGCGATTTCCTTGTTTGAAAATACCGTGAGGCTGTCTAGCCCACTCCTTTAAGGAAAAGCTGATTTCTTTCTGCCAAGTTGGGCTTGCTGGCGCGGACGTAACAGGCCATATTCCGGCTTAAATTATGGGGCATAAATCGCCCAAATATCTGAAAGACCGGACATGTTTAAACAACTCTTTGCTTGGTGGGACACAACGACTTGGGGCACGAGCTTCACCTTGTGGAAGAAGAAAGCCAGCCATATCGGCACGGATGAGCAGGGTAATAAATATTATCAGGAAGCCAAGCCGACCTTTTCTGGCGGACGCTTGCATCGCCGTTGGGTGATTTATCATGGTGTCGCCGATGCTTCTCGTGTGCCACCTGACTGGCATGGTTGGTTGCATCATAATATTGCTCTCCCGCCCACAGAAGCGCCTTTAAAACGCCAAAAATTTGAGAAAGACTATCTTCCAAACATGACAGGGACGCCGCTGGCCTATCACCCTAAGGGGTCATTGGCGCTGGTTCGGCCTCAATTGGCGGGGCCAGATGGGCAAAAGGCTCTTTCCAAGCCTGCCGGTGTAGGGCAGGATTATGAGGCTTGGTCGCCTGATCAGGACTAAATGAGCGTAAAAGTGGTGTAATGCTACGAGTGAGGAAAAATATGCGAGCAAGATCAAAGAGTTCACTGCTTTTGACAGCTGGTGTCGCTATATCCTTCCTCGCGTCGGCCCATGCTCAAGCGCCTGATATTGATGATTTAAACACTGAGCCTACTGAAAATAGCGATGTGATAGTCGTCAATGGGCAGTCTTTTGGCTGGATTTCAGAATCTGTTGTGCCGGAAGACGGGGCGACGCTCACAGAATTGGACCGCCTGTCAAAATCTGCCTCTGGATCCGGTTTTGCGATTGATGTTTATGACCCGGCGTCAGACAACCCATTAATTCCCGTTTCAGTCAAGTTGCGGGCCTTAGACAAAATTACGGCCCGTTATACTGATCTTGATGTCAATATTGGCGAAGTTTCTGAATTTGGCGATTTGACCTTGCTGCCGAGGACTTGTGATACAAGGCCACCGGAAGAATTCCCCGAAACAACTGCTTTTCTGGAAGTCTATACGTCTCGTGAAGAGGCGCCTGAAAACGCTGATGCCGAGACAGGGCCAGAAGCGGAAGCCAATGAAGTTGCTTCACCAGCGGTTGAGGCGGCACAAGGTGAGGTCACAGAGGGTGAGGCGGCAACAGGCCCACTTATCCCTGAAGGCAAAACGGCCGTGTTCAAAGGATGGATGTTTGCTTCGTCGCCTGCATTAAATGCGCTGGAACACCCTGTTTATGATGTTTGGGTGATCGATTGTAAGATGGTTGAGCCGTCTGAAGGATAAGGTATTTTGAGAATATCACCCTCTGTTTCCAGCGCTTTGTTCAATCTATTCTGATATTCACTTTTGGTAATTTCTTCTGCACCAAGGCTGATCAAATGATCCGTGATAAATTGTGTATCTAGAAGCCTATACCCGCCGGCTTTCATCCTCGCTATGAGGTGGACCAGGGCCACTTTGCTTGCATTCGTCCTTCTGGAAAACATGCTCTCGCCAAAAAAGGCGCCGCCGATTGATACGCCGTATAAGCCGCCAGCCAACTGAGTCCCGTGCCAACATTCTACACTATGGGCATGGCCCTGGTGATGAAGGTCAGAATAAACTTCGATGATGCGATCATTAATCCATGTTTCATCACGGTCAGGGGTTTCTGCGGCGCAGCATCGCATCACGTCCGAAAATGCAGTATTGATCTTCACAACAAACTCATTCCGCCGAACAACTTTTTTCAAAGATCGAGAGACTTTAAGCCCATTAAGGGGCAAAACACCGCGTTTTTGTGGGTGAACCCAAAAGACATTTGGATCATCGCGGCTTTCGGCCATTGGAAAATAGCCAAGTCGATAAGCCTGTAGAATATCATCCGCCTGTAAAATCGGTCTATTCGGCATGTCCATTTAACGAGTATGTCTTGATTGTTAAAGAAAATCACGTCTTTTTAATGAATTATACAACAAGTGCGCGCTTTATGGCGATGATCTGTCGTGGGCAGCGAGGATATTATGACTGCATCTTATACTGAACTCATAACAAATAATGCCGCTTGGCTTGCGATTGCGGCTGCATTGGTTTTGTTTATGCAGGCCGGTTTTTTGCTCCTTGAAGCAGGGGCAGTACGCACAAAAAATTCCATATCTGTCGCTCAAAAGAATGTCACTGATTTTGCCTTGTGCGGATGTATATTCATCGCTTTTGGATATCCATTTATTTATGGCGCAGGCTCGACAGGGTTCTTCGGGTGGGGTGTGCCAAATGTAGAAGGTGGTAGTCTTTTCCTGCTCTACCAATTTGGCTTTTGCGCTACAGCCGCAACTATTGTCTCTGGTATCATCTCTGAGCGGATGAAATTTGCCGCATATATGATCACGACGGTATTGATCGCTTTAATGATATATCCGCTTGTTGGCCATTGGGCTTGGGGCAATGTCATTATTGATGGAAACCCTGCATTTCTCGCAGATCTTGGGTTCATTGACTTTGCAGGGGGCACTGTGGTGCACAGCATAGGCGCCTGGGTGGGGCTTGCAGCGGCAATCGTTGTGGGCCCGCGGCTTGGCCGATTTGATGAGAACGGCAAGCAAAAGGAATTAACGGGACATTCTGCTGTATTGAGCATGACGGGCGGTATGATCCTTCTGGTGGGATGGATTGGCTTTAATGCTGGTGGCGCTCTGCCGGGCAGTAATGGATTTGCGCAGATCATTACGAACACCGTTTTTGCGAGTTGTTTCGGCTGCATGACCGGTTTGATACTTGGATATTTTCAAAACGGTCGCATTTTTAGGCCGAGCGCTGCCGTCAACGGAATGATCGCTGGTCTTGTTGCCGTAACGGCCGGGTGCGCTGTTATCGGAACTCAAGGGGCAATTATGATCGCGATTTTTGGCGCTGCGGCGTCAAGCTATAGCGCCATATTATTGCCTAAGCTTTTCAAAGTTGACGATGTGTTGGACGCTGTCTCTGTCCATGGGGTTGCAGGTGCGACGGGCACATTATTATTAGCCTTTTTTGCTGATCCTGCCGTGCTGACTTCCGGTAGCCGATTGATGCAATTTGCGGTTCAGGGGTTCGGTGTCATTTTAGTTTTCGGCCTTGCCTTTGGAGTCACTTATTGTGTGCTCACATTGGTCAATAAAAAATATTCATTACGCCACTCAGATTCTGACCAATATGTTGGTCTCAATATAGCTGAACACGGCCAAACGCTTGGTGCGGATACATTGCGCCGTGCTTTGGTGGAGCGCGCTCCCGTAAAAATCAATAATTCACTTTCCAGTCAGGAAAATACCATCATGAGTGAGAAATTAGACACGTCGCAAGGGGATGAATCGTCTGAAATTGCTTTGGCATTCAATAATATTTTGAAAGAGCATGAGGCCACACTCATTGATCTTGAGGAAAATAGAGCGCGGATTGCTGGGTTTGCAGAAATCGCCAGTGATATTCTTTGGGAAACAAATGCTAAACTTGAAGTGACTTTTCTTTCTGAAAGCCAGAGCGAAGAAAACGGCGAGGACGCCGCTCCTGAATTTGGGAGAAAACTCCTGGACTGGCTGCGAGCTTCAAACGATGATTTTGATGTCATTTCTGAGGCATTGCAGGACCAAAAACCATTTAAGAATGTGACGGCTAGAATTAGAAATAAAAAGCCTGTGCGCCTGCTCAATTTAAATGGCATTCCAATTTTTTCTAAAGAGGGAGAATTTAAAGGATATCGGGGCACAGCAACTGACGTGACCGTTGCGAAGCGACGTGAGTTTCAACTTTCGCAACTGTCTAAAGAATTGAAGATATCCAAAGAAAATGCGGAACGGGCGAACCAGGCCAAATCAGAATTCTTGGCAAATATGAGCCATGAAATTAGAACGCCGATGAACGGTATTCTTGGCATTACAGAATTATTGCAAGATACAGATTTGGATACTCAGCAACGCGAATTGGCCGATTTGATTCTGACATCAGGCCGTTCTTTGGTGACAATTATCAATGATATTCTGGATTTTTCCAAAATCGAAGCAGGCAAGATGACCTTGGTCGCATCGCCATTCAATTTACGTGAAATCGTTGAAGACGTTTGTTCGTTAGTTTATGCGCGGGTGAAACAAAAAGACCTTGAAATCATGGTCAATTATAACCCGAACTTGCCTGATGGTTTCCTCGGAGATGGCGGGCGTATTCGACAAATCATTATGAACCTTGTCGGCAACGCGGTGAAATTTACGGATACTGGCTCAATCGTTGTGAAGGTTGATGGGCAACGCGTTGGAGACGATGTTAAACTTGCTATCGCAGTGAGCGATACTGGAATTGGCATTGCTCAAAATAAAATTTCTAAGATGTTCGAAAAATTTGAACAGGCAGACAACACGTCCACACGAAAATATGAAGGGACGGGCATCGGCTTAGCCATTTGCCAAAGCTTGATTGATCTTATGGACGGCGATATTGGCGCTGTGTCAAAAGTTGGCAAAGGGTCGACATTTTGGTTCACCATTGATCTGCCTATCGAAGAGTCTGTCCGTAAGGCTATTCCCGTCAATGCCGATAAATTGCAGAATATGCGTATCTTGATTGTCGATGATAATGCGGTCAATCGTCAGATAATGACTGAGCAAACGCTGAAATGGGGGATGGTGCCAACGTCAGTGCCTTCTGCGGCAGAGGCCTTGTCATTATTAGGTCAAACACAGACATCTGGCAGGCCTTTTGATGTCATTTTGACAGATTATCACATGCCGAACATGGACGGTATTACGTTTTCCAAACAGGTCCGTGCAGATAGCCAGACAAGTTCAATCCCAATTATTATGGCTTCTTCTGTATCGGAAAGAGAACAACATTTGAACGAAGCGCCGGGTCTTTTCTCCGAGTGGATGGTTAAACCTATGCGCGCCGCTCACTTTTTGAAAGCACTTTGTGGCATCGAATATAGACAACCTGAAGAAAAATTAGCGGCAGTTTTAGAGGAAATGCGAAGCCCAACTGCGCCTTTGGCAGCCGAAGAGCAAATGGCGCCAACTTCTTCTGCTCTTGTTGATCAATATACAGATAATGGGAATGCACGGATATTGGTTGCCGAAGATAATGTGGTTAATCAAACCGTGATTGGCCGCATGCTGACGAAAGCGGGTTATGATATTGTTCTGGTAGATAATGGCGCGAAAGCCGTTGAGCATTTCCAGAAATTCAAGCCTGATCTAGTATTGATGGATGTTTCCATGCCTGTGATGGACGGGCTTGAGGCCACAAAAGCCATTCGGGATTTTGAACTTCAAGCGCGAGCCGGCAAAACGCCAATCATTGCCGCAACGGCCCATGTCCTCGAAGAAGATCGTCGCAAATGTTATGATGCTGGCATGGATGGATATCTTGCAAAACCATATCAGCGTGTCGAAATTCTTGAAATCGTCGAAGCCTATCT
>CALLVA010000204.1 GCA_938010655.1 uncultured Parvularculaceae bacterium | reverse complement strand
GTCTCTTTAAGATCTTTGCACAAACTTTTATTTGTTGAGATGAATTGTCTCACTTCCGGCGATCCAAGGCTATATTTTGCCGTATTGACACAAAGGGCAGCCGCATTTTTCTTCATGAAACTGACCCGCTTGGTCAGAATTTTAATATCACCATTGCTGAAGGTTTCATCAACACATTGATTTGCTAAAGCTTCTAATGCGGTTGCTGATTCTTCAATTTGTTGCTCGAATTCTTCAGTCATAATGCCAGAGATTTGCGTCTCAATTTCGGCTTCTAAAGCGGCCATCTCGATATGTTGTTCTACTTGAAGCTCAGCAAATTCTTCCATTTCGGAGGCAAACTCTACCATTGAGTCTGCGAATTCTTCCATCTCGTCAGCAAATGCCTGTTGCTCTTGGTCAGATAATGCGCCGTATCTTCCAGCTGGTCGCGTGGGTGGGGTGGGAGGCATAATATCCATTGGAGGCATAGGTGGCATCGCCGCGACATTTGGCGGGATAACTTTTATTGTGCTTAGTTCTGTGATCTTTGGCTCGATGGCGACCATAGGGTCGTTTAGCAGTAAGAAGCCAATATTTTTTGCTTCTTTGCCATCAAAATAAATTCTATGCGACGTCGTTTTAGATATTGGTTTTACCGTTTCTGCAGATGCTGTTGGGGTTGTGCAAGCCGTTACAGTTAAAGTGCCTGCTCCTAAAAGCCCTACCATCACAGCACCGGTACATTTTCTCATCCCGCTTGGGATCGGTGTCTGCATTCGCAGTAATCGCTCTTTAATGGAGTGCGTAAGCGGCAAAGCGGGGGTTAACGGTTGCATGAATTGAAATGGCGCGACACGAACTTGTTTAATCGGTACGGCAAGTTTTACGGCTTTGACTAACGTTGCTCCATAACGATGCGCCGTCATATGTGTTTGCGATAAAATATCGCTATCACAGGCGGCTTCCTGATCAGTTCTAAATCTTTTTAAGCCGATATAGACGAGGGGGTTCATCCATTGAAGCACGATTACGCTATGCGCTAATAATAGGGCAACTAGATCGCCGCGCTTTATGTGCATCAATTCATGCGTCAGATTGGTGTTTTGTTCTTCAGATGTAAAGTTGCGTTCAAAATTAGTTGGTATCAGGATGGTTGGTTTCAACATGCCGATGACCATTGGGTTTGAAACATGAGATGTCTGAATAATATTGACGCGTTTTTTAATCCGTAAAGCGCCCTTAAGGGATTCTAATTTAGCTAAGGTGCTGGGCGCCGCAGGAGTCGCTTGAAAATGCACATGCTTCATAAAGGTATTTTGCTTTAAGCAAAGACCAATCAGAGCCAGTAGACTGCCCAAGCCCCATAAAACAAAGATGAATAACGTCCAATTAAAGGGCAAAGCCGGGATAATAGAATCGATTGTAGCTGCAGGAAACGCATCGGCGTTGGTATTCATCGGCAGTGCGGCTTCTTGATTGAACGAAGCATCATTTGGTGGCGTTAAGGCGCTCTGAGTGTTGATATTCAAGATTGATGCTTCTGTTTGGCTTGTTCCCCAGACAGATCTTAAAACTGACCAATTTTCAGGTATTGGTGGTAATATTAATCTCAATAAAGGAAGAGCCCATAAGCAATATGCGATTTGGGCCCCAAAGAAATAAGCGATTGGCTTGCGCACTGCGAGGGCAATAAGGATCAGTATAGAGAGCGAAAAACTGGTTTGAATTAAGAAAGAAAGGCCATTATTGCCACTGATCTGTTGTATAATTTCGATCATTTTTTTAGCTCTCCCAGCAGTTTTTCAAGATCGTTTATATCTTCTTGTGTGAGGTCTCCTGCATCCGCCAATTGCGCCACCAAAGGCGCGGCTTTGCCAGAAAATACTTTATCGATGAATTGCGTTGTCACTTGCGCCCGATAGTCTTTTTGTTTGAGGACGGGGCGATATAGAAAACGCCGCCCTTCGGGGGTAGTGGCTATCGCGCCCTTTTCCACGAGGCGCGATAGCAATGTTTTAACCGTGCGGATATTCCAGTCTTTTTGATTTTCCAGCGCCTCGAACACTTCTTGAGCGCCCAATGAGGGGGTTGCCCAAAGTACGTTCATGACGTCCAGTTCTGCCTGTGAAATCTGCATCTGTCTCTTCTCCATGAGTGATGACATTTGTAGTCTATCCATGGACTACAAGTGTGGTCAATAGCAGTTGCGTGACTTATTTGTAAGAAAAGGGGAAACCGTTTTCAGCAAACGCGTTTATTCGTAATTTTGTCCAGACATAAGGTTCAATCAGGAATAGTCTACCTAGCTCACCGAAGCTCGCCTGAATTTACGATGAAATACATCAGTCTATCTTCGTTTTGCTTTTTTGGCCCGCAAAGCGGCTATGATGGCCATGATAGACCCGAACAGAGTACCAGCTGCTAACGCTGTTATCACGGTCGTTTGCCAGTTTGTGCCATAATCCCGCCACAGCAGAAAATACATGCCGATGCCCCACAAAACAGCAAATACGATGCCCTGGATTAAAGCGATGATAAGATAAGAGGGGCTTTTAGAGGGTGTATCATCTTTCATTTAAGAACACCCCGTTGTTGCCCCGCAACTTTCACATCTCAAGCATGTACCGGATCTTACTAATGTAAATTGCCCACAATCAGGACACGGATCACCATCATACCCTTTCACAATGGCTTCTTCGCGTGCGCCGCCAACGGGCGCAAGTTTGCCCTTGGGCAATGAGGGTGCAGGGGCAGAAGGCGCATCATCCTGCATCTCAATATCTTCCACACTATTTGAGTTAGCGGATTTGCGCATTTTATCAAAGTCACCTCCTCGAAGCACGACAAGATTATCCATCGCCGAAGATCGGCTGAACCCTTTGGAAATCAATCGGCTTGCATTAGCAGCCTGTTCTTCATTGTCTAAACCATCTCCAATAACGCCATGACCGACAGTGTCAAAAGTGAGTTGCTCGGGATCAATATGTGCCAGATCATCTCTACCTAGATAAGAGATCGCTAATTCGCGGAAAATATAATCGATGATTGATGTTGCATTTTTAATGCGATCATTCCCCTGAACAGGGCCAGATGGGTCAAACCTTGTGAAGAGATATGCGTCGACATATTCTTCAAGTGGCACGCCATATTGGAGGCCAAGTGAAATAGCGATGGCAAAATTATTCATCAATGACCGGAAGGCAGCACCTTCTTTGTGCATATCTATAAAAATTTCACCAAGTTCTCCGTCGTCGAATTCCCCAGTATGCAGATAGACTTTATGGCCACCAACGGTCGCTTTTTGGATATATCCTTTGCGGCGATGGGGCAGTCTACGTCGTCCAGGTGTACGTTCAATAATTTTTTCAACCACACGTTCTGCAAAAATACGTGCTTTTTCGCCTTGAGGCGCATCAAGAAGATCATCTTCAAAATCTTCATCTTCAGTGGTTAAAAGGGCACTGGCCAAAGGTTGAGAAAGCTTGGAGCCATCTCTATAAAGCGCAATAGATTTAAGGCCTTTAGAGAAAGCGGTTCTATAAGTTCGCGCGCAATCATCAACAGTAGCACTATTGGGCAGATTTACAGTTTTTGAAATCGCGCCTGAGATGAAGGGCTGACAGCTAGCCATCATATCAATATGAGCAGCAATAGCGAGGGAGCGTTCCCCAATCCGGCCACAAGGCGCTGCGCAATCAAAAACAGATTGATGCTCTTCTCGTAAATGCGGTGCGCCTTCAACCGTCATTGTGCCGCAGCAATAGAGATTTGCAAGGTGAATATCTTCATCGGAAAAACCAAGGTCACGCAATAATTGGTACCCGGATTGGTGGAGATGATCATCGTCTATCCCCAATATACCGCGCAAAAATCCTTCGCCTAATGTATGAACGCCGAATGCATATGAAATATCAAAAGCGGCGGGAAGCGCTTTTTTTAGCGCTTCAATTTGGGTGTCCCCAAAACCTTCTTCTCTTAATGCATCAAAGCTGACGCCAGGCGCATCTTCAAGAGTGCCATGGCCGACCGCATAATAGCGGATATCGTCTATTTCATTTGGCTTATAGCTTAGCTTCTTCAGCGCTGCAGGAACCGATTGGTTGATAATTTTCAAGTGGCCACCGCCAGCTAATTTCTTGAACTTTACCAAAGCAAAATCGGGTTCGATGCCTGTGGTGTCGCAATCCATCACTAAGCCAATTGTACCTGTCGGCGCGATGACAGAAACTTGTGCATTACGGAAACCATGTTTTTGGCCCAAGGAAATGGCAAGCTTCCAAATTTTAGAAGCTTCCTGCTGTATTTCAGCAGAAGTTATATGGGTTTCTGTCAAAATATCAGGATTATGGGTTAGCCCTTTGTAAGACCCGATGCCACATGCTGCAGCATGATTATTGATCACTTGCAGCATCGGTTTTTTATTTACTTTAAACTGAGAAAAAGGCCCGACCTCAGCGGCCATTTCAGCTGAGGTTGCGTAGGCTGTCCCTGTCATTAATGAAGAGATCGAACCTGCCAAATGTCTTGCTTCATCGCTGTCATAGCTCAGTCCTTGGGACATGATGAGCCCCCCTAAATTAGCAAAGCCGAGCCCTAGAGTTCGATATTGCCAACTGCGTTTGGCGATTTCTGAAGAGGGATAAGCAGCCATGGCGACAGAAATTTCGAGAGTCAGAGTCCAAAGACGGCAAGCATGTTTAAAGCCTTCAATATCGAACCCATCGTCTTGCATAAATTTCTTCAAATTTAATGAGGCCAAATTGCAGGCCGTGTCATCTAGGAACATATATTCAGAGCACGGATTAGAGCCACGAATATCACCATCATTTGGACAAGTATGCCATTCATTGATCGTATCATGAAACTGGATACCCGGGTCAGCACAAAGCCAACTGGCTTCTGCTATATCTTGCCAAAGCGCAGAGGCGAAGACGGTTTTGCTGACTTTGCCATCTGTTCTATTGGTCAGCGCCCAGTCTTTTTTGGCTTCTGTTGCTGCCATAAATTCATTTGTCACGCGAATGGAATTATTAGCATTTTGCCCGAAAACAGATTGATAGGCTTTGCCTTCCCAATTTGTATCGAATAACTCTAGCGAAATTTCCTTATACCCTTGGCTTGCCCATTGAATGGTGCGCTTTAACATGGTGTCGGGAATACCATCTCGTTTTGCGTTTTTGAGAGCCGTTTTTAAAGCTTTATTTGTTTTGGGGTCGAATGCATGTTTCGCCTCACTATCCTGGCAAGCCGCCATTACCGCTTTTAAATGCCGATCCATTTGGATAGAGCCGACAACCAATGTTGCAACTTTTTGTTCTTCTTGAGATTTCCAACAGACGAAATCTTCAATGTCAGGATGATCCACATCGACAATAACCATTTTCGCCGCGCGCCGGGTGGTGCCGCCAGATTTTACAGCGCCAGCAGCAATATCTCCGATGCGTAAAAATGAAATCAACCCCGAAGATTGTCCGCCCCCGGAAAGACTTTCCCCCGTGCCGCGAAGAGTTGAGAAGTTAGAGCCAGTACCTGATCCAAATTTGAAGAGCCGCGCTTCCCGTCGCCATAAATCGAAAATGCCACCATCTCCAACAAGGTCATCCGTGATGGATTGAATAAAACAAGCGTGAGGTTGCGGGTGCTCATAAGCGTTTTTGGCAGGTTTTGGCGTGCCGCGTTTTGGATCGGGTACAAAGTGGCCCTGCGCTGTGCCTTCAATGCCATAAGCCCAGTGAAGACCTGTGTTAAACCATTGTGGTGAATTTGGGGCGGCAATCTGGCTAGCGAGCATGAAAGCCATTTCATCTACATAGGCTTTAGCGTCTTTTTCACTCGTAAAGTAGCCGTTTTTCCATCCCCAATAGCCCCATGTGCCCGCTAATCGATCAAAGACTTGCGCAGCATCACGTTCACTGCCGAATCGTTTTTGGGCGTTTAGCTTTGAAAGAGCCTCATCGTCAGGGACATTGCGTCGCAAAAAAGCAGGAATTCCCTTTTCAGGGACAGACTTTGTTTTGGTGGGAACGCCCGCCCGGCGAAAATATTTTTGGGCGAGAATATCAATGGCGGTCTGGCTCCACCCTTTGGGAACCCGTAAACCTGTCTGATTAGCAGAAGAAGATCCATCTATATGATTTACGGCGCTGGTAGCTTTTACGAACGGGATTTTCCCGTAAGCACCTGATTTTTCTGTCGTAAAATATCGATTGATCTTCATGGTTCACTCCGGCGGCAGAAAATTCTTAGGCATCATTCTGACAAAATGTGGAAAACTAAGTACATCTTAGCAGATGGCTGTGTTCGGCGCGAATTTCCACCCCGACGTTCAAGAAGACACGTATCCCGCGAAGGCATAAGTTAATGGTAACTTTATGCGTGTAAGTATATGTTTTCTATGGTTAATTTGAGTTTTTTATGCATATGGGACTTGCGTTACGAATAAAAATGGATAATGTACCGTTAAGTTAGTAGTTTAAAGGGGGCATAAATGTCTTTTCGCATTGCCAAAAAATTATTGCCAATCGCTGCATCTGCAGCAGCTTTCGTAGGACTTGCTCACGCAGGGGCTATTTACAAATATCAAAATACATCACCAACCTCTGTCAACACGGCAGGGACAATTGAGCGTTTGGCTTTCATCTATGATGAAGCCGATCAGCAGCTTACTTTTGGTAGTACATTTAGTGCTAACAATGGTGCCCTGCCTGACGCGGGTTGGTTCGTCCTTAGCCCAGGAGACAATCCTAGAGGGAATGCGACTGAATTAGCGATTTTCTATCTCGATTTCGTTGGGCGCGATGTTTACACATATGCTTACGACGGTGTGAACGGTTTCAATTCATACCAAAACCAAGATGCACACATCAACACATTCAACGATGTTTTGTCTGTGAATAACGATCCAGAGCGGGGCCTTATCGTAAGCTTCAACTCTTTGGATATCTCAAGCGTCAATAACTTTATGGGCGGCGAGTGGACTGGTGCTGCTTTCGGTGATGACATTGGTGTTTGGGCACACTTCACAGCTGTTGATGAATTTTCAGTTTCTGGCGATCAGATCGCTTTGTTTGACGCTGGTGTTCAGAGCTTCTTTGACACAACAAGCGCTCAGCCAACAAGAGTTCCTGAGCCAGCTGGTCTAGCGATGCTTGGCCTAGTTGGTATCGGTGGTGCGGTTGCCATGCGCCGTCGCAAAGCAAAGTAAGCTAATCAGATTTGAATTTTGAAAAACCCGGCTTTCGAGCCGGGTTTTTTGCTTCTGGCGTTGAGACTAGCCAGAGCGCAATAATTTCACAGCATCGTCCCGCCCAAAAAGATATAACAATTCGAGCAGCGCCTTACCGCGCGTCGTTTTAAGTTCAGGGTCTTGTGTAACGATTAATTGTGCATCGTCTCTTGCCATATCCAGCAAAGCGCCATGATCACCAATATCGGCCAAGCGAAAACTGGGAAAGCCAGATTGAGCAGTTCCAAGCGCATCACCAGCGCCTCTCAAACGCAGATCTTCTTCTGCGATGAGAAATCCATCTTCAGTCTCTCGTAAAATGTTGAGCCTTGCTTTGGCGGTGTCTCCAAGCTGGCCTTTTTCACCTGCTTTATAGAGCAGTAAACATGTCGCTTGTTTGTCCCCCCGGCCAACACGCCCTCGGAGCTGGTGGAGCTGTGCAAGGCCAAAACGTTCCGAATGTTCGATAACCATAATCGTCGCATTTGGCGCATTGACGCCCACTTCAATAACCGTGGTTGCAACTAGAACGGAAATATCACCTCGATAAAAAGACTCTACAACAGCGTCTTTTTCCGGCCCTTTCATCTTCCCATGGACCAGTCCAACACGGCCGGGCAAACGGGATTGCAAAGCAGCATAACGTTCCTCGGCGGCGGTTAGATCAATCAGGTCGGATTCTTCCACCAGGGGACAGACCCAATAAATTTGTTCACCGCGATCCACAGCTCTTGCAACGCCTTCGGTAACTTCTTCCAAGCGCGCTAGTGGCATAGCTCTGGTATCAACGGGTTTGCGCCCCGGTGGCTTTTCGTCAATCTTGGAGACATCCATATCGCCATAAGAAGTGAGAGCAAGGGTGCGCGGAATTGGGGTCGCTGTCATGACTAATAAATCGGGGCGATCCCCTTTTTCTTGCAAAGCGATACGTTGGAAGACGCCAAAGCGGTGTTGTTCGTCAACAACGACTAAACCTAAATCCTTATACTGAACATCATCAGAAAAAACGGCATGAGTTCCTATGATGATTTGAATATACCCTTTAGCAATACCATTGAGCTTTGCAACACGGGGTTGGCCTTTGTCACGACCCGTCAATAATTCAACAGATATATTGGCGGCTTCACAAAGCGGGACAATAGATTCCATATGCTGCCGAGCGAGAATTTCAGTTGGCGCCATCAAAACCGCCTGTGACCCGCTTTCTATCACCGCTAACATAGCCATCAAGGCAACAACGGTTTTACCTGATCCCACATCCCCTTGAAGCAAGCGCACCATGCGTTGGGGGACGGACATATCATCATAGATTTCTGTAAGGGATCGTTGTTGCGCGCCGGTTAGAGCAAAAGGGAGGGCTTTTTGCACTTGGTTTCGCAATGTCCCATTGCCTTTGAAAGACCGCCCCGGCAGCGCACGGCGATTTTGTCGGATCAAAGCGAGGGCCAATTGATTGGCAAGTAGTTCATCATAAGCAAGACGTTGGCGTGTAATCGTCTGTGGGCCAAGGTCACTTGCATTTTCTGGTGCGTGTAATTGCTGAATAGCATTTTGCCAATTCGGCCATTTTTGAGCGGCAAGAACATCTTCGCGCTGCCATTCCCCTAAAGATGGTACACGGTCCACAGCACCGCGAACGGCTTTTCTCATGGTCTTTGGCGCAAGGCCAGCAGTTAGCGGATAAACAGGTTCAATCAGCGGGAGATCATCTGCTTTTAAGGGGTCCACCATATAATCAGGATGCACCATTTGCAGCGTATTTTTATGTCGTTCCACGCGACCAGAAACAAGCCTTGTGGTGCCTTCAGGTAATTGCTTATGAAGAAAGTCGCCACGCGCGTGGAAAAATATTAACGTCAGAAACCCAGTCGTATCAGAGCAAATGACTTTATAGGGTACACGCGGATTGCCGGGCGGAGAAGGTTCATGTTTATCCACCTGAACTTCAAGAGTGACCAATTGGCCTTCCAAAGCTTCTGAAACATGAGGACGAGCAGAGCGATCTATTACAGCATGAGGCGCTGTGAGGAGGAGATCTACAATGCGGGGGCCAGCGACTTTATCGATCAAGGTCGCGACTTTAGGGCCTACCCCGGCAAGGGCAGTAACATCGGCAAAGAGAGGTGTAAGGCTATCGGGGCGCATAAATCTGTCTTAGCGCATATTGCGGAGACAAAAAAACCCCTGAAATCAAGGGGCACCCTCTAAGGGTCCCGATGCCAAGCGAAAGGGTGAAACGAAAACCCTAGGGGGAGAATGCATGGCATCGGGAGACGGTAAATGTGTTAGGTGAGCTGGAGAGAGGGGGAGAAATCCCGCCCATAAACACACTTACCGCTATGGGACAATTTTATAGTGTGGAGGCTGCCCAGAATTTACTGAAAGCTTCACAATAGATGACGAGTGACGTAAAGTCATACGGTAACACACCATCCGGCAAAGCGTATCTTTGTGCTCCTTTATTTGACGTCAGTTTACTGATGAAAACTGCTTCATCGATACCATTATTGTTGTTAAGGGAGGTGGCATCTGCAGTTGAAAGATAAATTTTCAGATCTGGCGCATTTCGTGTTTTAAAATCGTCGCCAAGTTCAACGTAAAAGACACCATCTTCTTCAATTACAGACCAACTGCCTGACGTTTTTTTACCAACTTTATCCCAACCAGACCCGCTGGCGATTTCACCAGCATGGGCCGACCCAAAAGAAAATATGGATGCGGCAAAGAGTAAAGAGAAAAGGGCGGCTAAGCGGAAGAGGGGTGTTGTTCGAGTGAGGGGCATTGTCTTATCTTTCCATGTTTGAAATTCGCTAGTGTTAACTTCGATAAAGTTAACATGGTATAGCGCGGTCAAATTGTCCAAACACCATGGCGTGAGGGGTCTGTGATGTGCTTGTGAGCCTATGCCAATGGCCCGATTGGCGGGATGGGGGCTTGTGAGAAGAGGGCGCCTCCTTTATTGATCCTTACAAGTTCTTTTGACGATTGAGAGGGGTCTTCATGGCGAGCGATCGTATTACTGCTGCAATGGTCGCCATTGGCGATGAACTTTTGTCTGGGCGGACGCGTGATATTAATATTCACAAATTGGCAGGCTGGTTGACTGAGCGCGGCGTCGATTTGAAAGAAGTGCGGATTGTCTCTGATGAAGAGGGGGCGATTGCGGAAGCGGTCAATATATTGCGCGAGCGCTATACTTATGTGTTCACATCAGGGGGGATTGGCCCAACCCATGATGATATTACCGCGCCTACAATTGCAACAGCGTTTGGCGTGGCAATAACAGAACGACCTGACGCTGTGGCCGTGTTGAAGGAATGGTACGATGCAAAAGGTGATGAGTTGACGCCAGCGCGCTTGCGCATGGCCCGTGTTCCTGATGGGGCCAGTTTAATAGAGAATAATGTTTCTGGCGCGCCAGGCTTTCGGATTGAGAATGTATTCGTGATGGCCGGTGTGCCCAGTATTTTTGCCGGCATGTTAGAAAATATTGATCCCCAGATTGAACGCGGCGCTGAGATGATATCGCGGACGATCACAGGGGCCGTTTTGGAAAGTGAAATGTCTGCCGGCTTAGAAGCGCTGCAAAAGGAATCGCCGCTCATTTCCATCGGCAGCTATCCCGGTGAGTTTGCCGCGGGGCAAACGAAGAAGATTTCCATCGTATTAAGGGGCACGAATCCAGCAGATTTAGACGCTATGAGCCAGAAAGTCGGAGCTTTAATGGAAGCCCTAGGCGCGAGCCCAGAAATCAGCTGATTTTTCACCACTTTGCCTAAGCCCCCTTGCCAGTCAATCAAAACCGGGCTTTAAAGATAAAACTAATCTGCTGCGGGCGTGGTGGAATTGGTATACACAACAGACTTAAAATCTGTCGGCCTTAGGCTATGCCGGTTCAAGTCCGGCCGCCCGCACCATATCTCCTGTCGTCGAAATGATGCGTCCGTTATTTAGTTGGTTCGAGCTTTGCTCGAACGGGCGCACCAAAAGCCATTTGTGCAGCGAGATGCTTCTCAATACTCAAGATATTTCTCTATATTTCAATGATCCGTTTTTGGCACCGCTTCTCGTTCTGATTGTTTGTGGGGTGGGGCACAACTTTTGGTCGGTGTCGCGTTGATGCAGACCACCTTAATTCAAAATAGTGGGAATTATTTTGGATGACTTATGACAGACCGCGAAAAGTCTTTTTATGCTGAGATTGGTCGACGGATAAAGAGCCATCGCACAGCTCTTTTTCTTGAGCCAGCGGACATGGCCAAAATTCTTCAGAAGAGCAAAGATCATTATAATAAATATGAGCGGGCGGAGACAAAGTGTTCAATACATATTTTGTCTCAAATTGCTGATGCTTTAAATTGTGATCTTGCAATGTTGCTGCCTGATAAACCAATATCTGAGGCCGGGTTTTCTGAATCAGAAACTGAATTTGCGCATCAGCTTGATGCTGA
>CALLVA010000203.1 GCA_938010655.1 uncultured Parvularculaceae bacterium | reverse complement strand
TTTGTTCTATCGTCCTAAATAGCGGGCCGATTTTCGCAAAATTCTGCGTTAACCAATCTTGACCCGCTTTCATTCCTCACTTTAAAATCCTCTCAATAATAAGAGAGGGCAGGGTATGAAGAAGTTTCTACTACCAATATTATTGGCGTCGACGGGGTGTGCTGGCGGCAGTCTTTTGAACACAGCGCCTATCAAAGAAACGCCGCAAACGATTGGGTCTAAAGTGTCAGGATATACCTATGTCCCGCTAGACCCGCTCCGCATAAAGCAAAAGGCCGGAGAAAGGTGTAAAGCCAAGACAGATGCAGATTTCAAAGACATTTTGCCATCTCTCCCGGACAATGCGGTAAGGATTTCTGTCAAATCCAGAAATGGGAGTTTGTCAGGCTCTTTTGGACCAGCGACTTTTGGCACAGCTGGAAATTCATATCAGGTCGTATTGGATTATATCCAAACAGACACAACCAATATTCGGTTTGCTCAATTTAACTCAATATCGGAATATCAGACTTATCAAAACGCTAGGCCGCCAGCGCGCTATAACGACATTGTTGAGGCGAATGCTATTTTCCCTTCGATTGAAGATGAAGCGTTTTATGAGCCCGTTTCAATGGAAAAACAGAAGGATAGTGGGGAAGGGACCGTTTATGAAACTGTGACGGAAACGGTCACTATTCAGGAAAATGATACTTCGTCAAATTCGGCGTTTACGATCAGCGGCGTTCAACCCGCAACGGGGCCGACGACCCGGTTGGACCAAACAGAAGAAACGCCAAGCACAGGGAAAGTGTTTAATGTACCCGTTTATGTGGGCGTCGGCTTGCGCCTCACAGCAGATGTGAATGTGCTGAGTGGGAATGTGAATCTATCTAATCTCGGCGCAATTTCTGCCTCTGTTGAAGCTGGTAATTCTACTGGCACATTGACGGTTCAAACATTAGGCATTTCCGGCAAGTCTGTTGCGAGTAGTCTGCCCCTACCGAACCAGATCAATCAAACCACCATAGAAAATGCTATTCTTTCACTCGGCACAATCAAAGCGCTTATGTACGAAGATGATATCAATTTGACCCCGCGCGTTACGGGACTTTATCTACCGTTTGCGGATGGGTCGGAAGAAACAGTCAATCAGCTCGTGTCTATGCTGGCAGAGAAGCCGATTGAATGGTATCGGCCTTGTAAAAGCTAGTGGTCGAAAGCCGCGAAGGGTGTCGAGCCTTCTTTAGCATGAAAAACTCAAAACCGTGCCGGGTTTCCAGCACGGTTTTTACTTGTCATATGGAGGCAAATTGAACAGAAAGGTTCGATAGATTAATCATATGTTTGAGCCGATGATTTTGACATTTTCTGCTCAAACTTTTTAGGCGAGGATACCCCATGACGCATTTTTCAACCAGAGCTGTTCACGCTGGGGCTGCCCCTGATCCTGTTACGGGCTCTCGGGCTCAGCCTATTCACCAAACAAGTTCCTTCGTTTTCAAAGATGCCGACCACGCGGCCAAGCTATTCGCATTGCAAGAATTTGGGGATATTTACACGCGCATAGGCAACCCAACAGTATCAGCGCTTGAGAACCGGATTGCAGATCTTGAAGGGGGCACAGCCGCTTTAGGTGTCGCATCTGGCCACGCCGCACAAATGTTAGCGTTCCATATTCTCTGCGAGCCGGGCACAAAAATTATTGCTGCCAAACATCTTTATGGGGGGTCGATCAATCAGCTCGGCCATGCTTTCAAGAAATTTGGTTGGGAAGTCGAATTTGTCGATATGCAGGATATTGACGCCTTAAATGCCGCGATGGATCCGACTGTGCGGGCAGTGTTCAGCGAAAGCTTGGCTAATCCAAGCGGCGTGGTCATGGATATGGAGGCCATTGCTGCGGTCGCTCATAAACATGGGGTGCCATATATTGTCGATAATACTATGGCAACGCCTTATCTTTGTCGCCCGTTTGAACATGGGGCAGATATTATTGTTGAGTCGCTCACGAAATTTATTGGCGGACACGGAAATTCTATAGGCGGGGTGCTCGTGGACGGCGGGAAATTTGACTGGAAAGCACATCCAGAAAAATTCCCCACCATGGCAACGCCGCAAGAATATTATAATGGCCTCACTTTCGCAGAAGGTTTTGGCGCTTTGCCATTAGGGCCAGATGGCGCAGAGGTGGATATTGCCTTTGCCATCGCGGCACGGGCCTTCTCGCTGCGGGATTTAGGCCCTGCTTTGTCTCCATTCAATGCATTTATGATCATGACGGGCTGTGAAACGCTTCCTTTGAGAATGGATAAGCATTGTTCAAATGCCCTTGAGGTAGCCAAATGGCTAGAGGGGCATGACGCTGTGTCCTGGGTGCGATATGCCGGGCTGGAAAGCGACCCTCATTATAAATTGGCCCAAAAATATTTACCAAATGGAAGCGGGGCTGTTTTCACCTTTGGCGTGAAGGGTGGGTTTGAAACAGGTAAGGCACTGGTTTCAAACGTAAATCTCTTAAGCCATCTGGCAAATATTGGCGATACCAGGTCGTTGATCATTCACCCAGCTTCCACAACCCATAGCCAGCTCAGCGATGCTCAGAAAACTGCAGCAGGGGCAGCGCCAGATACGGTGCGGGTATCGATCGGCATTGAAGATGCGAGAGATATAATTGCTGATTTAGATCAAGCCCTTGGTCAAAGTTAACCAAGTTTTTTGGTAAGAAGCCTGTCTATCACGGGCTTTTTACTGAGATATCAAGTTTTTGTGATTTGACTTTTTGCTGCGGAAGACTAATGAATCGAAATTAGTGTTAGTTAAGTAAGAGTAAAAATCCATGTTAAAATTTATCCTATCCGGCTTAGTGGGCATCTCAATGCTGCTAACAACGGCCGATGCCGCTGTCTTTCGCGTAAATGTTGAAGGCACCGTAAGCAGGCTACCTGCTGATCAAGTTGGTAATGGCTTCTTTGAAGTTGGTTCTTCCGCGGGTCTGTCCTTTCTGTTCGATGATAGCGTTGTGCAAGGAAATGTTTCAGAATCTTTCGCAAATAGCCTGAGCCAGATCGTCCTTTTTGTGGGTGATTACGAGGCGACAAGTAATTCTGGGACGATTAGAATTTCAGACGGTACAGCTAATTTGAATAATGTTGATTCCGATTCAATTCGATTTGATTTCGGGGCTTTGACGTCTTCAAGTGGTTTGTCAAACGGTCTTCCTTTGGCTGCTTTTAGTTTTAGCTCTATTGATCAAGATCAATCCCTGATCAATGGCGGCGATACAGTGTCTGATATTGTTTCGAGATTGGTTGCCGATTTTGAGAATGGATCTTCAGACGGGATCCTGTCGCTCACTGGTTTAACTGTTTTATTCTCCACGATTACTGCCGGTTCTCCGGTTGGGTTTAACATCACTTCATTGTCGTTGGTTGAGCAGACAAGTGAAGTGCCGTTGCCTGCTGCTGCCGTCTTTATGGCCATGGGCCTTGCGGGGTATGGCGCGTCAAAACGGAAAGCGCGTCGCTAAGCTTGAATGGCCCGCTTTCATTTGGGCTAGTCAAAAGAGCGTGAAATCCTAAAATAGCTTCCTATTCCGGGAAGCTATTTTTTTGCGTATAAGCTAGGATCGCCATATGACTTTTTATTTATAAATTTAATCTGGCTTGGTTTTCTGGGCAGGACGACTTTATATTGGAAATTATTGACGCGTTTAAAATTCATTGCATGGTGACTTATAATGACTGCTTTTAAAGACCGTAATTGCCGCGCTTTTTTGACCTTGGTCGCGGTTTTATTTTTGTCGGCGTGCGGCGCAGAAGCTCAGGCGCCTCAGGAAAACGTTTCGACCCTCCCTCTGGTTGAAGCTGATTTAACAGACAGATATGTGCCGGAAAACTCAACTGCTATGCAGATGTCACTTTCTCCTGTGGTCAAGGAAGCAGCACCAGCTGTCGTTAATATTTATACCAAGCGAACGATTACAACGCGCCGACGTTCCTCCATGTTTGATGATCCTTTTTTTCGTGAATTTTTTGGAGACCGGGCAGGGGGCATGCCACGTGAGCGTGTGCAGCAATCTCTTGGGTCCGGTGTCATTGTGGGGCCAGAAGGCATTGTCGTTACCAATAATCATGTTGTGGAAGGCATGACGGAAATCAAAGTTGTGTTGAACGACCGCCGTGAATTTGAAGCAGATGTTCTGTTAACTGATGATCGAACCGATTTGGCGATCCTTAAAGTCAAAACAGATGATCCGTTGCCTTTCTTGCGTTTTGCAGATTCTGATGGAGCCGAAGTCGGCGATATTGTTCTTGCAATTGGTAATCCTTTCGGGGTCGGACAGACTGTCACAAGTGGCATTGTTTCTGCCCTGGCGCGAACGCAAGTTTCCATTTCTGATTTCCAATTTTTTATCCAAACAGATGCTGCCATTAACCCGGGGAATTCTGGCGGGGCGCTGGTCGATGTAGATGGTAATTTATTGGGCGTGAACACGGCGATTTTCTCTCGGTCTGGTGGGTCTAATGGGATCGGCTTTGCCATTCCCGGTAATCTTGTAGAGCAAGTGGTGAACACCGCCGTGAATGGCGGCCAAGTGATCAAACGGCCGTGGCTCGGCGCTTCGCTTGATACGGTGACTTCTGATTTGGCCAAGGCGCTAGAATTGGATCGCCCTGTGGGGGCGTTGGTGCAGGATGTATATCCAAAATCCCCAGCAGCCAAAGCGGGGATCAAAGAAGGTGACGTCATTTTGAAGGTTGCGGGCAAGGATGTATTAGACGCAGAAGGCACGACATATCGTATCGGCACAAGCAATCCGGGCGATACCGTTGTGATAACGGTGCTGCGCCAAAACAAGCCCATCGCCCTTACGGTGCCATTGGCCTTGCCGCCGGAAACGCCGCGGCGGAATACAAAAACCCTTGAAGGGCGCCATCCGCTTTCTGGGCTCACAATTGCCAATCTCTCGCCCGCCTTATCTGATGAATTGAGCATGTCGCCTTTTGCAAAGGGGGTTGTGGTCATGGATGTGGCGGGCCGCAGCCTTGGTGCCCGCGCCGGATTTCGCCAGAAATTCCGTATTCTGAGTATTAACGGCACTGAGATTGAAACCGTTAAAGATGTGGAGCGTGTCTTGAAAAATGCACAATCTCGAAGCTGGGTTTTGCAGGTGCAAGATACACGAGGCCAAATTTTCACCTCCAGATTGCGATACTAGTGTCGACACTTTTTTCCTCCGCAGGCATGGAAACAGACACGCAACGGCCTTTGGCAGATCGGTTGCGCCCGAAGACGTTGGCTGAAGTTGTTGGCCAAGGACATTTGCTGGATGAAGGCGCGCCGCTTGCGCGCATGCTCAAAACGGGTCGGCTTTCATCAATCATTTTTTGGGGCCCGCCCGGCGTTGGCAAAACGACCATTGCCCGGTTGCTGGCAGACCGTGTTGATCTGGACTTCCACCAAATTTCAGCGATTTTCTCTGGTGTCGCTGATTTGCGTAAAGTCTTTGATCAAGCAGAAGCCAAAAAAATGTCCGGGCGAGGCACGCTGCTTTTTGTGGATGAAATTCATCGTTTCAATAGGGCGCAGCAAGATAGTTTTTTGCCTCATATGGAAAGTGGTTTGATCACGCTTGTGGGCGCAACCACTGAAAACCCTTCATTTGAATTAAACCCGGCGGTTCTCTCCAGAGCCCAAGTTCTCACGCTCAAACGATTAGATGAATCAGCGTTAGACTTATTGCTGGCGCGCGCAGAGGCAGAAGCGGAGAAGAAATTGCCCTTAACGCCAGAAGCACGTCAAGCTTTGTGCCATATGGCCGATGGCGATGGCCGTTTTTTGTTCAATCTTGTTGAGGATATTTTCGCAACAGGCGAAGAAAGTCTCGACACAGAGGAAATGGCAAAAATCGTCCAGCGACGCGCCCCAATCTATGATAAGGGCCAAGAAGGCCATTATAATCTAATTTCGGCGCTCCACAAAGCAGTGCGCGGGTCCGATGTGGATGCAGCTTTATATTGGCTAGCGCGCATGCTAACGGCGGGGGAAGATCCGCTCTATCTTGCGCGCCGTCTCATTCGTATGGCCAGCGAAGATATTGGCTTAGCGGACCCACAAGCGCTACCGCAATGTTTGGCCGCGCGAGATGCTTATGAACAGCTTGGCTCCCCCGAAGGCGAATTGGCATTGGCGCAAGCCACAATTTATATTGCAACAGCGCCAAAATCTAATGCTCTTTATACGGCTTATAAAAGCGCGGTCCGATCCGCCAAGGAAACAGGCTCTCTTATGCCGCCAGCTTACGCGTTAAATGCGCCGACCAAGCTCATGAAAGAAATCGGATATAGCGCCGGGTATATTTATGATCATGATGCACCAGAAGCTTTTGCGGGCTTGAACTATTTTCCGCCAGAGATGGACAGAGAAACGTTTTATAGTCCCGTGCCGCGTGGCTTTGAAAAAGACTTGGAAAAACGCCTGGCGTGGTGGGCAGCGCGCCGAAAACCGTAAGCTTTAAAACCAAAATGTCGAAAGAGCATGGGCCATCGTCCGGTCGCTTGCGCTCCGGGTGGTCAGGGCGGCACTCGTCATTTTCTTTGAAAATGCCTGTTACCTTGTCGCTCATTCACTATGTGAATGAGCTTAGAAGGGCGGGCGCGTACTTGAATGGCCGCTCTAGTAGTAGTGTGTGGTGCAGCCAAACTGGCACGCGCCCAGTATTGTCCTAAGCACATGAAGAAAGCCTGTTGCATCAGGCGATCAAAGCGGTTGTTTTAACGCTTCAACCCTTCATGACCCGACCGAACGTCAGAACGCTTCCATGGCGCGCCCGTCCGGCATACGTCCCCTAATCCTCAGCAGCTGGATCCTACAAAGCCTTCCGTTGATTAGGTCTGACATCAGTATATGTCAGGTGACGGGGGGTGGGGATAAATTGGC
>CALLVA010000202.1 GCA_938010655.1 uncultured Parvularculaceae bacterium | reverse complement strand
GACGCAAAAACATATGCTTACCCATGCAATTTCATGGTAAAATCAGATGTTGCACCATGGGGTGAGCAGGGTATCAATAAACTCCATAATATCTGCCCTAAGGAGTCTCTATGAAAACCGATATTGCCCCCGAAGATCACGGCGCCCCAAAACATATTTTCTTAAAAGATTATACACCGGCGCCCTTCGAGATTGCTCATGTCGATTTGCGCTTTGATTTGGCTCCAGACAATACGCGCGTTTTTGCAAAGCTGAAGATGAACAGACGAGACGGTGCAGATCCTGCTGCGGCTTTGGTGTTGAATGGTGAGAAATTAGAGCTTATCGCCGTGAAGCTTGATGGCGCTGTTTTGGCAGAAGACCGTTATATTTTGAGCGAAACGCATTTAACGATCGGCGACGTGCCAGACAATTTCACGCTTGAAACTGAAGTTAAAATTTCACCGGACCAAAACACAGCTTTGAGTGGGCTGTATATTTCGAACGGCATGTTTTGCACCCAATGCGAAGCGGAAGGTTTTCGCCGGATCACGTATTATCTCGATAGACCAGATGTACTCTCTACTTTTACGGTCCGTGTCGAAGCGGATAAGAAAGCGTTTCCGGTTTTGTTGGCCAATGGCAATCCCGGCCCGAAAGGCGCGCTAGACGACGGTCGGCATTTTGCAGAATGGTTCGACCCTCACCCTAAACCTGCTTATCTTTTTGCGCTCGTGGCCGGGGATCTGGCCTTTGTCGAAGATCACTTCACAACCCAGTCTGGCCGAGAGGTGACCCTGCAAGTATTTGTGCAACCCAGTAACATTCAAAAATGTGGCTATACGCTAGATGCGCTCAAGCGATCTATGCGCTGGGACGAAGATGTCTTTGGCCGGGAATATGATCTCGATATTTTTATGATCGTGGCTGTGGATCATTTCAATTTTGGGGCAATGGAAAATAAAGGCTTGAATATTTTCAACTCTGCCTATGTTCTTGCAAGCCCAACAACGGCGACTGACAGGGACTATGAGTTGATCGAAGGCATTGTTGCCCATGAATATTTTCATAACTGGTCCGGCAATCGCGTTACCTGCCGAGACTGGTTTCAGCTTTGCTTGAAAGAAGGCTTCACGGTCTTTCGGGATCAGGAATTTTCAGCAGATATGCGCTCGCGCTCTGTTCAACGCATCAAGGATGTGCGGCAACTTTGGGCGCGGCAATTCCCCGAAGATGCAGGACCGCTGGCGCACCCTGCTCGGCCTGACAGCTATATTACCATTGATAATTTTTACACAGCAACGGTTTATGAAAAAGGCGCGGAACTTGCCCGCATGATCAAAACGTTGATTGGACCAGATGCTTTTCGTCAGGGATCTGATCTTTATTTTGATCGACATGACGGCCAAGCAGCCACAGTGGATGATTTTCTGGTTGCCATGGAAGATGCGAGCGGCACAAATTTGAACCAATTCCGGCGATGGTATTCAGACGCAGGGACGCCTCATATTACAGTGAATGAGAGTTTCGAAAATGGGACATATCAACTAACCCTCTCCCAAAAAACATTGCCAACTCCGGGGCAAGACAATAAGCCCGCACGGCATATGCCTGTGGTAATGGGATTGATTGGCAAGTCTGGCCCTGTCACGAGCACCAGCACGATTGAATTAAAAGAAGATAGCCGCACACTGACATTTGATGGTTTAACGGAAAAACCAATCCCCTCTCTCTTTCGGGGATTTTCAGCGCCGGTTATTATTCACCAATCCCTGACTGTTGAAGAGCGTTTAACGCTTATTGCCCATGATGTTGACCCGTTCAATCGGTGGTCCCAGGCCCGGCAATTCTCCCTCGACCTCCTAAAACATATTGTGGGAGACCAAGGAGTGCCGGATACAGAAGATAATATGGCCGCTTTTGCCAAAGCCATCGGAACTTTGGTGCAAGATGCGACATTAGAACCGGCCTATCGCGCCGAAGTGTTAAGCTTGCCGTCGGAAACGGACCTTGCGCGCGCCCTTAACATAGATCTGGACCCGGATGCGATTGCGCAAGCGGTTAAACACCTAAAATCATTTCTCGCTGATCGCTTGGGGGAAATCTTACTTCCTCTTTACACGGAAATGGAAGTCCATGATGTTTATAGCCCTGACGCGAAACAAGCCGGGCGACGGGCCTTGCGCAATAATGCACTGTCTTTATGGATGGCCAGCGGTAGCCAAGAGGCTGCTGATCTTGCGGTTGCGCAAGCAACCCATGCTCAAAATATGACCGATGAAGCGGCGGCTGTGTCTTTGCTTGCCCGGTCAGACAGACCAGAGCGTGCTGAGATTTTGGCAAACTTCCATGAGAAATGGCAGCATGAACCTTTGGTGATCAATAAGTGGTTGGCATGGCAGGCCATGGCCGGTAGCGCGCAGGCGTTAGAAGAAATCATAGCTTTGACGCAAACAAAATCTTTTGATGCCAAAAACCCGAACAAAGTGCGCTCCTTAATAGGCGTTTTTGCGATGGAAAACATGTCAGCCTTCCACCGCGCCGATGGGGCGGGATATGATTTCTTCTTTGCGGAAATTAAAAAGCTCGACAAAATTAACCCGCAAGTAGCAGCAAGATTGATCGGTGCAACAGAAAGCTGGCGAAGAGTGGAGCCAGTGCGGCGCAAAAAGTTGGAAATTGCTTTGAAAGATTTGTTAGATACGCCAGACCTCTCCAAAAACCTATTTGAAATGACAGAGCGCCTTCTCGGGTGACGTCTCGAACGCAAAAAGCTGCTATTATTGGCGCAGGTCCAGCAGGATTGATGGCGGCTGAAGCGCTTTTGCGCGAAGGCGTTGCTGTTGATATATATGACGCCATGCCAAGCTTTGGCCGCAAATTTCTAATGGCAGGAAAAAGCGGTTTAAATATAACGCATACAGAAGAAAAAAACCTTTTTCTGTCGCGTTACCCGAAAGCTGACCCAAGATTGCTTCAAATAGTCGAAGAATTTGATGCATCTGATATCATCAATTGGATGAAAGACCTAGGTATTGAAAGCCATACCGGATCTTCGGGGCGCGTCTTTCCAAGCATGATGAAAGCCTCCCCGCTTTTGCGCGCTTGGTTGTCTCGTTTAAGCGAGCTAGGCGCAGCGTTTTTTCTTCGACATCGCTGGCAGGGTTGGTCAGACGATACCCTGGTCTTTCACTCCCCCAATGAAACAAAGCTAATAAAAGCAGATGTCATTATTCTCGCTATGGGAGGCGCAAGCTGGCGACGATTAGGGGCCGATGGTGGATGGGCAGAGCCTTTGTCTCAAAAGGGCGTTCCCGTAGCGCCTTTTCACCCTTCTAATTGCGGGTTTACGGTTGCATGGTCTGAAAAAATAAAATCTGAATTTGCTGGCGCGCCTGTAAAATCAACCAAACTAAGTTATGGCGACCAATCAAGCCGGGCAGAATTTGTCATTACAAAAACAGGAGTTGAAAGCGGCAGTATTTATTCTTTATCAGCGCCATTGAGAGATGCTATTTTAAAAAATGGCGATGCAATTGCCCAGCTTGATCTGTTCCCTGATCAATCTCTCGAAACCCTTACGGAAAAGCTCGGTCATGGGCGCGGCAAGCAATCTCTGAGTAATCATTTACGCAAAACCCTCGGCCTGAAAGGGGCGCGTTTGGCACTGGTCTATGAATTTACCACGCCCAAAAACCGGGAGACCCCTGCTGATTTGGCCCACGCTTTAAAGAACTTACCATTACCCTTAACTGGCATGGCACCTCTGGATGAAGCAATTTCCACAATTGGCGGCGTCACGTGGGAGGCGCTTGATGATACTTTGATGATAAAAAACATGCCCGGCATTTTTTGCGCTGGCGAGATGATCGATTGGGATGCACCGACGGGAGGATATTTGATCACTGCCTGCCTTGCCACTGGCAAAGCTGCTGGTCTTGGCGCTGCGTCTTATCTCAAGCGAGGTCAAAAAGGGGCCGCCGCGACATGACAAAGAAATCGATTTTAGAACATTTATTCATGGCGTTGATCATTAAAGGCGATGAACACACTTGCAAAGATATTCCCTCTTCGGCCTGTAAAAACGAACCTCGAAACTTTTTCATCAATGTTGGATCAATATTTTTAAGCAAAATCGCTGACGGGCTGATTGATCCCAAATTGATCTTAAGTTGGCTCATTACTTTTCTTGGCGGCTCCGCCACAGTCATTGGTTTATTGGTGCCGTTTCGTGAGGCGGGTGCTTTGCTGCCCCAGCTTTTCACCGCCGGGACAATTCGTAAAATGCCAATGCGCAAAGTGGCATGGACTTTGGGCAGCATCGGCCAAGGCATATCAGCCATCGCCATTGGCTTGAGCGCCATTTTCATATCAGGAGAGAAAAGCGGCTGGTGGATTTTGTTTTTTCTGACAATTCTCGCCTTATCGCGCAGTATTTGTTCTGTTTCTTATAAAGACGTACTGGGCAAAACGGTTTCAAAATCAAGACGCGGCACATCAACTGGCCTCGCCAGTTCTCTTGCCGCTGCCATCGTCATCGGTTTTGCATTTTTAATGTCCTTGGATATTTTTCCGCGACTGACAGTCGTTTTGACCGGGATCTTTATCGCGGGCGGCGCATGGATAGCAGCAGCGGGCTTGATGATCACAGTGCAGGAAGAACCTGGCAATACCGCCGACGGGAAATCTACCCTAAAAGAGCTTTGGGATAATCTTACCCTGCTTAAAACTGAAACCCAGTTAAAACGTTTTATCATAACGCGAGCCTTATTGACCGCAACAGCCCTCGCCCCGCCCTTCATGGTGGCCGCCGCCAATCAAGACAGTTTGAACAATATTGGCGGATTGGGCATTCTTATTATAGCTTCTAGCCTTTCAGCTTTGTTCAGTTCATTCGTATGGGGACGGCTTTCTGATAAATCGAGTCGCAAAGTATTGTGCTATGCGGGGAGCATTGCGGCCTTTGCCTTGGTCGCAACCGCCATAGCGCATTATTCTGACCTTATCGGGGCCAAGCTTGTTTTGCCAATATTGCTCTTTCTGCTCATGACAGCTTACCAAGGCGTTCGTCTTGGCCGGTCCACCCATTTGGTGGATATGGCCACCCCGGACACGAGAGCCGCCTATACAGCCTTGTCCAATTCCGTCATCGGCCTCGTTCTCATCGCAGGCGGCGCGTTCAGTCTTGTGGCTGCTATCTTTGGGATTGGCGCCGTTTTTTGGGCCATGGCGATTATGTCCGCATTGGGGGCGGTCTCGGCACTGTGCCTTGAAGAGGTGCAACAATCATGACACAAGCGCGCAACTCCCACTACCAAGGTGCCAAAACTTGGCAATGTGGAAAAACACATAGCGCCCCTCGCCCATTCCACAAGGGTTTGACCAAGCGCGTTAACCTTTTCGGGCGTGACAAAGGGGGCAAAACGCCATTAGTTTATGAAAGGTTAATAAACGAGCTTTTGCGACGCCATGTCGTAAGGCCAAATCTGAATTTATGGGGCAAGCCATGAGCGAAACACATCGTGTTGAAAAATCTGTGGTGACCCGAGAAGGGCTAGGCCTTGGCTTGTCAGAGGCGTCTCTCGATGTGCACGATCTGAAAGACGACATTGAGCACGAGAATATCGCGCCTGCCGTGGCAGCAAAGCAAGGGCTTGGCCTGAAAACGATTCTGCCTCTTGCCGGTTTATTACTCGCCAGCACAGCCATTATCACGAGCCTAGCCGTTCAACAGAACAATAGCCGGAAGATGGAAACGGAGCTGAAGACTCAACAAGTGACCGTTGGCGCGCATGACCGGGTAAGCAATTTGCGCCGAACAGGGCTTATTCATGATAGCCCCGTGCCTGTCTCCGCCATTAAAGGCGTGCTCAATGATGATAAACTCGCAGTCGGGGAAGCCACCGCGATTTATGAAGTTGCAAGCAATCTCGAATTTGCGATTGGCAACAAAAATGCTGATCAATATCGCTTCCGCCCAACCGAACATTTACAGCGACTGGATTTAACCCGTGCTGGCATTGTGTCTTACGGCTCAGGCATTCTC
>CALLVA010000201.1 GCA_938010655.1 uncultured Parvularculaceae bacterium | reverse complement strand
CCGGGAGGGAGATCAATTGGTGTCATGGCGGCTTTCTTTTTGGCAAGTTCGGATCGCTTTACGCGTTCAGACTGCGAAATTTTTCTTCTGGGCATAGGAAGATTGTCCAATAAGTTGTGATCTCTATGGAAGGCGGCTTTTGCAATATATTCTGCCGGGTCTTTCACTTTCACCAATGCGCCTTCGATTTGGTTCAAATAATCATAAGCCCGGGTCAGGAAGAATCGCAAAGCAGCGCCGCGCGCAAGCAACGGCAACGCTGCTTTTTCAGCGTCGCTTAAAGGGCGAATTTCTTCATAAGCACCAATCATGTCGGCAGCTTTTGAAGCGTTGAAAGAATGATCCGCATCGAACACCCATGCATTTAAGCAGATGGCTAAGTCATAAGCGTAGAAATCAGTGCATGCGAAGTAAAAATCAATAATGCCTGTAATTTCAATATCCGTAAACAGAACATTATCTGGAAATAAGTCCGCATGAATCACCCCTTGGGGGAGGGCGTTTGGCGCTGGCCAATCGGCCATGGCATTGAGGTGATCTTGTGTTTCATGGTTGAGATTTGGCAAAATAAGATCAAGATTGCTGCATTCCGCAGCAAGCGCGCGCCACCCTTCCACGGAGAGACTATTGGGTCTTGTGAGAGACATTGCATCTGCAGCCAAATGCATTTCTGCGAGCATTGCCCCCAAAGAAGCACAATGATCAGCGCTTGGGGTTTCAACGGAAATACCATCAACAAAATGAATAATCACTGCGGGACGGCCACTCAATGTTTTGAGCAATTGGCCCTGTTTGTCCCCAACAGGACCGGCGGTGGGCAGACCTGCTTTTACAAAATTTTGCATCAGTGTCATGAAAAAAGGCAAATCGCTTTCTTCAACGCGCTTTTCGAATAAGGTTAAAATATAGCGGCCCGAATGGGTTTCCAGAAAATAATTGGAATTTTCAACCCCTTCGGCAATGCCTTTAAACGCTTTGACGGCGCCAAGCTCATAGTCAGCAAGGAAACTCATCAACTCTTCTGCGGAAACATGGGTATATACGGCCATTAAATTGTGTCTCTAAATCAGATTTAAAATTGTATTGTTGCGATTGCTTGCGCCGCAATGCCTTCGCCGCGCCCCGTGAACCCTAATTGTTCTGTTGTAGTCGCTTTAACAGAAATGCGGGTTTGACCCACGTCCATTATTTGAGAAAGGGAACGGCGCATTGCTTCTCTGTGAGGGCCAATTTTGGGGCTTTCGCAAATCAAGGTAATATCGCAGTTGATCAGCCTACCCCCCATTTTTTGCACTAAACTCATGGCTTTTTGCAAGAAAATTTCTGATGCGACACCCTTCCATTGTGGGTCGGAAGGGGGGAAGTGGTCGCCAATATCGCCTTCGCCTATTGCGCCCAAAATAGCATCCGTGAGTGCATGCATGGCGACATCTGCGTCGGAATGTCCTTTTAATTTATGCGTATGAGGAATATCCACACCACAAAGGGTCACATGATCTCCAGCTTCGAAACGATGCACATCAAAGCCTTGGCCCATGCGCGTTTCGTTTTGCCTCAATAATTTTTCGGCCATGGCCGTGTCCTCTGGGGTGGTTAGTTTAAAGCCAAGCGGGTCGCCTTCAACGAGCGCTACTTTTAGATCAGCAGCTTCTGCAACTGAAACATCGTCGGTCAAGTTTTGGCCTTGTGAAGCTTGATGAGCGGCGATGATTTTCTCAAAGTGAAATCCTTGCGGCGTTTGCGCGCGCCAAAGATTTGATCTGTCTAACGTATCCGCCACGAATTTTCCGGCGGATTTTTTCACTGTGTCATTGATTGGCAAAGCGGCAAGGGCCCCATCATTGTCTGCCAATGCCGCGATCACTTTTGAAATGACCAAGGGGCCGATCAACGGGCGAGCCGCATCATGGATGAGAATATGCGAGATGGCTTCACTTGCCAGTGCTTTGAGGCCGTTGAAAACAGACCCCTGCCGATCAGTATCGCCATGGCATGGCGGCCTCAAAGCTGGATTTTGAATGCCTTGAATAGCCTCACGATAAAGCGCCTCATCGTCTGGATGAATAACAACTTGCACGAGATCAATTTCAGCATGGTTCAAAAAAGCTGATATCGTGTGGGCGAGAACCGCTCTGCCTGCAAGCGTCTGATATTGCTTCGGCACCGTGCCTCCCATGCGGGAGCCCCGGCCAGCAGCAACGATTAAGGCAGCGGTTTTAGTCATAATGTCTGTTTAGCGGTGCTCACCAAATTGTACAGGTGGTTCATGGGCGCAAATCCAAAGAGAAAAGGCCGAATTGACGTCATCCTGCTTTTCCAATAGCAAATCTATTATGATCAATATCGGACCTATCAAATTGGCTAATCCAGTGGCGCTCGCGCCAATGTCTGGCGTTTCCGACTTGCCGTTTCGGCGCGTCGTCGCGAAGGCAGGGGCAGGGCTTGTGGTCTCTGAAATGGTGGCCAGTGAGGAATTGGTGCGAGACAGGCCAGATACAGTGTTGCGCACGGCCAAAGATAAAGATGTATTTCCAACTGTGGTGCAACTCGCCGGAAGAGAAGCTCATTGGATGGCCGAAGGCGCGAAAGTGGCCGTGGGCCTTGGGGCTGATATTATCGACATCAATATGGGCTGCCCGGCGCGGCAGGTCACGGGGGCCTTGTCTGGATCTGCGCTGATGCGAGATTTGGATCATGCGCTAAGCTTGATTGAAGCCACAGTAGGGGCGGTGAATGTACCTGTAACGCTGAAGATGCGTTTGGGTTGGGACGATGAGACGATCAATGCGCCAGAGCTTGCCGCCAGAGCCGAAGCCGCTGGTGTGCAGATGGTTACGGTTCATGGACGCACGCGTTGCCAATTTTATAAAGGCCATGCGGATTGGGCCGCAGTTGCGCCTGTTAAACAGGCAGTCTCGATCCCGCTTTTGGTGAATGGGGATATCAACACATTAAATGATGCACGGCAGGCTTTGGCCTTGTCTGGCGCTGATGGCATTATGATTGGCCGTGGCGCAGAAGGGCGTCCTTGGGTGCCGGGCGCAATGGCCAAAGCTTTGGCCAATGGAAGCGATATTTGCGTGCCTTCCTTGGCAGAACAACAAAGCTTGGCCATTTCTCATTATCGAGACACCGTTTCCCATTACACCCATAATCATGGGGAAGGCCCGGCGCGGGGGGAAATTCTCGGCATGAAAATGGCGCGGAAACACTTGGCCGCATATGTCGATCATGCGCCCGTGGCATTATCCGATGAAGCTCGGAAAGCCTTTCGGGGCCGCCTTTGTCGATCAACGGATAAAGAAGACGTTGTCATGCTTTTGGAGCAGCTCTTTTCCGGGACTGATGCTGCGGATGCAGCGTCGCAAGCTGCTGCATAAAGCCCACCTGTCAAAAACCGCGATATAATTACAACTACCTGTTGATTCTTTGCAACATTTGGCGCATTTTCTGGAAATAAAGCTTCTTCATAAAAAGAGCTTGGCTTTCAAGAAAAGGCAATAATGAGTTCCGATCCGCACGTTCCTATATCTTCGGATAATGCTGAAGCCCAATCGGCCCATAAGACTGAACGGCAAGCAGCGCGCTTTTCTGGCAAAGAGAGAAGGCGTGCCTTTGGGCCTGGGGGCATCACCACGGGGGTTGCTGTCGTTTTGGTCGTCGCAGGTCTCGCGACATTTTTCGGGGCAGCGGTTCTGTTTTTGGACGCTATCCAAGAAGCTCCTGAAAATTTGATCATCTTCTTTGGCGCCGCAATTCTGCTCACTGTTGGACTTCTCGCCTTTGTGGGGTCAAGAATTTTAGATGTATACCGCGACTGGCAGGCGGGCCGGGCCGGATCCAAAATGCATGCGCGGCTTATTGCGCTGCTCTCTATTATGTCGATTTTGCCAGCGATTGTCGCCTTTGTCTTTACCGCGACAGTGCTTCAGTCTTTTTCTCGCGAGTTCTTTGTGGAGCGAGTGCAGGTGGCCAATGATTTGGGACTGGCCCTTGGGAATGGGTATGTCACGCGCGAAGCCAATGTATCTGGCGGGGAATTGGTGCGTTTGGCTATTGATCTTCAGCGCTTGGAAGACCGCGAAAGTGGGCTCTATGCCAATCCAATTGGGTTTCGGAATACTCTTGGGTTTCAGGCCAATTTGCGTGGGTTCACCGCGCTTTATGTTTTGGATGGGGAGCGTCGTTTGATCACGCGGGTTCGCACCGCGCCGGGGGTTGATTATGCGCTGCCCGAAAAATATGCCTTTGACGCAGTGGATGCAGGTACTGACGAGCGCACGCGAAGTTTCTTCAGGCCCCTAGACGCCAAAGAACTCAATGTCTTCTACAGTATGCTGAAAATAGACGCTTATGGCGGGGGGTATTTGATCGGCTATAAAGCCGAAGACCCCCAGATTTTCACTCAATTGCAAAGATTGAGCGAAGTGCGGGCAGCGGATGCGACTTTCGCGGCGCGGTTGGCCTCTCTCAAACAGTTTTTCACCATTGGCTTCATCCTGATCGCGACGATCATTCTTTTATGTGCGATTTATGCCGGGATGCTGACGGCGACGACGATTGTTTCCCCAATCCGCCGGCTTGGGGCTGCGGCTCAAAAGATTGCCGGAGGTGACTTGTCTGCCCGAGTGGATATTCGTAATCGCGATGGCGAGTTGGGAGATTTTGCGAGAACCTTTAACGAGATGACTGGAGATCTCGAAGGCCAAAGGACTAGCCTTTTGGAGGCCAACCAGCAATTAGACCAGCGGCGGGTTTTTACAGAAGCTGTTCTGTCTGGGGTATCTGCTGGGGTATTGGGCACAGATCGGGAAGGGCGGATCACCATAGCCAATTCCACCGCGGCTGACTTTTTGGGCCTAGCTCAAGGCAGGTTGATTGGGATGCCGTTGAGAGATGCTGTGCCTGCGTTTCAGGAACTGGCTGAAGAAGCATTAAAATCAAAGGACCATGCGGCGAATGGTCAGGTTGAACATGAAGCGCAAGGGACAACCCGGCTTTTTAGTGTGCGCATTAGCGGCAGTGAGACGGATGATGGCGCGACGAGCTATGTTGTAACCTTTGATGATATTACCGAATTATTGGCAGCACAGCGCAATGCGGCTTGGGGAGATGTGGCGCGCCGGATCGCTCATGAGATCAAAAACCCACTCACCCCGATTCAGCTATCAGCCGAGCGATTGCGCCGAAAATATTTAAGCGAGATTAAAACCAACCCAGAAGTCTTCGAGAGATGCACTGACACGATCATCCGCCATGTGGGGGATATTGGTCGGATGGTGAGTGAGTTTTCCTCTTTCGCGCGAATGCCTGAACCCGTCATGGCGCGCGAACAATTGCGCGAAATTGTCAAAGCGGCGGTCTTTCCATTTCAAGTTTCCTCCCCGCATATTGAATTTGATTTGAAAATACCAGATGAGCCGATTACAGTTTTCTGTGATGGCAGACTGGTCGTCCAAGCCTGCACAAACTTAATTAAGAATGCGGTTGAAGCTATTGAAGAAAAAGATCAAAAAGCTATTGCTTTAAGTGGTGGCAGAATTCGTATTGAAATCAAATCTGATGACACATTTGGCCATATTTTGGTGCGCGATAATGGCAAAGGTTTGCCGGAAAAATCGAAGCACCGTTTAACCGAACCCTATATGACAACCCGTGAAAAAGGCACTGGCCTTGGCCTCGCCATAGTGCGCAAAGTCATTGAAGAACATGGCGGGCGCTTGGCGTTGAAAAATGATACAGCCCTCGGGCCAACCGGGGCGATC
>CALLVA010000200.1 GCA_938010655.1 uncultured Parvularculaceae bacterium | reverse complement strand
AGTCAGTTAAATGGTCGGGGCGGCAAGATTCGAACTTGCGACCCTCTGTTCCCAAAACAGATGCGCTACCAGGCTGCGCTACGCCCCGAACCGAAAGGTCTGATACATCTTATTCAGCCCGCTTTGCAAGGGCAAAAATGCGCTAATTCAGACTTTTTATGACACCCTTCAAAGATCAGGCAATTCGCTTTGCTCAATCTCCGTAATGGGGGCTGCTTGTTCTAATCGATAGGTGATCGTGCCAGCGGGCGTATAAGTCAGCATGACTTCCCCCGCGCGATATCCCGCTTTTGCAAGCCGCATTCTCAGAGGTTGGGCAACCAAGACCCGGCAAGGCGTGATGCAAGAAACACCATCATCAAACGTGATTTGCGCGCCTTGGGGGGATGTATTGACCAGCATATAAGGCTCACCAGAGGTTTTGCCGCGGCGATCAAACGCATCTGGGGAAATACAGCCACAAAGCGCTATTGCGCCTAGCGTCAAAAAGCTCAGGGAGGGGATGCGCGCCATGTCATGTTCCTTTCGCACTGAAGCAAGAATATGCCTCTGTTTGAAGCGTCTCGCAAATCCTGAAAGATGAACCTTCATTCAGGCGATTTCGGGGCAAATTTTCTGACTTCTATCAAGCTTGAGCCATTGCGGCGAAAGCTTGGTCAATATCAGCCATCAGGTCGTTTGCATCTTCCAGCCCAGCATGAAAGCGCAGCATCTGGCCTTTGGCCTGCCATGGTACGGCGGTGCGATATCGATGGGGCCATGTGGGAATGCACAGGCTTTCATAGCCGCCCCAACTATAGCCCATGCCGTGAAGGCGAAGCGCGCCGCAAAAGGCTGCCACTTTGGTCTCATCCTCGGTGTGAAGGCGGGCGGCAAAAAGCCCTGTGGCGCCGGTGAAATCTCGTTGCCAGAGCGCATGATCCGGGTGGTCTGGTTGGGCAGGGTGATAGACTTGCGCGACTTCCTCGCGATGGCTGAGCCAATTGGCGATGGCGAGGCCTGTTTCTTGATGTCTAGGCAAGCGCGCCGCCATGGTTCGCATGCCCCGATGGGTCAGCCATGCATCATCCGCAGAAACATTCGAGCCCAGCAAGCGCAAAGCAGTGCTTATCTGAGCTGTGATTTTGGGGTCGTTTGTAGCGATAGTGCCGAGCAAGCAATCAGCATGGGCGCCAAGATATTTCGTGGCAGCTTGAACGCTCACCGCCGCGCCGAGGGCAAGGGGTTTATAATAATAGCCAGCCCCCCAAGTATTATCGACAATCACAGGGATATCGCCTGCCGCTTTTGAAATGGCGGGAATATCTTGCACTTCAAACGTCAAAGAGCCGGGGCTTTCAGCCAGGATCAACGCCGTATCATCGCGCAAGAGAGAGGCGATATCGCCCCCAATGCGCGGGTCATAATAAGTCGTCTCAATACCGCGCGGTTTCAGATAATGCTCGCAAAAATTGCGGGTCGGATCATAGGCAGAGTCCGTTACCAAAATATGGCTATGGTCTTTGATAAATGCCAACATTGAAAAGGTCACTGCCGCAAGGCCCGACGGCGCAAGCGCAACTGCTGCTGCACCTTCAAGCGCCGCAACCGTTTCTTCCAGCGCCCGGTGAGTAGGGGTGCCGAAGCGGCCATAGAAAAAAGGGCGGTCTTTGGCTGTGAAATCTTCATAGGTTGGAAAAAGCACAGTGGAGGCCCGCGTCAAAGGCTCTGCCACAGGATGCGCAGGGCGATAATGAGGTCGCCCGGTGGTCACAAGGTCTGTGTCTTTATGCTTTGTCATTACCCGCGCCACTCAATCATGCCACTGGCCTGAGAAAAAGGACGGAAGCCAAATTTTTGATAGAGGGGCAGGGCCGCCGGGTGATCTGCTGTGCATGTTTCTAAAACCACGCGTTTGGGATCAAACGACCAAGCCAAGCCAATGGCTTGATGCAGAAACCATTTGCCAAGGCCAAGCCCTGTGACATGGGGCATCAGGCCGAAAAATTTCAGCTCAACTTCGCCTTTGCTCGAATGGTCTGGTCGGCGATCAATTTCCGCCATGCCAGCGGGGACCCCCTTCACATAGAGAACGTAAATATAAACCTCAGGATGATGAATATGTTCCAGCAATTCTTCGTCAGACATATAGCGCCGGGAAACCCATTTCCAAGGCTCGCCGATCCCGTTGAACAAATAGCGATAAAAAGCAGCAGGCGCATCTTCTGCGCGCATAATCGCCGTGCGCCCGATATGTTTCTCAGAAGGCGCCGGGGGCGATGGCCGCGTCGGGCGCTCTGTCTGTTCCAGATAGGTAATGGTGACATTCATGGTTTCTTGGACGTGACCTGACGCAGGATTAGAGGGGGATATTGGGGCTGGCATGGGGCTTTTCTCTCCATTGAAACGCTATCAACTTATAGAACGCTTTGGCTTAAAACCAAGGTCTGGCAAAGGGGATTGCTGTATCTAACCGTCAATCGTGCTTGCCCAAAGCTCTGTAACAGCTGTATGTTTCGGCATAATAAATAAATATTGGAGAGCCCCTCATGAATACCCTTCTCGTTATTCTCGGCATTATTGCCGTGGTCGTGATTTTTATCATTTCAATTTATAACCGCATTGTCGGGTTGAATCAGCGCTGTAGCCAAGCTTTTGCGGATGTAGATGTTCAATTAAAACAACGCCATGATCTTGTTCCCAATTTGGTGGAAATCGTCAAAGGCTATGCGACCCACGAAAAAGAGACGCTGGATGCTGTGATCAATGCGCGCAACACAGCGGTTGCTGCGACAGGCGCACAGGCGCAAGGCGCTGCAGAAGGGATGCTCGGCCAAGCATTAGGCAAGCTTTTTGCGCTGGCTGAAGCTTATCCTGACCTGAAGGCCAACACCAACTTTCTGGAATTACAGCGGGAACTTGCAGATATAGAAAACAAAATTGCTGCGGCACGTCGCTTTTACAATAACTCCATTCAGGAATATAACACCGCGATCCAGCAAATTCCGGGCAATTTTGTTGCGCCTATGGGCAATTATAAAGAGCGTGAGTTCTTTGAAATTCCAGAAACAAATCGTCCAACATTGGAAGCAGCACCAGACATTAACTTCCAATCTTAAAGGACAATTGTCATGCGCGCTTATGGCCTGCAGAGCCATATCTGGAACAATAATTTGAAGTCGATGCTTCTGCTTGCGGGATTTCCGATTTTGCTGGCGCTGATGTTCTTTGCGCTGATCTTATTGGTGGTCGGCGCAGGCGGACAATATAGCTCTGTGCAATCTGCCATGCCAGCAGCAGCGCAGACTTTGGGACAATATTGGTTCTTTCCCGTGGGGATTGCAGGCCTATGGTTTTTGATTGCGTGGTTTGGGCATCAAAAAATGATCGAACTCTCGACTAAATCGAGAGGGCTGACCCGCAAAGAAGCGCCTGAAATTTACAATATGCTGGAAAATTTATGCATTGAGCGCGGAGAAACACCGCCCAAATTAAATATCATCGAAACGCCAGCGATGAACGCTTTTGCCAGTGGATTGCGCGAAAGCCAATATACGGTGACATTGACGCGCGGCATCATTGAGCGCCTTGATCCTGCGGAACTTCGGGCGGTGATTGCGCATGAATTGAGCCATATTCGCAACCGTGACGTCCGCCTCCTGATTATCTCTGTCATTTTTGTGGGGATTTTTTCTTTCGTCGGGGAAATGCTGTTTCGCAGTATGTTCCGCACTGGGCGGTGGACCGGCGGGTATAGTCGAGGGCGCAATGGCGATAGCCGGGGCGGGGGCGTTATTATTTTAGCTGCAATCGCAATTGTGGCGGTGTCCTATATTCTCGCTTTGGTGATCCGTTTTGCGATTTCCAGAAAGCGGGAATATCTTTCGGATGCTGGCGCCGTGGACCTGACCAAAGACCCAGACGCCATGATCTCGGCCTTGCAAAAGATCAGTGGTCATTCCGATATGGATGCGCCCAATGATGTTCAACAAATGTGCATTGATAATGATAATGCCTTTGCAGGGATTTTTATGACCCATCCGCCAATTGAAAAGCGGATCAAGGCATTGGTGGAATATGCGGGCGGGGCGGTTTAAAGCGTTGCTAAAAATTGCTGGAGCTTTGTCATTGCAGGCATCGAATTGTCTCGTAGTCTGTTCATAATGGCCATTTTGGCTTCGTCTTCTTTATCAATTGATGCGACCAATTTACTAAACCCATCCAAGCGATTTTCCCGAAGCCAGCCGCGCAATTCTTTTTCTTGCGACCAGTGATATTGGTTCATCATAAAGGCCGCCGTAAAACGGAGATAGTCCGTATCATGATTAGGCAAGGGGACCACGCCGCAAAGCTTATTCTTCTTGGCTTCATC
>CALLVA010000199.1 GCA_938010655.1 uncultured Parvularculaceae bacterium | reverse complement strand
AGATAGCGGTGCCTGGTCTCGCATTTGCGCCCTGCCCGCTTTCTGGGTCGGTCTTCTTTATGAAGGCGATGCCTTAGATGCAGCTTGGGATGTCGCCAAAGGGTGGGACGAAGAACAGCGCCACCATTTGCGCCTTGATGCCGCGAAACATGGTCTTCAAGCAAAAATTGGCAAATTTACGTTGCAAGACATCGCCAAAGAAGTGCTCGAAATTTCCAAACATGGCCTCAAAAAACGGGCACGTCTTGATAAGGGAGGCAGTAACGAAGCTGGTTTCCTTTCTACTCTTCAAGAATTTTCAGAGACGGGAAAACCCATGTCTCAGAATTTGCTTGATCAATATGGGCAAGTCTTAAGCGCAAAAGAGACGCGAGATTTATTCGACACCCACGCCTATTAATTTCTTAAAACGGCTTACAATCGCCATTTCGTCTATTCGTGCCGGGCGGCGGCGGCGGAATATCATCTTGTGTTTTGGTCGAGTCGTAGCCTGATAACGCCACAAGCGTATATTGGCGCAAACATTTCACCCCCAGATCCAATTCTGAAATTGCAATCACATCGCGATTGGAAAACTCGACGTAAGCATAAAGATATTTTGGATATTTCATCACCAATAAAGCTTTATCCGTGCTGCCTCGCTGATACATGTTGAAAGCTTCATAATGATGATCAATATAACCGCCCAGAACATCCAGAGCATAAATTTCCTTGTCACTATCGCGCAAATAATAAAGCAGATTCCCCATTAATTCACGATCATCCACAAGCAACACATCATAGCCTTCAGACTTCGACAAAATATCCGCTGCTTGGGCGGGCCATCCGCGAACGCGTTTGACTTCATTTTGCAGCCCCAATTTATCTGCCAGTGTAAAGTTTGTCGCAACGGCAAACACAATGGCGGCAAGGACAATGTGCAATCCAATAGCCGCTTTCATCCACCGCATCTGCCTTGCCCGCAACATCCAAGCTGTAAGTAAAATGATCACAGCGGGATAGGCCGTCATGGCCCAATTCGCATTTGCCCGGGAGAGAAAGGCCTGTATGCTGATGATTAAGAGAGGCGGCGTCAGAAATGCGATTAACATCATGTCGCGAGATTTTTCATCTCCCGCCAAAACATTCTTTTTCTTTAACCGCACCAAGCCCCAAACCAAAAATACGAATAAGATTGGCCCGACAATACCCGCTTGGGAAATTAAAAACTCTGCCAACTCGTCCAAATTATATAAGTCCCCTTTTAGATTCGCGTTGGACTGTGTGTGGCTTAAAGTTTGAAAATCATTGGCGGCGTTCCACAAAATATTTGGTAGGAAAAAGACAAATGCCACGCCCCCCATGATCAATAATGGTAAGGGCTTCATTGCTTTTCGGGCAAATGTTGAAAGCACAAATGATAAGCCAAGCGCTAATGGAAAATAGATCATTGCATATTTGGACATCATGCCCAAGCCGATCATCGCACCCGTAAACGCTGCCCAACCAAGAGAGGCGCCCTCTGTTTTGCACAAGCGCACCAAGCCAAACAAAGCTGCACTCCAAAAAAAGAGCAACGGCACATCGGTCGAAATAATCCCCGCAGAGATCATCATCACAGGGAGCGTTGCCCATAAGACCCCGGCCCAAAGCGCTGTGCGGCTATCATATAAGGCGCGGGCAACAAAAAATATCATGATGCTTGTCGCCGCAGAAACTAAAGGGGAGCCAAGACGAACCGCCCATTCTGCATCGCCAAAAACAGACGTTGTCGCTCTAATAAGCCAAGCAATCATTGGTGGTTTTGAGAAATATCCAAATTCAAAACTCTGGCTCCACCACCAATATTGCGCCTCGTCAGGCCCAATATTCAAATCACTGATCATCAGTAAGACAACGCGAATAGCTGTCAGGCAAGAGATAAAAATAATGAATAGCCGAAGGGCCTTATCCCCTTCAATATCCTTGGGCGCAGCAGTCATATTTGGCATCATAAAAGTAATATTCTTTTTATTCTTCAGCGCGAGAGCGATAAATCGTCAGAGTGACTTTCTTATTATTGGAATAATTAAAGCCGGAAAAAGTCGCAAGCTTATCGGTCGGTGTATCTCGTAAAAAGTCTTTAAAGTCTTTGTCAAATCGCTCTTCCACAACCGCCACACGCCCAGGCTTTTCGCTGATATAAAGAGCCGCGCGGTCCGCGGTGGATAATTTCGTCTGTGTTCCGAGCAAAAAGACCGCCGAAGGTTCATTATATCCAAGCAACGCCACATCGTCTGCCCCATCGATACGAGGGTGCAGATCAAGCTCATCCAGCGCCGCGCTTAATCTTGGCGACACCCGAAAATCATTCAAATAGGGAAGCGTGCCTTCCAAGGCGAATACGATAAAGAGCGCCCCAAGCGAAATGCTCCCTAAAGCTGCAAATCGCATATGCTCTTTCCAATAAAGAAAAATCACAGCCACAGCGCCTAAAATCAAAATCGCTGCAAAAATCCATGAGAAAAGAGGGTTGATCGTCCCGCCATATTCCATTGGCAATTGCACCAACAAAAACGCCAATCCCAAAGTTGCAAGACCATAAAGCGCTGTGCCGATGAATTTTGACAAAACATGCCGCTCTTCTTTTCCTTCGGCAGGTTGCTGCAAGGCAAAGGCACAGAGCAAGCCAATCGCTGGATAAAGTGGCAGCACATAATGCGGCAATTTTGTTGAGGTGATTTCAAAGACCAACCACGAAGGAATGGCCCATGCCAAACAAAACGCAACAGACCAAGACCGCCAGCGCGAGAAAACCATGCGTACCGCCAAAGGAATATAAAGCGCCGCTGACCAGAAAAAGAGCCAAACCAGCATTAAATGATATCCAAGCGGCCCCCCATGTCGCTCTTGCTGTTCAGAGACTTTGCCCAACATGTCTTTCCCAACAGAGTCCACAAAGAACCGCCCATCGGTCGCGATGCCAATGGCAATCGCCCATGGCACGACCATGACCGTAATAATACCGACGCCCCAAAGCGGCTTAATGCCTTTCATCCAAGCAAGCGATTCAAGCGCCGTTTCCTTTGTGCCACCTTCTTCTTCGCTGCCGCGCACGAAAGCCCAAAGGCAAAGCGCCATCAGGGTCAAAAATGCAATCATCGGTGTGATCGGCCCTTTGATCAAAATCCCAAGGCCAATCGCCACCCAAAACAAAATTGGCAGCCAGCGTTCTTCTCGCGGCGTTGCCAAGCCGATGCCGCCTGCCACGTGAGAAAACCAGAAAAGCCGCGCCAATGCAGCTTGCGCCGCGCAAACTGTGGCCAGCAACATTGCATCAGTTTTGGCAATGGTCGCTTCGCCGCCAAAGCTCGCGGATGTCACCAAAAACAGCGTGCCAATGAACGCAACGTCTCGCCCAAATAAACGGCACCCCGCCCAATATGTTAGCAACGCCGCCAAAAAAGCCCCGAGCATGGACGGCAGACGATAAGCCCAAATCTCTCGCTTGGTCACATCTGAAAAAAGTGAGACGCTGGCAGATTGAAACCAATAAATCCCCGCTGGCTTTTTGTTCCGCTCCGTTTCCTGATATCGAATATTCAGATAATCCCCGGTCTCCATCATCTGGGTGGACGCTTGAATAAACCGGGCTTCGTCCCGATCTAGAGGGGGGACAGAAAATGTGCCCGCTAAGCCGACGAGCAAGGCAAAAACAGCGATAATCACGATATGCGCTTTGGATAAGCGAGCGGATGTCTGCCCCGGCAATCGCCGAACTGGCGGCAATGGCGCCGCATCAGCTTCGGTCTGCGCCAAGGTCCTGCCGCCGCCGTTCTGCTCATTTATATCAGCAATTTCAGTCATATCACTTCACTTCGCCCCATCCAAGAAACTCAACCTTACAGGGATGTAAGCGCCCTGTCTTGACATAAATAAAGAGAAACCCGCTCTCCTTTTTCGCCTCGTCTTGATCTGCCTCTCCTCTGCCAAAAATCTCGCGTGACCTCGCTCGCAGGCTGAGGTAAGAGCGACGCTTAAAAACAATCGGAAATAGCCTCTCATGTCTTCTATCCTTGCATCGCTTTATAATTGGCAGACCCCCAAAACCACCGACCCGGCGGCCCCCGCGGTCTCTGTTGTGGTCCCGATGTTTAATGAAGCCGAAAATGCCCCAACCCTCATTCGGGAGATTGCTGAGGCGCTCGGCGGTGTCGCCCCATTTGAAATCATCATGGTGGACGATAAATCCACCGATGGGACGCGAGACGTTCTCGACCAATTGCGGACAGAAATTCCGCAATTGCGTGTTTTATGTCACGGTGCCAATGCCGGCCAAAGCCGCAGTGTGCGCACTGGGATTACCGCTGCCAGAGCCCCAATCATTGCGACCCTTGATGGCGACGGCCAAAACAATCCAGCCGATATCCCCGCCTTATTTCAGCGCCTCACCCGCGACGACGCCCCGCCGACTTTGGTCATGGTCGCTGGTGAGCGCCAAAAGCGCCAAGACACCGCCGCTAAACGTTATGCTTCCCGTTTTGCAAATAAAATCCGCCGGAACTTGCTGGATGATGGGTCCGATGACACGGGATGCGGCCTGAAAGTCTTCTATCGTGAGGCGTTTTTGCGCTTGCCCTACTTCGACCATATCCACCGTTATCTCCCGGCGCTGATCCGCAAAGATGGTCTTGAAGTAGAATTTCACCCCGTAAGTCACCGGGCGCGGATGCATGGCGTGTCCAAATATAACAATCTCCAACGTGGGTTTGTGGCGATCCGTGACCTGATGGGCGTCTTGTGGCTGAAGGCTCGCTCCCGCAATCCGGGTAATATTTCTGAGCTTTAAGCCTCGCACGCGTTTCTAATTTCCCTTCTGCCCTGAAATCGCCCTATGCGATGCTTAAAATCTGGTTTATAGTCTCTTAACGACAAATTTTAGGGGAATGACCGTGTTCACAATGTTTCCGCTTCTGGCGATCAGTTTGATTCTTTATACAGTGCTCAATTTTGCGATGGGGGGCTGGCAAGATAATGTTCTTATTTCAGTGCCAATGGTTTCCGGCGACAGATGGGACGTGTCCTTTGGTGACGCTTTCATCATCGCGTCTATGGGCCTCTTATTCGTTGAGCTTCTGCGCTCCACAAAAACAGGCACAGATAGCTTGTTGAACCATGCTCTTTCCGTCGTGGTCTTCATCGTGGCCCTACTTTGCTTCATCATCGTACCAGGTTTTGGCAATTCAACTTTCTTCATTTTCTTGACCATGACCTTCCTGGACTTCATGGCAGGCTTTATTGTCACCACCGTCACCGCAAGACGCGACTTTGCGGTTGGGCCGGGCATTGGCGGCGGCGGTTGATCCGAGACGAACAAATCGATTTTCAAAAGGGCGCTCTAGCAGCGCCCTTTTTATGTGCCGAATTGTAAAAGAACATGGGTCATCGTCCGGTCGCTTGCGCTCCGGGTGGTCAGGGCGGCACTCGTCATTTTCTTCGAAAATGCCTGTTGCCTTGTCGCTCATTCACTACGTGAATGAGCTTAGAAGGGCGGGCGCGTACTTGAATGGCCGCTCTAGTAT
>CALLVA010000198.1 GCA_938010655.1 uncultured Parvularculaceae bacterium | reverse complement strand
ACAAGCCCTGCAACAGGTGTAACACCATGTTTAACAAAACTCATCTCCACATCATCGGCAAATGTATTTTTTAAGGCAGTCAGAAGTTTTTTCGGAAAAACTGGCGTCCCTAAATTGCGAACGCTTTCCGCATAAAGCGGCCAAACATGGTTTTCATCTGTCAATTCAACAGAAAGCTTGCCTTCAGCTAATGCTTTAATACCTTTGCGTACATCCGCCCGCTTCTTACGCGGAATAAGTTTGAGATTTTCATCTTCTTCAGAAGGTATTTGAGCGACAAAACCAGCATAGGTTTCTGTTTTTGAAATCCAGTCAGGTGCCTTCCCGCCGCGCAGTTCAACATAAGCAACGCCGAGTTCTTCCCCCAGCTCTGCTGCTTTTTTCAACAATGCGACCAGTGCATCGTCACTATTGCTCAGCACACCCCCCCCGACTGTGAAAGATGTGGAAATCAAGCTTTTTCCAAAAAACGGACTAGATAAATATACTAATGGCAAAATACCTTCAATTTTCGCATTATTCTCAGCGATCAGAAAATAACTTTTAGCTTTATAAGTATTCCCTAAAACTTCTGACCAGCCATAGCGATGGAAAAATGTGCTGTCCTCATGGTCCAACACAAATTTATCCCAGTTTGAAGCATCACTTGCTTCTGCTTGCCTTATGGAAATCACGCTGCGACCTGCTTATCATTTGGAAGACAGACTTCGTCTATGCGCCCCCAAGAAAAATCATTCAGTAGACGATGTAACTTATTTTCCATTTTATTCAAGTTGATATAATGACGAAGGCGGGATTTGGCGGACAAGCCTTCAACTTTTGGTTGCCCAGCATCAATTTCCCAAGGATGGAAATAGAAAACGGCTGGTCCTCCATCCTCTTTCACAAATTTATTCAACAAATGTTTTGACCATTGATATGGGCTCGCGCGAAACCACCCCCCACCAGCGCAAGAAACGCGCTTGCCATATGCATCTACTGTTGCAACTGGAATTTCACTAAAATGACTATCTGCGACCGGCTTATGCCTAAACCTTGGTGCATCTGGCATATTATAGTGATCATGCTCAATAGGATGAAGGCTCGACGAATAATCATAGCCTAGCTCAGCCAACACTTCGAATGCCCACGGCGTGCGTTCATCAATCGAAAAACCAGCGGCACGATATCCTGTGACAGGCACCCCGCAAATATCTTCCAGCTTGGCTTTTGCCGCGCCGGCATCTATGCGAAATTCTTCTTTGGTCTGGTCAAACACTTTCACATGCTCAACGCCATGAGACCCAATTTCATGCCCTCCTGCCACGATCGCGCGCATCATTTCCGGGCAGCGCTCTGCGATCCACGACAACGTAAAAAATGTGGCTTTGGTGTTTGTTTTTTCAAACAGCGCTAATATCCGATCAATATTAGCTTCAACCCTTAGCGGGTAATCATCCCATTGGGCGCGGCTGATTTTACTACTTAGCGCCCAGACTTGAAAATAATCTTCAACATCAACGGACATAGCGTGTTGCGCTGTCTTTGAATGTGTCAATGTCATTGCATCTCATCCATTTGGTGCGGTGCTTACCGCTGTTCCGAAAATGACGACCTTTGGTACTCATTTTCTAAAAAAGACGCGCGCCTCATAAAATGAGCCATGCGTCTGAATTACTTATTTATTTTAGAGGAATGACCTTCTGAAAACCAGCCCTTAGAATAGAAAAATCAATTCCTTGCTGACATTTCCCGTAGCGCTTCATGCACCTCGCCCAGACGATCTGATATGACAGCTTGGCGAGCTTTGCGTCGCTGATCTAATGAAGAAAGACCCTCTTTTACGCGTGCCAGGTCTTCCTCGACGGCTGACAATGTATCTCTGGTTTCTGCAATAAAAGCCATGAGTGAGCTTTTCAAACTCAAAACTTCTTGGTTCTGCAACCCTTGCTCATCTTGATTTTTGTTCAACATAACTTCTGTTCCCCCGAACTCTTGCTTTTCCTGAACCTGATCAGCTAGCCCTTCACCATCTGCACCTTGTGTTTTGAAAGGCACAATAACAGGACTTTCAGAATCATCTTTTGACTCATTTTTAGCCACTGCTTTTTCTGGCTCGTCATTCAAAGGCTCTAGATCAAGATCAGTCTCAAATTCATCGGCCTCAACATCATCTGTTAGGGACGATGATTCTTCTACTTTAGTTGCTTGGCTGATTTCAGCACTGCTGCCCATTTCCTTATGAAACTCATCCAAAATAGAAGATACATTCGCTTCTTCAATCTGGGTGTGCTGCTCAAGCGCACCATTCATCAAAGCTTTGGTACAAAGAAGATTAATTTTTCGCGGTATACCGCCCGTTTCGGCACCAATTAGTTTTTTGGCTTCATCTGTAAAGCAAGGCACAATATCGTCCCAACCTGCCAAATCCATTCTGTGGTCGATATATTCGTCAATTTCTTCACTCTTAATTGGTGGAATTTCCATAGCACCAATCGTCCGATGACGGATGTTTTCCAACTTTTGAACAGCCAGCTTTTCTTGTAACTGAGGTTGGCCGAATAAAAATATTTGCAGCAAAGGCATGTTGTGGCGCGTAATATTGGTGAGCTTATTCAATTCTTCCAGCACATTTTCAGATAAAATGTGTGCTTCATCCACAAGAAGAACGACACGGTGGCCTTCTTCTTGTTGATCTTCCAAATATTCTTCCAACGCTAATTGTGCTGCTGCGACGCCAGCGCTCGCCGCCTCAATGCGGAAAGTACTCAAGATATGTTCAGCCACGCTTTCGGGCTTGATCGACTGGGATCCTTGCAACAAAACAGCGTTCACTTCTGTCCCTTGCATATCTTCGATGAATTGCGTGGCCAGCATCGTTTTACCAATACCTGTAGGCCCCGTGATAATCATGAAGCCTTCGCCCTGCTCTACACCATAGGTCAAATGAGCCATTGCGCGCTTATGGCCATCGCTATCGAAATAGAATTTTGGATCCGGGCTTAAACGGAATGGAGCCTTCAATAGGCCGTAATAGTCTTCAAACATGACAGTCCCAACTTTACACAACAACTTATCAGAGTAACAAAGTGGCTCCCTATCACTCTACCCTAATGTTATTAAAAGCAATAATCCGGCCAAACTGGGCAGGAATACCATAAAAAACCCTTCAAAATAGCATTGATGCATTTTGAAGGGTCAGAGATCTTACATTTGAACAATGAGCGCCTAAAAGCGATATGTAGCGCCTACAGTGAAGACATTTTCGTCCACAGTAAATTGTCCAATAGCAGCATCAGAATCTTGGGTTTGGTGCGTAAATTCCGCAAAACCGGAAAAATCACGGTTCACCGTATATTCAGCGCCAACTTTAACTTCCAACGTTTTACTGTCTCCGTTTAAGTTTTCCGGCGTTAAACAGAAAAGAGCAACTTCTTCTGGCCCATTCGCAGCATAAAGTGGATCAGATTGAAGTGCCAAACGACATTCATCAAAAGTACCACTCACTTGTCTAGAATTAGAGCCAACAGAGATTTCGCCATACCCTAATAAACGGCGAGAAATACGGCGCTCCAAAGTCGCTGCAAGATTAGTAAATTCAGCCTCTTCATACCCAAAATCATTAAATGAGGTCGAATAATTTATGGATAATTCCGTACCACCAGATTTATAAATCAACCCTGCTGAAGCTGTATCAGACGCTGACAAACCTTGCTGAGCCGCATTATAATTGCCGAAGCCATTTGCAAAATTAGATGCGCGTCCAATCAGTTCATTGGACGATTCTTCTTGTGTCGAACGGACAGAATCTACGAAGGAAAGTGTTTGTTGTTGAAGTAAACGACTTGATGATGATGTCGCATTAATGCCTGTTTGCAACTGTCGACTTGCACGCGCAATAAAAATCAATCTTTCAGACATGCGATATCGCGCTGCTACGTTCACCCAGTCCCCATCAAAGCGCTCACCGAAGCCAGCGCGAATATTTGTACGTCGCCCTGGATTAAGCACAAAACCAATATTCCAGAAAGGACCACTCAATTTATCATTATCAAGCACGCCTTCGGTGGTTTCTTCCGTAATAGGCCCTAGAAAAATCCGGGGACGACCAGATGTGTCTCCTGGAGGCAGTATGTTTCCTTCTTCATCTTGGAAGAACAAAGCGTCAAAAGGATTGTCTGTAGGAACCCCTGTTGGAAAACTTAAAATTTCAGCGACTTGACGCGTCGTCTCTGTTTCGATTTCATCCTGTCCGTATGTTACGGCAAGAGAAAACTGACGGGACAGCGCATATTCAAGCGTCGCTTGAGCCGATTTTTGATTATAAAAGACTTCAGGTAAAAGGCCTTCATCAGAACCCGTTTCTTCAACATCAATTTCTTGTGCGGTAAGCGTTGCTTGAATACGGTCAAACATGCCGCCTGTCCGAAACTCAAAGAGGGATTCTTTTGTCTCAGAGTCGTTTAGGAAGTTTTCAACATTGTCAAAACGGTTCTGACGTTCAAGTCGTTGCGAATCTGTCAGTGTTTCATCATCAAATGGCAGCGTGCCGAAGCTTCGCCCCTCATCATCCAAGGTAACATTTGTTACGCGATATCTTGCTTCAAATGAAGCAGCATTCGGAAATCGATGAAGTATATAAGGGCTAACGCCAACACTATATGCATCTGCTTGTTGATTTGAAGTGTTGGCTAAATTAGCAGATTGCACTGAATTGATACCAAGCGGCCGTTGGCTCGCAGCAGCAGCAACATCAACGTAAAGCAGATTATCGATTGCTTTAAATGTCGCGCCCGCTTGACCATTCAAATTCAGATTATATTGTTCGTATCGATCATTCCCGCCAAAATCTTCTGATGGGTTCGCAAAGGCAATCGCGTAAAGCGTCCCGTTTGCAATCGCCGTAATCCGGTTTTTATTCATGATAAGACCACCGGTCGTGGTGATCGTACCAAAAACATCCGTCTGTTTGAACGGTGAGTCGCTGCGCACCAAGGATGGATTATCCGTGACATTCAACGCTGTCGAGACAGACAAATTATAACTTAAAAATTCCGACTTCAATTTAAATGTAGGGCCGGAAGGGATACGGCCTTGCGCCATTGCTGGGCTTGCCATGCTGATAGCCGTTATGGCGACGGAGCCAAGAAAAGCTGACTTTACTAGGTTTGTTTTCAAACTACGCATCAGTTTATACCTCTGATTAATCAAGGTTTCGGAAAGCTTGGCCTCCCTTGCCTCCCTTGGCACGATAATAATATTCTTCATAAGATCCATAATGAGTTGATCTTTCTGGAACCATACAGCGATTTAAAACTAAAGACACTCTATCTGTACTATCGAGAATTTCATCAAGCGCAGTGGCGACAGCAGGTTCAGGTGTGCCATTGGCTTCCACCACAAAAACAACCTCATCAACATATTTAGCAAGAACGACCGCTTCAGGTGTCGCCAATACTGGTGGGGCATCAAAAATGATCAGGTGATCTGGATATCTTACAGAAAGCCCTGCAACAAAATCTGCCATTTCCTGACGCTGATAATAGTCAGTCGCGGAACCAAATTGTGATCCCTCAGCAATAAGAGACAAAGGCAAACTGTCCGCTGTTACGGCGATGTCGCTTAAAGATAGATCTGGGTTCACAATACGGTCTGTTAGACCTAAATGACCAGACAAACCAAAATGCGAAAAGACTTTCGGCCGCGGCACGTCTGCATCTATCAAGATAACATTGATGTTGTCTTCCAATGCAAAAGACAATGCCAGATTGATCGCCGTAAAGGTCTTGCCTTCAGCAGGTCGCGTTGACGTCATCAAAATAAGATTATTCTGACGCTCCCCTGATACATATTTTTTACGGCGCTCTGATTCTGATTTAAAAAACTTTAGCCGCCGCAAAAGTCTGCGTTTAATTGCTCGCAGTTCCAAAGCCAAACGTTGTGGCTTGTCGGAAGGGGAATAAAACCCCTGTTTCGCTAAAAACTTTGTATCCAGAGTAAAACTTGGTGCGGACAATAACGCATCAAAGTCCCCTTGCTCTGCTTCGCTCTGTCCAGACTTGGGTCGCCGCGCCAACCGCAGATCTGTCATGTTACTGACAGCTTTTTCAACAATACTCATGATATTTCCCCCAGTGAAACCCCATAAAATTCGACGTCAAATGCAACTGGGGCTGCTCCCCCTGGAATATGCACTTCATGATAATAATATAAAAGCGCGGCAATCGCGATCAATCCGAATATCAGCAAACCTAACCACAATCTGGAGATCGCACGCTTACCCCTTGCCGCCGGCGTCAAGGAAGAAGAAACACTGCCCAAAACAGGCAAGCCTAAAGCTTCTTCAAGGTCGGCTGCTTGGGTATATGTTTTGTCCATTTGCGTCATCAAAAACGCTAAACCCAATGCAATACCAGGTGCTAAAATCAATGTTGCGATACTAAGGAGACCCCGCTTTGGCGCACTTGGTTCCGCAGCGACCTTTGGACTTTCTTGGACAACGTAACGAATGCCACCAGACCCAGCTCCCTGCTCAGCAACAAGTTCGGAATTGAAAAGACTATCCTGTAAGGCCACGCGGCGAGCATCTAATTGGCTCAACTCACGCTCCATTTCACGCAATTCCAAAACAACCTCAGGAGACAAAGCCTGCAAGGCTTCAATATCGACAATCTCTTCGTCTAACCGCGTCATTTGCGAGCGGACAACTTTAATCGAATCTCGTAACTGCTGTGCTTCAGTCTGTAGGCGGCGGAATTCAGGGTTATTCGGCAACGCCGTATCGCCAGATTCAAGTTCGCGGATCCGCGCTTTCAAGTTTTGAATATCTGGATAATTCTCATTAAATTGACTACGCAGTTCCGCCAAACGAATACGCAAAGCATCAACTTCCGTACCAGATGTCGTTCTAGCTGTCGTCGCAAGCGACGAGCGCACAGTCTCTAACCTTGTTTCGTTAGAGAATAAAGAAGCTTGCAAAGCCCGGCGCTCAGCGCGTTTTTGCTCTAGCAATAGCGGTGCACGATCATTGCTGATAATTTCATCAGAATTCGCTTTGATAAACTCATTCATCTGACTTTTCTTAGCGTTGATTTGAGTATCAAGCCGCGCCAATTGTGATTTTACGCCTTTGGTTCTCGCATCAAAATCTTCTAATGCAGAAGCAACATCCTGTTCTTGAAACAAATCCAAAACAGATTGCACAACGCGTTGGGCTACAACAGGGTCTCGGTCAGCATATGTGATGCGGAAATATCTATCCTGCGGACTGGTGAGTGTGATTGTCCGAAAGAGAGATTGAATTTTGCGTTGCAATTCAATTTCGTTGGCAATCTCAGCATTTAGTCCAACATCATAGATCACTTTTTCAAGGTTATCTTCTGTCAGCAATGCTTGGCTGGCAACGCGAACCCGCTCTTCATAGTCGGGGCGCACTCCTACATCCGTATCATAAGCGACATCCGTATTCAGATAGATTTCGCCCTTAGATTCATAAGAATTAGGAATGATTGAAATAATACCCCAGCCTGCGAGGGCTAGTATCCAAGTAATCGTCATGATCAACCAACGACGTTGCCAAAAACCAACAACATATCGAGCGATTGCTCTGGGAAGATCGGAAAGAACGGACACGGTAATATACTCACATACTGGGGTTATTAAGGATTAGAAAAACGTTTCTTAGAAAACGCTTTCTGGGATCAAGATGACATCACCTGGAAGAACAGGCACATTCGCCCGAACATCGGCTTTGCGCAGAAGGTCATCAAGTTTGATACGATAAGTAACTTGTTCCTCACCGCGACCACGGATCAGTTTTGCTCGGTTGCCAGCGGCAAATTCAGTTAAACCACCCACTGCAACCATTACGTCTAGAACAGTCATGCCTGCTTGGTATGGCAAAGCAGAAGGCTGTTGCGCTTCACCAAGGACACGCACTTGCTGGCTAAAGTTACCGCCTGGCGTTGTAACCATTACAGTGACTTCTGGGCTTTTAACATATGAACTCAAGGCGACTTCGATATCCGCAGCCAGTTGGCTAGGAGATTTGCCAGCGGCGACCATATCTTCAATCAATGGAGAGGAAATACGACCATCGGGACGAACTTGAATGTCAGTAGAAAGTTCTGGCGCACGCCATACAAAAATCTGCAATTTGTCCAACGGGCCGATCAAATAATCAGGGCTTGCATTAATCGCCTCTGATGTTGTCATAGGCGCTTGCGTCTGCGCTTTAGAGGATTTGCTAGAACTAAAAATAGGCTTGCCCGAAGACATGCTTTTTCCAACACTTTCACATCCAGTCGCGATCAAGGCGACGAGGACGACTGCCAAGAGCGGCAGTTTAAACATTTTTTGGATCATTTTTTCTCACCAAGGTTACGTTGCCCAACGAAACTGTTTCAACACCGTTTTGTACAAGGCGGACCTTGCAAGAAACGGGTCAATTCCAGCCACAGGGCATAAAATTCAAATAGCTATTCCCATAATAGCAACAAAACACCAGACTTCTTATTCGAAAAGTATCAATACCACACCCGTCTAAAAGGTTAGTAAATTCTCCCCTTCGAGATTGCCATCTCGGACAAGATAATATGGCACCTGACGGCAAAGGTTAAGTAAATTCAGCGCCATAATCCCAAATTTTCTTTAAAATCTATCTAAAATAGAAAATTAATGTCCAAGTGCAACATATTTGCCGCCCCCTCTTCGCTGCAGCGCAACAAACAGGGAATAAAGCTTAGCGCATCTCTTTCGGCTTGATTGCATCCATAGATTCTTCGGCAGCGGCAAGGTTCTTTGCGATGGCTTGATCTGATGGGGCCAATGCTTGTGCCTCTTTCAGCAATTTTATCGCCATATCATACTTACCATTTTTTGTTAGAATAACGCCATAAGTATCTAATATTTGTGGATCTTGTGGATTTAACGTATATGCCGCCTGAGCAAGAGACGCTGCCCCAGGCCCATTCACTAAATAGCGAGTCCAAGCAAGATTATTGAGCAGAATCGGATCCCGCGGCCGGCCAGCAAGGGCTAGCGTTAAGGTCTGGTCTGCCATTTTGAGGTTATTTTCCTCCAGATAGACATTGCCTAACAACAAAGCCGTCTCACTATCATTTGGATTGGCTTTCACCCATTTGGCAAGTTGATCAATTGCAATCGCCATTTCTTCAGGCGTTGCGCCTTGGGCTTTCCTAGCCAAAAATAATGCCCGCATGATCCGACCATCAGGAGAGGTCCGCGCTGCGCTCTCCAGCATTTTTGTCGCCAATAGAGCCTGTTCTTCGTTTTGAGCAGCGCGTAATTTTGCTTCAGCCAAAATACCTCGGTTGCGATCAATTGCCTTAATATCCGCCGTCACAGTAATCGCTTCAGCCACACGGCCGTTGGACGCTAAAAGGGTGGCAATATCTTCGCGTATATCTAAATTTCTAGGTTGATCTTGCAAATTCAGACGCAACCGCTCAATGGCATCATCTGGTCTGTCGGATGCAATCAATGCCCGCACAAGAATTGGTTCGAGAGAAGCCTCTGGCCCTCTGCCCAAAACCCGCATTAAAGCTTGCGTTGCCCAAACTGGACGATCGGCAGCAAGATAAATCTCAGCCGCAATTGCAGCAACATTTGCATCTACAGCATCAGCATTCGCAAATAAGCGTCTTGCCACTTCAATCGCTTGCTCTGGCTGCCCTGCTTCAAGCAACAATATGCCTGCTCGGCGGGCAATATCGGGATCGCCGGGATTTGTCATATTTGCAGTCCGGGCAATTGCCAACGCATCGGACTTGCGTTCTGTTTGGATATAATGGTCAATCAATTGAAGATCGATAAAGCGTGTATCGCCAACATTTCTTGCCGCTTCTTTCAAACGTTGCTCTAGCGCGCCTTTTTTGCCTTGTCTCATATCAAGTCGGGCAAGATTGACGATGCCTGAAATATAGCCGGGGTCAATTTCCAGCGCCTTATTCAACGCTTCACGCGCCGAGGTTTCATCATTATTTTGCATATACGCCGCTGCCAACAAGTTAAGCGATAGCGGGTTGTTGGGGCTCGCCTCTACAGCATTCTTAGCGGCTGCCAGCGCGGCTTGCGGCTTACCAGTTGTCAACGCCGTCATCATCGTCATTGCACTGGCTGCATAATCGTCAGGAGCGATTGCCCCCGCGCCAGAGCTTGCCTCTTCTAGGCCAGCCATTGAGAGTGTCATTTGAGCTGACCCAGACCCCGCACTGCCCGATGCGACGATATCATTATACAAAGCTGCCGCTTCGTTGAACTTCCCTGATTGGGTATAAAGTTGAGCCTGTAATTGCAGAAGCTGAGGGTCTTTTGCATTGAGCGCCAGGCTCTCTGACAAAATATTCTGCGCATTTTCAGTCTTTTTCTGGATCATCAAAGTATGCACAAGCAATGCCCGCGCATTCATGTCGTTCGGGTTGGACAATAAATGATCCCGCAGCACTTTTTCTGTTTGAACGTAGTTTTCGTTTTCAAAATGTAACCGAGCCATCAAAGCGGGGCCATTTGGCGTTTGTCGAAGCCATTCGGAAATTTCCGCAGCATGCAAATTAGCGGCTTTAGGGTCACCCTTCGCAAGGCTCAATAAGACATTGAGATATTTGGGCCGAGGGTCCTTCGCATTTACAGGTTTTAGCTTACCAATCGCTTTTTCAGCGGCCTTTAAATCACCAGCCTTGATGTGCGCTTCAGCCACAATAGCCCCTGCACTAACATTCCCAGCATCAACCGCCAAAATTCCACGGGATACTGCAATTGCTCGCCCATAATCACCAGAGCGCAAGGCAATACGCGCTTTCAAGAGAATGGCTTGAAATGAATTTTGCTGAGAAATAGCTTCTTCAAGAGCAGCGCTGGCAGCGGGAATTTCACCCAAACCATAATATGCCTTGGCTTGGACAATCTTCGCCAAGCTTGCATATTCTTGCTCATTAGCGGCTTTTTCTGCCTCTGCAATGGCCAGCAAAAATTCGGAACGCCGTAGCATCCGGTCCGATGTGACTACGGCAAATAGCGCTTTGTCTTTCGGATCTTCTGATGCCGGGTCTAAAAGTTTAAGGGCATCATCAATGCGACGCTGATAATAAACTGCTTCGATGAGCTTGCGCTGGGCTTCTGGCCGCGGGCTCTTTTTCTGAACGATCTCTAACATCCGCTCTGCACGCGCAAAATCTTGCACTTGGATCAATGTCTCTCCCAAGCGGAACATCGCCGTCATATCATCTGGGTTTTCACGAACGGCATTTTCGAATTGAATCAATGCCCCCCTATAATCTTGCCGATCAAACCGAATATTGCCGTCTTGCAAATATTTTTCAGCCTTGGCGGGTGCCGCATATGCGGCTGAGATGATTCCACCAGTACCGTTGCCCCCTCCCAAGGAGAGCGCGGTTAAGGCTGTTGCGGCTAAAAGGGCTGTTCCTAATTTTTGACTCATCTTACCTGTCCACCAATTGACGTTCTATACTTTATAGCACAGCTCGTGCCGAACCGTGGCAATAGACATACTATTTGCCCCATAAGTGGCTCACTCAGGTTAAAAAAATCAATATATATGTGCAGAAAATTTGATTAATTTTTTGAAAAACAATGACTTAATAAAGAGACGTCGTTTAACGCCCTCCAACACCATAAATGGCGACGCGGATTGTCCTAATGATAATGAATAAATCCAGAAGCAATGAGAAATGCTTCATATAATACAAATCAAGGCGCTGCTTTTCCACGGCGTCTTCAACAGAAGCACCGTAAGGATAATTCACTTGAGCCCACCCAGTTAGGCCAGGCTTTACCAAGTGGCGTTCATCATAAAACGGAATGACCTTGGCAAGTTCAGCTGTAAATTCAGGTCTCTCAGGGCGCGGCCCGACAAAACTCATCTCTCCGACGAGAACATTCCAAGCTTGCGGTATTTCATCAATTCTCGTTTTGCGAATAAATTGTCCAATGCGCGTCACCCGAGGGTCTTCGACCTTAGCCCACTGTGCCCCCGTTTTCTCAGCATCAACCGACATGGACCGGAACTTGATCACGTTGAACAAACGACCATTTCGGCCTACGCGCTGCTGTTTATAAAAGACAGGTCCTTTGCTCTCAATTTTGATCGCAATGGCTGTAATGATCAGCAATGGCAGCATGAAAAATAATAGGCTCAAACTAACGCCAATATCCATTAAGCGTTTAGTACCTAGAATGAAGATATTCCCG
>CALLVA010000197.1 GCA_938010655.1 uncultured Parvularculaceae bacterium | reverse complement strand
ATATTACCGAAGATATGATGGAAGCCTTCTGGCTATTTTATCAAGATACCGGCATGCGCAAATGGGGCAGGCCCTATCTGACGCGTGCATTTTTCTCAATGCTGATTGAGCGTATGGCAGACCATGTTTTGATGATCATGGCCAAGCGCGGCGACACATTTATCGCTGGCGCGCTCAATATGATTGGCGGCGACACGCTTTATGGTCGATATTGGGGCGCATTGGAGCATGTCCCCTTCCTACATTTCGAGATCTGTTATTATCAGGCTATCGATTATGCCATCGAGCATCGCCTCAAATTCGTTGAAGCAGGCGCCCAAGGCGAACATAAAATCGCCCGTGGATATGCCCCAAAACCGACTTTTTCCGCGCATTTCCTACCCGATCAGAACTTTTCTAGCGCCGTGGAACGGTATTTAAAAAGTGAAAGACAGCAAGTAGAAAGCGATATTTCTTATCTCGCGGACTTTACACCGTTTAAGAAACAGCCAGAATAGACCCATGAAAACAGTAGCAAGATTCCCCACCCATGAAGAAGCCCTGGTCGCGAAAAGCTATCTTGGGTCTCACAATATCGAAGCGCTTTTGCCCGAAGATGCGATCCAAAGCACCATACCGCATCTAACGGGCAAACAAGGCTATGAGCTAATGGTGATTGATGAAGATTTTCTGCCCGCCCAACGGGCACTGGAAAGCGTTATTGATCCCAATAATTTAGTAGGTGAACAAACCGACGCGACTGTCCCATGGAAGGCCATAGCAATTGTCGTGATTTTGATCCTTCTTGCAGTCACCATTCGGAACATTTTATGAGCCTGCTGCCTGTCTATGATGCGGATAATATTTTCCAAAAAATCATCGCGGGCGAGATGCCTGCGGTTAAAGTTTTTGAAGATGAGAAGACGCTTGCTTTTATGGATGTTTTTCCGCAATCAGAAGGCCATACGCTGATTATTCATAAAGAAGCCCACGCTGTGGGTGTTATGGATTTGCCATCAAGCGCTTTGCAGGAAATTATTGTCACGGTACAGAAGGTTGCAAAAGCAATTGATAATGCCCTTTCACCAGACGGCCTTCGCTTAGTGCAATTCAATGGCGCCGCAGCAGGGCAAACCGTATTTCACGCCCATTTTCATGTGATCCCGACTTATACAAACAAAAAAGAAAAACCGCATGGCTCTGAAATGGCACCTGTCGCGACATTAGAAAAAATAGCGGCACAAATTGTAAAAGCGATTTGATTTTTTTTATTTTCTAAATTCTGACATAAAAAAGGCCTTCATTGTTTCATGAAGGCCCTTTGAAAATTATGCTTCAATATAAATCTACTTAGGAATGAGACTCGCGGTTTCAAAATAGCGCACTGTTTTTGTTTTGGAACGCATAACGATCGTATGGGTATGCACTTTATTTTGTGCCCAGCGCACGCCTCTCAGCATTGATCCGCCTGTCACACCCGTGGCGGCAAACATCACATCGCCAGAAGCCAGATCCATCAATCCATATTTACGGTCTAAATCTGTAATCCCCGCTTTTGCAGCGCGGCCTCTTTCATCATCATTTCTGAACAGCAAGCGCCCTTGCATCTGCCCCCCAACACATCGCAGCGCTGCCGCCGCAAGAACGCCTTCTGGCGCACCACCAGAACCAAGATACATGTCTATCCCTGTGGAAGGGTCCGTCGTATGGAAAATACCTGCAACATCACCATCTCCGATCATCGCGACACGGGCATCCATCTTACGCGCAGCAGCCACAATATCCGCATGGCGGTCTCTGTCCAAAACACAAAGTGTAATTTCAGAGGTAGGAACACCTTTTGCCTTTGCCAAGGCAGCAATATTGTCCTCCGTAGGCGCATCAAGATCAACGATGCCTTCTGGATAGCCAGGGCCAATTGCGATTTTCTGCATATAGACGTCAGGGGAATGCAACAATGTGCCGCCCTCTGCCATGGCCACAACAGCAAGTGCATTGGACATGCCTTTCGCTGTTGGGGTTGTCCCTTCTAGCGGATCCAGTGCAATATCAACTTTCTTGCCCCCACGGCCCACTTTTTCACCAATATAAAGCATGGGCGCTTCGTCGCGTTCGCCTTCGCCAATCACCACTGTGCCATCAATTGGCAAAAGGTTCAGCGCATCCCGCAGCGCGGTGACGGCTTCTTGGTCAGCCGCTTCTTTGTCGCCGCGACCAATCATGGTGGAGGCCGCAACTGCTGCCGCTTCAGTACAACGACCCAATTCAATGGTTAGTGTACGGTCTAAATATTCTTCAACAGCCATCTGAGGCTCCCTTTTGGGTTGACGATCCGCCTAACCTTAACATCAAATCAGCGGTGTGGTTGCGCATATCATGCAAAATCAATGCAGCAGACCTCTCTCGCTTAGGAGCTTTTCGGTAAAAAATGAATAAAAATCGACCCGTAAACAGCAAAAAAACCATTTAAAAACGCAAACTTATCATGTCAGCGCTGTCATTAAGCTGATCAGTGTACCAAATTTAGAAATCCAATTTCTATAGGTCTTCAATACGGATGACAGAAGGCACCATTTTGGAAAATGGTTTTTGCGCAATTTCTGTTGTGGCCGATAATACAGCAGCCAGTGTTGTTTCATGGGTCGTCAAAACCACATCCGCCTCGCCGTTCTCCGCGCCCATGGCAGATGGCTGAACAAGACTATCAATCGAGACATCATGTTTGGCCAATGTGTCTGTCACAGAAGCAATGGCCCCCGGCACATCCTGCAATCTGAGACGCGCATAAAAGCGGCATTGCTGTTTTTCTGGTGCTGAGATTTTAACATCACGCAATTGTTCCGCCGGTGTATTAAAGACCGGGCCCCGCATACCCCGGGCAATGGATAATAAATCCGCTGCAACCGCCGCCGCCGTCGCCCCTGCCCCTGCGCCCGGCCCTGATAAGGCTAATGTGCCCAGCGGGTCGCTTTCAATCATCACAACATTTCCCGGTCCAGAAGCTTGCGCAATGGCGTGATCTTCCGGGATCAACGCAGGATGCACCCGCAATTCCAATCCACTGCCTTGTTCTTTCATGTTCGCTTTGGCAACACCGATGAGTTTAATCTTATACCCTAAATGATCCGCAGCCAGAACATCTTCTGCTTGAATATCTTCAATGCCTGTAATGCTCACTGATGAAAAAGCAATGTCTGCATCAAAGGCAATTTTGGCTAAAATGGCCAGCTTATGCGCGGCATCGACGCCCCCAACATCAAAACTCGGATCCGCTTCTGCATATCCAAGGCGCTTCGCGTCCTCTAATGCATTTTCGTAGCTATCCCCTGTCACGGCCATTTCTGAGAGAATGTAATTACAGGTGCCGTTTAAAATACCGACAACTTCGCTCACATCGCATGCGCCTGCGCCCCCTTGCAATGCGCGAATAACGGGGACACCGCCCGCAACGGCTGCCTCATATAAAAGACAGACATTATTGTCTTCAGCCAGCTTCGCCAATTGGCTGCCATGTTCCGCAATTAAAGCTTTATTCGCAGTCACAACGTGTTTGTTATGGGTCAGCGCCGCTTCTACTGCTGCGCGGGCAGAGCCGTCAGAGCCGCCAATCAACTCGACAAAAATATCGATATCATCAGACTTGGCCAAGGCAACCGGATCATCGAACCAAGCCACGTCATCCAGCGCAACGCCGCGATCTTGGGTTCGGCTTCTGGCGCTCACGCCCGCCACCGTAAACTGGTTGCCTGTTCGAGCCATGCGATCTGCGTTTGTGATCAGGATTTGCAATAATCCACCACCAACAACGCCTAAACCAGCAATTCCTACCCGAAATTCAACCATTTTCTGATCCTTTATATCGTGACTTTGGGAGGGTCTAACAGGGGGCGCTTGGCTTGGCCAGTGTGTTTTCATGGGAATATTTGACGGGAATATTTAGAGCCAGGCGCTGGTTTTCCGGCGCGTGCAGGCTTACAGTTCAGCGGACATATCCCCAGACCTATGCAAGGACCTATTTAAATGCCCTCTTCCCCTAAATCGCGCTTTCTTCTTGCCCTCGCTTTAGGGGGCGCTTTGCTGGCGGGATGTGGCAAGGACTCTGGATCAGCACCGACCGAAAGCGAGGTGCCGCTGGTTGACGCAGACATCGCGGAGGTTCCCGCAACAGATCAACTCGGCAGCTTTCAAAGCCCCGTTTCTGGTCTCGCCTTTTGGCAGCACCCCAGCGCAGCACATGAAAGCGGTCTCTTCGCGGCGAATGGGGCAGCGGGGTTATTCCTGCTTGATTTTGAAGGCAACCAACTGGCCAAAATTGATGGCACTTTTGATCATGGTGTGGATGTCACTTATTTCAATCAGGGCGAGCAAGCCGTGGTCATTGCTTGGGACAGTGCGACTGACACATTTCGCGCTTTTGGTTTTGACGAAGAAGTACCGCCTTTAATTGAGCTAGACCTGACAGGCTTTCCAGAAAAAATAGCGGGTAATTTTTGCCTTGGTCGGGAAGGCGGCCAATCCCATTTTCTCATGGTCAATCAAGTTCAGGAAGACATCATCTCTGGCAATTCTTATAAGATCAAGAAAGACGGCGGGGCCCTACAAGCCACAATAATATCCAGCCAATCATATGCCCCTTTTACAGATTGTGTGCGCGACGACAAATCGGGCGAAACTATTTTGGGCAGGCCTCCTGAAGAAGTTCTTACACAGAATACACTCCAATATACGGCGAAAAATGCGGCTCTTTTAAAAACCCCAAGCTTGTCAGGAGTGCATTTTTCAGAAGAAGGCCTTCACCTTATTGCGGCGAGCAGTGAAGGCTTGTTCAGCGTTGTTAAATTTCGCGACTCCCTCCCCAACCAATTCAGGGTTTCGTCTTTCGATACTGCATCAGACGTGGAGAGCGTTAGCACCATCGCTATCGGATATGGCAATTATGGCGGGATTTATCGTGATGGCGTTATTGCCATTTTGGAAGGCGAAAAATCTGGCGCTTTAAAACTTGCACCTTGGAATGCAGTGGCCAATGCTTTCGGGTTTAAAACTGGTAACCCCGTTAGCGAACGCAGCCTGCTCACCGCAGAAGAAGAAAACAAAGCTCCTGCCCCAACCATCGACCTCGATGAGCTAAATGAGCCAGAAAATGAATAAACATCTCACCATTGTCGACCACCCGCTGATCCAGCATAAATTAAGTCATATGCGTTCTGTTGGTACGCCCACAAATCTTTTTCGACAATTACTCAGAGAGATCAGTCACCTACTCGCTTACGAAGTGACGCGCACTTTGCCGACGGAAACACAGTCGATTCAAACGCCTATGCAGGAAATGCAAGCGCCTTTTATGGCGGGGAAGAAAATGGCTTTGATCTCGATTTTGCGCGCTGGCAATGGTCTGCTGGATGGCGTGTTAGAGTTAATCCCGTCCGCGCGTGTTGGGTTTGTTGGTCTGTATAGGGATGAAGAAACCCTTCAGCCAGTGCAATATTATTTCAAAGTCCCGGACAAATTGGATCAACGGATGGTGATCGCTGTTGACCCGATGCTCGCCACCGGCAACTCCGGTGCTAAAGCCATCTCCTTATTAAAAGAAGCAGGCGCAACCAATATTCGTTTTCTGTGCCTGCTCGCCGCCCCGGAAGGGGTTGCTCATATGAAATCAGCGCATCCTGATGTGCCGATTTATACGGCTGCTTTGGACGAAGGGTTGAATGAGAATGGCTATATTTATCCCGGCCTCGGCGATGCTGGTGATCGGATGTATGGGACTAAATAAGATCAGCATACATGCTATGGATGTGGACCCCGTATCTTAACTTTAAAAGCCTATATCTCCAGTCGCAATTTTCCATCATGACGCGCATGGCATAGTTTCTGCACCTTTAAGGGGGTGTCATCTCGGCACAATACTCACTTGCTGAAAAGGAGGAGACTCATGGGATTCTCTCTTATTACCACCGCCCTCATCTTGGCCTTAGCGGGCCCTAACCACATTGAATATGTTGATCATGACGCAACGCAAGCAACGGATCCGCGCGTTGAAGCGATCTTTGACAAAGGCATCGTGCAGGAAATGATCGTTAAATGTAGTGATGAGTTGAGCGGAATGATTATCTACACCCCTAGTGAAAAAACATATACAGATGCACAGCATCGTTCATATGACAGTTTGAAAGCAGCCATCGATGGGACTTGCGAGGGTTAGCGATCTTCACACCAGCTAAAATGCAAAAAGGCGAGACAGAGTCTCGCCTTTTTGCATAGATCACGTTTGAAATTAGTTTCCAGTGTCCAGCAAAACTTGGGCGGCAAGCAGGCCTTTTGGTCCTTGCCCGAAAGAAACTTTAACCCGCTGGCCTGGCTGTAATTCGCCTAAGCCTGTGCGGCGCAGCGTTTCCATATGAACGAAGATATCTTCAGAGCCATCCCCCCGCGTCACAAAGCCATATCCTTTGGCGCGGTTGAACCATTTTACTTCGGCGAGTTCCATTGGGCCAGCGGCCTCAATCGGTAAGGTGACATCAGACATCGCAGGCGGGGAAATTGTTGTGGCTGTGCTCTCATCAATTTCAAGCAATCGCAGCGCTTGCAACCCTTTGGCGCGGCGCACAGCGTCGCAAATCACAGTCGCCCCTTCTTTTGCAGAAGAGCGCCCGGCTTCTTTCAAACATGAAGAATGGAGTAAAATATCACCTGTCGCAGCATCATCAGTCATGATGAAACCATACCCTTTGACAGTATCAAACCATTTCACGATTCCGGAAACACGGATCGGGGGTTCATTGTCATCTTCAGCCGTTTCACTGACTATATCCTGGCTCATTACAGCACTCGTCTCTCGATCACATGATTATTATTAACTAACTTATAGTTAATCAATGACTCGCCTCAATAGGCAAGGGTGAAAATTTCTCGTTTTACGAGATACATTTCGCCCGGCACACAATATGAGTGTGATCGCTCTCCCCCTATTTGTTGCAATCTATCGTATTTGCAACAACATGAATCCCTGTGCGGCTCGCTTTAGACGCTCGTTTGGTTCTCAATATCTGTTCGGAATTTTGCGATGAGCATTGTGAAGACTTCAATATCAGACATCACATTGTCGAGAGAAACACCCCCCGTCGCGTTCCGGTCCATCTGGATCGCAATATCGCCATCAGAGTCGATGTAAGCGCGGCCAAATTTCACTTCATTGTTAAATTGATTCAAAAACTCATATCCAAGCTCATCTGACGAAATATCGTCTACATACGTTAGATAGGACACATCCCCGTCTGTGCCGCCAATAGCAATAGCGATAGGCGCATATTCGGACATGACATAAACAATATTGCCATCAACCTCAGCGGTATATCCGCGATCATCCATTGCATCAGCAATTTCTGATGGTGTCACCGCCCATGCAGTTGCGCCTGCAATCATGATGACAAAGGACAGACATGCGATTGTGAGTTGTTTGATCATGGTGGAAACCTCGTTGGTTAAGTGACACTCAACGGCCAAAACCGATTCGCGCAAATTTGTTAACACTCTCCTAAGGCAAAGTTAACGTGGATAAGGCGCTGGCGCAATCTCATATATGTCAATTTTGTGCCGAAACGGGGCATAATTGGGGTATTGAGACCTATCAACCACAGTTTTATCCAATAGAAGGATAAAATGGTACTCCCTAGGGGAATCGAACCCCTCTTTCCAGAATGAAAATCTGGCGTCCTAACCGATAGACGAAGGGAGCACACCGGTTGAATGGCGTGTATATTTACGACTGAGCGGGCAATCAAGACCTTTTTTGCGAAAAGCGGGAAAAAAAGCATTTCCCTGCATTGGCGCTGAAAAAATGACTATACGACTCCGACTGACAGGCAATCATGGACATGAAGCAGACCAATAGGCTTGCCCGCCTCCACCACAAATAGCGCGGTGATGCGTTTCCCCGCCAATAACGCCAATGCTTCCGCCGCTAATGTGTCTGGTTTCACGGTTAAAGGGGTTTTGGTCATGATTTCTGAAACTTTGCGGCTGGGCAGCGATGAATCAAAATGGCGGCGCACATCTCCATCGGTGATGATCCCAATCAGTTGACCCGCTTTATCCACCACACCGACACACCCAAAACCCGCAAGGCTCATGACGCGGACGGCTTCCTCCATCACGTCCTCTGCTTTGACAAGCGGCAGATGTTTATGATCATGCATAATATGGCGAACATGCTTAAACGCTGCGCCAAGCTTGCCGCCTGGATGAAAATTGCGAAAATCAGACGAGCTAAAGCCTTTTTCACGCAAGAGTGCGACGGCCAAAGCATCTCCCAATGCCAATGACAAAGTTGTGGATGTGGTGGGCGCCCGCGTTTCGCCGCAAGCTTCCGCCGCCTTTGGCAGCAACAAAACATGATCCGCCGCCAGAGCAAGAGCCGAATTGGCCCCCGATGTCATCGCAATCAGCGGAATAGAAAAGCGCCCGCAATAAGCAATAATATCCCCAAGCTCAGGCGTTTCCCCTGAATTGGACAGGGCCAAAACCAGATCATCTTGCCCGATCATCCCTAAATCCCCATGGCTTGCTTCGCCGGGATGAACATACATGGCGGGTTGGCCTGTGGACGACAATGTGGCTGCAATTTTACGGCTTATATGCCCGGATTTGCCCATCCCGGTGACGATCACCCGGCCTTTACCGGCTTTGATCGCTTCGATAGTGGCCACAAAAGCCGCTGCCAATGGCCCCGGCGCTGTGTCTTGCAACGCCTCTTTTAGCGCTTTCATGCCTTCTGTTTCGACAGAGATCACATCACGAGCATTGGCCAAAT
>CALLVA010000196.1 GCA_938010655.1 uncultured Parvularculaceae bacterium | reverse complement strand
GACTTTCTTCCAGAGCGCGGGTTATCATCTACTCCAAAGCAAATGAACGACCATCAGATCTCAATACTTATGAAGACCTAGCTAATCCTGTGCATCAAGGAAAGGTCTGTATACGTAGTTCTGGAAATATGTATAATATTTCTCTCCTTGCGAGCCTGATCGATCATCTTGGTGCAAACGACGCGGAAACATGGGCAAAGAACGTTGTTGCAAATTTTGCACGAAAACCCCAAGGCAATGATACAGCGCAGATTGAAGCTGTTGCCAGCGGCGAATGTCAAATCGCGGTTGTTAATTCTTATTACTTGGCCCGATTGCGCAGCGATGCCGATCCGGCTCGCAAAGCCATTGGCGATGCAGTGGGCATCATATTCCCCAATCAAAATGACCGTGGTACTCACATCAATATTAGCGGCGCTGGCCTCGTCAAAAGCGCACCGAACAAAGAGAATGCGATCAAATTCCTTGAATATCTAACCAATGAAAAAGCGCAAAGCTATTTTGCCAATGGGAATAATGAATACCCTGTCGTCGCAGGAGTCGCGCCCTCTTCTGCTGTGGTTGGCCTTGGCGGTTTCAAAGAGGACAAACTCAATGCAGCAACTCTTGGTAAAAACCAAGCGGAAGCTGTCCGTATTTTTGATCGCGCTGGCTGGCAGTAATGTCAAAAAAGTCGCCTATATAGTTTAATCAAAAATGGGACCTTTTAGGCAAGTCACTCAATTGTATGGCTGTTGGCGCTGGCCGGATGATAAAATGACATAGCATTATCGAGGTAAGCCTCGGCCAAAAAATGCCTTAAGGCAGCGCCTAAGAAAAAGCGAAAACCGACTCTGGCTTTGGCATCACACTCACAAGCGAACCACGAGAAAAACCATGCCCTCTTGGTTGCATAACACGTAAGCGCTCTTCAGATGGTGCAGACATTACCAGAATATCTGTTGGTCCTGCGCTTCGAATATCAACAATCTTAACAAGACTATTTTCATTTCCAGAGATGTCTAAAGAATCTGGTCTGACGACAAATATACCCTTACCCGAAAATTCGCTCACCAAACAGGAGATTGACCAATTGCCAAAGTCAGTCATGATTTTGCCTTCTGTCACTTGCCCTATAATATTTTGTCCGTCTCCAAACAATTGTGCGATATAGGTAGATGCGGGCTGATCATAAAGCGTCGTGGCGCGCCCCGCTTGTACGATTTCCCCTTGGTCCAGCACCACAATATGATCGGCCATCTCCAAAGCTTCTTGTGGATCATGCGTCACTAATATGGAAATTGCGCCGCTTTCAACCAAACTCTTTCTCGCAGACTCCCGCAGGCTTCTGCGCAATTGGCTATCAATGCTGGCATAAGGTTCATCAAGCAATAATACTTTTGGTGAAGGTGCAAGCGCTCTGGCCAAAGCGACCCGTTGTTGTTGTCCACCGGATAAAGTATGGGGATATCGCGCCTCAAAACCTTCCAAATCCACTTGCTTTAACAATGATGCAACGCGGCTCGGCGCGGACTGCTTGTCCCGCACCCCAAAAGCGATATTTTTTGCAATCGTCATATGGGGAAATAGCGCATTTTCCTGAAATACCAATCCAATCGGGCGCTGTTCTGGCGGCGGCGAACGCTTCTCATCGGCTAAAATGACGCCATCAAGTTCAATTCGCCCCCCTTGAAGCGGCATCATCCCCGCAGCCAAACGAAGTAGAGTAGACTTACCACATCCTGATGGCCCCAACAGACAAGTGACCTCTCCCGGCGCTGCGCTAAAACTCACCTCACGCAAGACTTTGTCTCGACCATAATTGTGAAAAATATTGTGAAAGCTAAGTGTCATAAGTGGGCATTTTCGGATAAGATACGAAGACTGAACTTAGCTTAAATTGACGCTGTAACGCAACGCATGAAACCAATAGGCCCTCGCAATAGCTATTATGCCTACACTTGCAAATCATAAAAGCCGTTTCGGCTGGCCGCTCATAACTATGGGGCTTGGGGGATTAGTCGCCATACCGATCCTGGTGGTTTTAACGTGGCTTTTTCTTCCCGGTGGCGAGACTTGGGATCACTTAAAAACAACAACTCTTTTCCCCATGATCTGGACGACGGGCCAGTTGATGGTTTTAGTAGCAATTTTTTCTACTTTGCTTGGGGTCTCTACCGCTTGGTTAGTCTCTGCCACTGACTTTCCATTACGTAGGCTTTTTGCGTGGGCATTGGTTTTGCCTTTGGCAGCACCGGCATATGTCATCGCTTATCTTTATACGGACCTTTTAGACTATAATGGCCCAGTGCAAATGAGTCTGCGTTCTCTTTTTGGCTGGTCAACTGCTAACCAATATTGGTTTCCTCAAATCCGTTCTCTTCCCGGCGCAGCAATTATGCTTAGCCTTGTTCTATATCCTTATATTTATTTACTTTCCCGTGCTGCCTTTGGGGCAAGCGCTGGACAGCATTTTGAAGCCGCTCGTTCTCTTGGTAGCACGCCGTGGCAAGCCTTTTTGGCCACCGCGCTTCCTGCTGCAAGGCCCGCCATTGCAGGGGGGCTCGCTTTGGTTCTCATGGAAACATTGGCAGATTATGGCGTGGTTGAATATTTTGCGATCCAAACATTCAGCACAGGCATTTTCAGAGTATGGTTTGCAATGGGGGACCAAGCGGCAGCCCTAAAACTCGCTGGCGTAATGTTCTTATTTGTGGTTGCTCTCGTCACAATGGAGGCAGCGAGCCGAAGGGGAAAGATTTCTAGCGAAATTTCAAATAACAAAATGGCGCGCCTCCCTTTAACAGGGGTCAAAGCAACTGCCGCTATTATCATTTGCGCGCTTCCAGTGGTCTTTGGATGTCTTATACCGCTTGCCCGGCTTGGTTATTTGAGCATTCAAAGTGGCGATCAATTATGGGGAAATAACTTTCTTCAATTTGCGTATAACAGCATTAGTGTGGCCCTTATTGCTGCTGCAGTAGCATGCATAATTGCGCTCATACTCGCTTATGCGAGCCGCTTGAGCCCTAGCCCCATTACTAAGGGTGCGATTAGATTGTCCACTTTAGGCTATGCTTTGCCAGGGGCATTGCTTGCTGTTGGATTGCTGGCACCTTTTTCTTCTGTAGATCGAAGTTTAACCCTTTTCTTAAGAGATCAATTGGGGTGGCAAGGCGGCTTGATTTTGACGGGAACAGTCATCATGCTCGTATATGCGTATCTCATTCGCTTTTTAACTGTTGCCTATAATTCCATCAGGTCAGGTTTAACAATAATCTCTTCTTCAATGGACGCAGCCGCCCGCAGCTTGGGCGCAACGCCCTTTGACGTTGTCAAAAAAATACACCTTCCCTTGATCCGCCCTAGCCTTATAGCAGCGGGATTGCTTGTCTTTGTAGATGTAATGCGCGAATTACCAGCCACTTTGATATTACGCCCCTCAAACTTTGAAACGCTGGCCACCCGGGTTTATCGCCTTGCAAGTGATGAACGTTTGGCGGAAGCCTCTACTGCGGCTTTGGTTATAATTCTCGTTGGACTTATTCCAACATTTTTGCTCGGTCGGTCGAAACAATAGAAATAGCGCTTATGACCCTTTATATAATCTGCATCTTGATCAGTATCATCGTGATCAGTATTTTGGCTGCGCCATTTTTCAAGAAAACCCGACCCGAAGCGACGTTTAAGGCTACGACACAAGCGGAAAGTGTTTACAAGGATCAATTAGCGGAATTGGAACGGGATCAAGCTCGCGGTGTTATTGCCTTGGAAGAAGCGAAAACAGCACGCGCAGAAATTGGCCGGCGTTTATTGAGTTTGCAAAAACCGCCCCCTGACACAAGGCACAAGACGGTGCCAAAAATGGCAGCTTTGCTTCTGTGCCTGACAATTCCAGTTGCAGCAATCGCGCTTTATCTGAAAGATGGCTCCCCTAATAGTCCAGCTTTTCCCTTCACCGAACGGCCCGTTGCGTCTTCTGCTAGTGGATCTGAGCGTATTTCTGAATTGGCGTATCAGTTGGAAGCCTATCCAAAAGATGCTGCAGGGTGGATGATGTTAGGAACGGCTTTAATTGAAGAAGGGCGAATCGCCGACTCACTTCCTGCCTTGGAACAAGCTCTAACTTTAACCAATGGAACAGATGCCCAAATCGCTGCTCTTTATGCGGAGACAATAAGTGTTCTTGACGGGACAGTTCCTGTCAAAGCGAAAAACATTTTTGAAAACATAATCAGGGATGATCCAGAAAACCCGCAAGCCCGGTTTTATATTGCTCTATATAAAGCGCAGAATAATGATGTTGCCGGTGCGATTTCGGATTTAAATGCCTTAAAAGCAGATTCACCTCCCAATGCACCATGGCTCACCTCTATTGAAGAACAACTCAGCGTTATTCAAAACCAATAACAGGGCATAAAGACGCTTTTGAGATCGTCATTTTAAGATAATCTGCTTTCGGAATTCGCTTATAATCACATTTCAATACAAAAGAGCTATTATGTTTGACCGCGCAACCATTATTGAAAAGAATTTTCGCGAAGCATTGCTATTAGATACTCTCCCGGAAATTGACCCGAAGCGATCTTTAAGCGATGCGGGCCTTACCCTTCCTGAGCTTGTTCAATTTTTTGATATACAATTAATGGTGCGGCATACTGATCTTTTGTCGCGTCGAACGAAAGGCGAAACGTTTTACTCAATTGGGAGTTCTGGTCATGATGCGATGGCAGCAGTCGCCTGGGCCACGCGCCTCAGTGATATGGCTTTTTTGCATTATCGGGATGCCGCATTTCAATTGGCGCGACAAAAAATGTTGGCCGAAAGTGGAGAGGCGGACGCTCATCTTCATGATTTACTACTTTCTTTTGCCGCCTCTAGCGATGATCCTGTTTCCGGCGGTCGGCATAAAGTTTTAGGGGGGAAAAAGATTTTCATTCCCCCTCAAACATCCACTATCGCTTCTCATCTCCCAAAAGCTGTTGGCGCAGCACACTCTGTTGCACTAGCAGGAAATTTTGCTGAAATGCCAAAAGACAGTGTGGTTATTTGTTCTTTTGGGGATGCTTCCGCAAACCATTCAACTGCGCAAGGGGCGATCAACGCTTCTTTATGGGCGACATATCAACACTCGCCCATGCCCCTTGTATTTGTCTGTGAGGATAATGGGATCGGCATATCTGTGCGAACCCCTATGGGTTGGACAGAAGCGAATTTTAAAAATCGACCGGGATTAAAATATATCAAATGCGATGGTCGATATTTGCACGACACGTTTTATGCTGCAAAACAGGCCATCGACTATGCAAGATCAAGGCGACGACCCGTATTCCTTCATGTCAAAACAGTTCGGCTTATGGGCCATGCCGGCGCAGATATTGAAGCGGCATATACCAAAAGTTCAGAGATAGCGGCCCAAGAAGCGCAAGACCCTTTATTGGTCACCGCCGCTTTACTTCGCCGAGAGGGCTTGCCCGCTAAAAAATTATTAAAAGCCAATGATACTATGGCAGCAAGAATTGCGCGTATTGCACCGCGCGTTTTTGCTCGACCGAAACTCACCCGGTCAAAAGATGTGTTGTCTTCGTTACTCCCCAAAACCAGCGCTCACCGTCCCTCGCCCGCAAAACCCACACCTCAGGAAAGACGCGCTCTTTTTGAAAATGATGCACGGCAGCTAGCAACGCCGCTACCGCTTGCACGGCATATTGGCTTTGGACTCGCGGATGGCCTTTTAAGGCATAAAAACGCTTTTCTCTTTGGCGAAGATGTCGCCAGAAAAGGAGGTGTCTATGGGGTGACCAATGGTTTGCTAGAAAAATTTGGCCCTCGCCGCGTTCAAGACACCTTGCTAGATGAACAAACCATTTTAGGCATGGCTATTGGCGCAGCCCATAATGGCATGTTGCCAATTCCTGAAATTCAATTCCTCGCTTATGTTCATAATGCGGAAGATCAAATTCGAGGGGAAGCTGCAACACTTAGTTTTTTCTCTAACAGTCAGTATACGAATCCCATGGTCATACGGATTGCTGGTCTTGGATATCAAAAAGGTTTCGGGGGGCACTTCCATAATGATAATTCAATCAATATTTTTCGAGATATTCCGGGTATCATCGTTGTGTGCCCTTCGGCCCCAGAAGACGCTGCGCCATTATTACATCGCTGTTTGAAACTCGCCCATGAAGAACGCCGTATTGTTATTTTTCTTGAACCAATAGCGCTTTACCAAACAACAGACTTGCATGAAACAGGCGATAAAAAATGGCTTTCTCCTTATAAAGCGCCCAATGATCAGGCAGAAATTAAATTTGGGGATGTCGGTCTTCACGGCAGAGGAACAGACCTTGCCATTCTGACTTATGGCAATGGGCATTATATGTCCCGCCGCGTCGCAGAAAGAATATCGTCAGAAAATATAAAATCTCGCGTCATAGATTTGAGGTGGTTAAGTCCATTGCCAATGGATGATATCCTTAAATCTATTAAATCATGCAAAAATATACTTATTGTTGATGAATGTCGTAAAACTGGGTCTCTCGGTGAAGAACTCTTTACACGGCTGAAAGAGGAAGGCGCCTCCCAGGCAATCGCTCGCCTCAATTCAGAAGATAGCTTTATACCGCTTGGAGCCGCCGCAAATACGGTATTGCTCAGCGAAGAAGATATTGCCAACGCGGCTAGAGCCTTGGTGAAGGGCAAAATATGACCAAAGAAACCGCTATTATTGTTTGTCCTGGCCGCGGCACATACACCGCTCAAACTCTTGGATATTTGCGTAAACACCACGCTGACAAATCAGCATTTTTAGGCCTGCTGGACGAAATTCGTCATAAATCTGGGCAAATGCCGATTACTGAATTGGATGCTGCCAGCACGTTTTCCAGTGCCACACATCTTACAGGCGACAATGCATCTTTATTGATTTACGCCTGCGCCATGGCGGACATTATGTCGATTGACAGGTCGCGCTATGACATTGTGGCGGTAACGGGTAATTCGATGGGGTGGTATTTAGCTCTCGCCTGTGCAGAAGCGCTTAGTCTCGAAGACGGTGCGCATCTTGTGAACACAATGGGCACGTTGATGCATGAAAAGGCCGAGGGCGGACAAATTGTCTACCCAATCGTAGATGAGCAATGGCATATTGATCAAACCAAAAAGACATTGGTTGAAGATATTCTTCAAGAAGCCGCGACAAATGGGGAAGCTCTTTATCCCTCGATCCATCTTGGCGGCATGATCGTTTTAGCGGGAGATAGACAAGGCCTTGCCACAGCAAAAAAGCGGCTTCCAAAAGAAGATATCTTCCCACTTGCGCTTGCACATCATGGGGCATTTCATTCCCCGCTCTTGGACCCAATCGTCCCCATAGCGCAAAACCGCCTGCCCCAAACACTATTTCGCCAACCAAGCCTCCCTATGGTGGATGGGCGCGGCGTCATTTGGTCTGATCTCGTCGCAGACTTGAAAAAGCTTCATCAATATACCCTTGGGCACCAGATTAACCGGCCTTATAATTTCACCAAAGCAATTGAAATCGCTGTGAAAGAATTCGCGCCAGACAAAATCATTTTACCCGGCCCCGGCACCACATTGGGCGGTGCTATCGCACAAAGCCTGATTGAGCATCGTCTCTATGGCATCACCGACAAAGAAAACTTCAAGAAAATACAACAAAAACAACCTGTTGTGATCAGTATGGACATTCCCGAGCAAAGAAACATCGTTACTTGATGATGGCGCGGATTTAACCTGCCTTAGTGGTTTTATCTTTACCATCTAGGGCTTATACTTAATGGCTATATTTTGTACCTGATCTCTCAAAGGAGCATTGGTCATTTCCGACTCATCGTCCCCTACCGGAAAAAGCCGCAATAAGCGCATTCAAACTGCCTTGGCGAGTTTGAAGAAATATTGGGTGGCGGCGCTGTTATTTTCAGTCGCTGTCAATTTGCTGATGCTCGTCTCGCCGCTCTATATGCTTCAAATCTATGACCGGGTGATGACATCTGGCTCTTATGAAACCCTAACCGCTTTGACTGTTCTGGCTGTCGTTTTGCTCGCAATATTTGGCGCGGCAGAAGGCGGGCGGCGGCGAGTGTTTGCGCTACTGGGTCAAAAAATTGGCGATAAGTTAAACACAGACGTTTTTCGCTCAGGGGCTTACGCGGCAGGCGGCGGGCGGCAGCTCGAAAAATCCGTTTCCGATTTGGCCAAAGTGCAAGGCTTCTTTGTGAATGGCCAGATTCAACCCTTGTTTGACGCGCCTTTTGCACCTTTCTTCTTGCTGGTAACTTTCATCATTCACCCCCTTATTGGCCTGCTCAGTACGGGCGGCGCTATTCTCATGTTGATCCTCGCGATCATTAACGAGAGAACATCCCGGGAAAGCCTCAAAGGTGCCCATGCGCGCGAAGTTGCCTCGAACCAATTTCTCACAGGTGTCTCAAACCAATTCTCCGCCATTTCGAGCATGGGGATGCATGATCGCGTGGAAGCAAAATGGAAAGCTTTGCGCGATATTAGTTTAGACGAAACAGTGGCAGCGACGAACCGCACCGCTTTTCTAAGCTCAATGACAAAGTCTTTGCGCCAGATTTTACAAGTAGGCGTATTAGGCCTTGGTGCTTTTTTGGCGATGCGGCAACAAATTTCGCCAGGTGGTATCATTGCAGGCTCAATCATTATGGGTCGCGCCCTCGCCCCTATCGATCAGGCGGTTGGCATGTGGTCAAATATTGTCAGGGTGCGTCAGGCTTGGGCAGATTTAAATCTACAATTAGATGTTGATCCACCAAAAGACATGGTCACAGCCCTGCCTCGCCCAGAAGCCATTCTCAACGTAGAGGATATGAGCGTTGCATTTCCGGGCACGGACAAAGCGCTTGTGCCCTCTTTCATGTTGAAAATGCAGCCCGGTGCGATTTTGCTTATTCTTGGTCAAAGTGGTGGTGGCAAAACATCCTTGCTCCAAACCATGACAGGCGCTTGGCCCCCTTTAGAGGGCAAAATCACCCTTGGTGGCCGCGCTATTCATGATTGGGATGCGAGCGACCGAGGCAAATATATCGGATATCTCCCCCAACGTATTGAGCTTCTGCCCGGCACCATCCGTGAAAATATAGCGCGGTTCGATGAAGGAGAGACTGATAAGGTTTTTGCGGCTGCGCAAAAAGCAGGCTGTCATGAAATGATACTTTCCCTGCCAGATGGATATGACACGCCGCTCAATACCGCTTCGGGGCGCATTTTATCTGCAGGGCAAATGCAATCTATCGGCATTGCCCGCGCTTTATATGATGATCCCGTCGCCGTGTTTCTCGATGAACCAACGGCCAATCTCGACCCGCAAGGTGTTGCCAATATTGTCGCCCTCTTGCGCACATTGAAAGAGGAAGGCGCTGTCACTGTTGTCGCAACTCACGATTTTCGATTAATCAATGCCTGTGATAATGTTTTGACTTTGCAAGATGGCAAGGTGCGCTTCAATTCAAGAGAAGAATGTTTAAAGCTACTCACCGAAAATGCCAAAGCACAACAAGCCAAAGCGCAAGGCGGCACGGCGAAAAAAGATACGGGTCTCTCTGTTACCATCGATAAACCCAAATTAGGGAGCGCGTCATGAAAAAACCAAGCTTCTTTTTAGGTGATCCTTCTGTAACTCTAGCAGGCCTTGCATGCATCTTAGGCCTTGGCATTTTTTTACTCTGGGCAAGTTTTGTGCCCCTTGCTGAAGGGGTTAATGTTGGTGGGAAAATTATTGTCGAAGATAAACGCAAAGTCGTTCAGCATTTCGAAGGGGGCATTATCCGTACCTTGAATGTTCGTGAAGGCGAAACTGTTCAAGGCGGCGATGTCCTCATGGAAATTGAAGACATTAGGGCCCGCTCTAACCGAGACCAAACAGGGCAAATACTCGTATCGCTTTCTGCCACGCTAGATCGCTTACGCGCCTTAAACCAAAATGCGACAGAACTTAGCTTCACGGATGTGCAAAAATATAATGCGACAGATGATGTTGTAAAAGAAGCTCAATCCCAAGCAGCAGCATTGTTCCAACAACAGCGCGAAAGCAACCGCACCGAAATTTCGGTTTTGGAAGCGCGGCGCAAAGCCTTGCGCGCCCGGTCTGAGGCGCAAAGCAAACAAATGATATCCATCAAAAAATCAACGCAATTTTTGCAAGCCGAAATTGACAATAAACGTCCCATGCTGGCGGATAATGATATCACGATCGATGAGATTCAGCGTCTGGAAAGAGAACTTGCGGCGCTTGAAGGGGATTTATCCCGCGCAGAGGC
>CALLVA010000195.1 GCA_938010655.1 uncultured Parvularculaceae bacterium | reverse complement strand
AATGCGACATTTCATTGTCAGCCTGCGCCATACGTTTTTCAACAATATCATCGGAGTCTTGCCCGCGAGATTTCAATCTTTTTTCAAGCTCTTCGCGAGAGGGGGGTAAGATAAAGACTTTGACCAAATCTTCGCGTGCTTTTTCATGAAGCTGCTGGGCCCCCTGCCAATCAATGTCAAACAAGACATCATGGCCTTGCGCCAAGACTTTTTCAACAGGTCCGCGCGGTGTCCCATAGAAATTACCGAAAACTTGTGCTGATTCCAGAAACTGATTTTCATCCCGCATACGGAGGAATTCTGACTCGTTTACGAAAAAATAATCGACGCCGTGCACTTCCCCGGGGCGACGCGGCCTCGTGGTAGCAGAAACGGAAAGGCTTACAAAATCATCGCCTTTTAGAAGACGATTACATAAAGTTGTTTTTCCCGCCCCAGAAGGACTAGAGACAACAAACATCAAGCCACGTCTGGCAATAGGATTATGAACGCTTGGATCAGCCATAGTAAAGTCTCTATTCTAAATTCTGCAATTGCTCACGCATTTGATCGATTGTGGTCTTTAAAGATAATCCTAATTGACGCAGGTCAATAGATTGGGCTTTGGAACACAACGTATTTGCTTCGCGATTAAATTCTTGCGTGAGAAAATCCAGTTTTCGGCCAATGGGGCCTGCCCCGCTCAGCAATTCTCTGGCAGCCACGATATGAGCATCAAGCCGGTCCAGTTCCTCTCGCACATCGCCTTTCACGACCAATAGCGCCACTTCTTGCGCCAAGCGATCTTCAGCAACGGCATCGCCTATAAGAGCCGCGACTTGTTCTTTCATCCGCGAATGTAAAACTTCTGGAAGCGTTTCGGCTTCTGCCCGCGACGCATTTGTGAGATTTTCGATTTCATTAATCTGTTCAGAAATCATCTCAATGACGGCTTTGCCTTCGCCAGCTCGTGCCGCCACCAAACTTTCCATCGCGCTATCAAAACTCTCTAATAAGTCTTTCGATAAAACGGCCAAAGCCTCTGCATCTGCCAAAGGGTCTTCGGCCACCAAGACCCCTAGTAATGCTAAAATGCCTTCTGGGCGCGGCGCAGCGCAGTCAATTTTCTGTTGGACTTGCGCCATAGCGGTCAGAACAGCGTCTAATCCTTCTTCAGAAAGTTGCGTTGTCGCTTCTCCCGTATTGCCACGCAATTGAAGTGATGCCGTCACGGACCCTCGCGCAATTGTGGTGGGAATGCGTTTGCGCACGTCCATTTCGAGACTGTCCAGAAAAGAAGGTAAGCGGCACCGAATGTCTAATCCACGATTATTCACCGACCGCACTTCCCATGCATAACGCCATGCATGGTCATCGGTTTCGCACGTGCCCTCATGGCGCGCAAACCCAGTCATGCTTTGTAGCAATCTGGGTGATGCAGCTTTCTTAGCGGCCATTACGTTCCCGTTCTATTTTGCGCCATTTGGCGACATTTGCATTATGTTCGCGGAGCGTCTTTGCAAAAACGTGCCCGCCTGTGCCATCTGCTACAAAATAGAGATAATCCGTATCCGCTGGATTTAAGACTGCAGAGAGAGAAGCACTGCCAGGATTGGCAATTGGGGTCGGCGGCAGGCCGCGAATAATATAGGTGTTGAACCCGGTGTCTTTTTTCAATTCACTTTGACGAATGCCGCGCCCCAAAGGCTCGCCGCCTGTCAGGCCATATATAATCGTCGGGTCAGATTGAAGGCGCATGCCTTTGCGCATCCGGTTTACAAACACAGAAGCCACTTCCGGCCGCTCCCCGGCGATGCCCGTCTCCTTTTCAACAATGGAAGCCAAAATCACGGCTTCCTCTTTCGTATCGAAAGGAAGGTCTTCTGCGCGGGTCTCCCATAATGAATCCAGAACTCTATTATGATCATCAATCATTCGTTGGACAATTTCGTTGCGCGTGTCGCCTCTCGTGAAAAGATAGGTCTCAGGCAATAGATCGCCCTCTTTAGGCTCAAGGGTCACGGCACCTGTTAAAACAGGGTCCGCATCAACAAGACGCATAATCATCGCTGTGGTCAAACCTTCAGCAATTGTAATTTTATGCTGAATGGATTTTCCATTAATCAGTATATCAATAACTTCTTCAATCGTCGCTTCTGCAGGAATTTCAAATTCCCCAGCGCGCAATTCAGACTGAAGCCCTTTGGCGCGGACCACCGCGACAAATAATTTATTGGAATGAATAATTGAGTTTTTACCTAATTCAGCGGCAATCTGGTTCACGCCCATGCCACTTTCGATCAACACAACAGTATCTTCTGTGTGTGGCCCCGGCCTTTTAATTTGTTGATAAACGCCGAAGCCAGCCCCGACGCTTAATATGATTATTATCAAAAAGACTATGCCAAAAAACTTTTTCATCTCGATCGAAACTCCTAAATTTTACGCATCACAAGCGAGGCATTGGTTCCACCAAACCCGAATGAATTAGACAAAACCGCATTGATCTCTTTTTCAACTTTGCCATTTGCAGCCAAATTGATTGAGGTTTCAACGGAAGGATTGTCCAAATTCAAAGTAGGCGGTGCCACATTGTCTCGCATGGCCAAGAGACAGAATATTGCCTCAACAGATCCAGCCGCCCCGAGCAAATGTCCAATAGCGGATTTTGTAGAGGACATGACAAGGCCATCCGTCTGCTGATCAAACAATCGTTCGACGGCACGCAATTCAATCTCGTCCCCTTTTGGCGTTGATGTGCCATGAGCGTTTACATAGTCGATATCTCTTGGGTCTAGGCCCGCGCGCTTTAACGCCATCCGCATGGAGCGAAAACCGCCATCGCCATCTTCCGCCGGCGCAGTCACATGATATGCATCCCCGGACAAACCATACCCAATGATCTCCCCATAGATTTTTGCCCCCCGCGCTTTGGCATGTTCATATTCTTCCACAACAACAATGCCAGCGCCCTCGCCCATCAAAAAGCCATCTCGCCCTTTATCATATGGCCTCGAAGCTTTTTCCGGCGTGTCATTATAGCCAGTGGTCAGCGCTCGGCAGGCCGCAAAGCCAGCCATGCCAATCCGGCAAACAGCCGCTTCTGCGCCGCCTGCGACCATCACATCTGCATCCCCAAACGCCACCATCCGAGCCGCATCGCCAATGGCATGCGCTCCTGTTGAGCAGGCTGTCACGACCGCATGGTTCGGGCCTTTTAGGCCATGTTTGATGGAAACCTGCCCGCCGACCAAATTGATCAACCGACCGGGAATAAAGAAGGGCGAAATTTTCTTCGGCCCGCGTTCATGCAACGTCACGGCACCTTCGGCAATCCCGTCTAGCCCGCCAATACCGGAGCCGATCATGACACCGGCCATTTCTTTTTCGGCGTCTGTTTTCAACTCAAGACCAGAATCAGCAATGGCCATATCAGCAGCAGCCATACCGTAAATGATAAAATCATCCACCCGGCGCTGTTCTTTGGCGTCCATCCAATCATCGGGGTTAAAAGCAATTTCCCCGGCAGCAGCCCCGCCAGCATAGCCATCAGCACGCGGGACTTCCGCAGCGATTTGGCAGGGTAGATCACCCGTTTCGAACTTCTCAATCTTGCCCGCCCCAGAAGCGCCGGAGAGTAATTTAGCCCAAACAGGCTCAAAGCCTTGGCTTTTTGTCCCAGACCCAATCGGCGTTACCAAGCCAATACCAGTGACAACTACTCTTCTCATAGGGGACATAGGGGGCCTCTTTTCTTCATTTTATAAGCATTAAGTTTTGCCGCAGTTTTGGCCCCCTGCCCAGAGGCAAATATGAGAATAATAGGCCAAAACAGAAAAAACCGCCCTATTCTCAGGGCGGTTTTCAAATTCTAAAAGGTCAAGCTGGCTGACCCGATAAGACGACTTAAGACTTATGCTTCTCAATATAAGAGATTGCATCGCCAACCGTTTGGATGGTTTCTGCTGCATCGTCTGGAATTTCGATATCGAATTCTTCTTCAAAGGCCATGACAAGCTCAACAATGTCGAGGCTGTCTGCGCCGAGGTCGTCGATGAAGCTGGCCTTTGGCTCAACTTTGGCTGCATCTACATCTAGATGCTCGACTGAGATTTTTTTAACGCGTTCAGCGATTTCTGACATTTAAAGGCTCCTTTGTCGTCATATTTACCTGCCCTGATCTTCTGGGGCGGGCAGCACCATTAAGTTAACAGCGCGATACGGTATATTGGGGGGCAAGGCAAGTCACACAAGGGGGCGAAGCTTATTTTTCCGCCCCGAAACCCCATAATTGGGCGATTCTAGCCTTTTCCCGCCCTAAAAGAAGGCATTTATAGCCCTAAATCATCGTTATTTCACCCGCCAGCAAGTATCAAGGCAACTTCTGCTCGAACTCTTTTCGCGCTATCAGAATTTTGAGTTGTAAACCCTTTATAAAAAGCAATCATAGCGGGACATAATTCCGGGTTACTATAGTCTTGACTATCCAATATCTCTCCGTGTTCTTCATTTAAGCCTAACTCAATAGCATTTTCGATTACCGCGTTCCAGTCATCATCGCTTGCGGGCTCATAAGAATGACTCGACGCATTGTATCCGGCACTCATGGCCTCAAAGGCAATCGCACCGGATTGAGACAATTGTTTAGAATATTTGCTAGCAATATCTGGATTTAACGATTGCGGGCCCATGGCGACGAATTGTGTGCAATTCAAAGCAGTTTCATGTTCGTAGATATTTTCAACCAAGGATATATAATTTGATAGATAAACCTGCAGATCTTCATCTGGCGCTTTCACGATATACGGGGCATATTTTCGTCGTAATTTTGATACTATTTGAGCACCGCCATATCTAGCTGCTTTATTAGATTGACTGGACTTTATTAATTGTTGGAAATCACGAACCAGCAAATCATAGTCTTCAGGAAAGTGCTTTTTAATAGTTAGGAAAATATCATTATTATCGAGTTTTAAAATGTAAGCCTCAACTTGGGAAACACTTAATGTCTGTCTTGACACTTCATCCACAGCCTTACGTCCACCAAGCTTGCCAATTTGTGATGATAAGCCTATTACTATAACCATAGCTATAGCGCCGATAAATTTACGCAGCATATTTCCTCCCATTACTTGTTCTTAAACCATCGCCATGCCGCCATTTACGTGCAGCGTCTGCCCGGTGACATAACCGCCTTCATCAGAGGCCAGATAGACCACAGCCGCAGCGATATCTTCCGGCGTGCCCATCGCCCCATTCGGGATTTTGGCGTAAATCGCCTTTTGCTGATCTTCATTCAGCGCATCAGTCATGGCCGTGCGAATAAAGCCCGGCGCGACACAATTGACGGTGATGCCGCGGCTGGCAATTTCCTGCGCTAAAGATTTAGACATGCCGATCATCCCGGCCTTAGAAGCCGCATAGTTCGCCTGCCCCGGATTGCCCGTAACCCCGACAATTGATGTGATGCCGATAATGCGACCATGGCGCTGTTTTGCCATGCCCCGAAGGGCCGATTTGGCGAGGCGGAAATAGGCCGTGAGGTTGATTTTCAGAACATCATCCCAATCGTCTTCCTTCATCCTCATCATCAGACCATCGCGCGTGACCCCAGCATTTGCGACCACAATATCCAAGCCGCCCATCAGATCAGAAGCCGTTGCCGCAAGCTTATCAACCGCTTCTAAATCAGACAGATTACAAGGCGCGATATGCGCGCCCTCGCCAATTTCAGCAGCCACTTCTTTGAGCTTTTCTTCTCTCGTGCCAGAAAGTGTGACGATAGCCCCGCGCTCTCGTAAGGCTTTAGCCACAGACCCACCAATACCGCCAGTAGCACCTGTGATAAGCGCTCTTTTTTCTTTTAAATCAAACATTTGAATATCTCTCTTAAAGTTTTGGTAGATCATCTGGTGTGCCGATATTGGCGGTTTCAACTTCTTTTGCGATACGCTTCACAAGACCAGACAAGACCTTACCTGCCCCCAGTTCAACGCATTTCGTCACGCCTGTGGCCTGCATCGCTACCACTGATTCTGTCCAGCGCACCCGCCCCGTCACCTGCTCCACCAGCAGCTTGCGGATCTCATCTGCGTCCCTTGTTGGCGCGGCCGTTACATTCGCCATCACCGGCACACAAGGCGCAACAATCTCAGCATTGGCCAAAGCTTTTGCCATTTGCTCCGCAGCCGGGGCCATCAACGTGCAATGAAAAGGCGCAGAGACGGGCAATGGCAAAGCGCGCTTGGCCCCCGCTTCCTTTGCCGCCGCCATGACCGCTTCAACCCGTGTCACATTACCGGAAATAACCACCTGCCCCGGGGCATTATCATTCGCAATCTGGCACACGCCAACGCCGCCGCCTGCTTCAATCGCCTTTTCAACATCTGCCAAAGACAGGCCCAAAATCGCCGCCATGGCCCCTTCGCCCACGGGCACAGCCGCTTGCATGGCATCACCGCGAATTCGCAAAAGTTTCGCCGTCTCAGAAAGGCTCAATGCCCCCGCCGCGCACAGTGCTGCATATTCCCCGAGGGAATGTCCTGCAACAAAAGCCGCATTCGCGATTTTCAAATCTGTCTCAGCTTCCATCACCCGCATTGCCGCAATGGATGTTGCCATTAAAGCTGGTTGCGCATTGCTGGTCAGGGTCAACTCATCTGCCGGACCTTCCCACATTATATGGGAAAGCTTTTGAACCAACGCGTCATCAACTTCATCAAATACAGCCTTGGCA
>CALLVA010000194.1 GCA_938010655.1 uncultured Parvularculaceae bacterium | reverse complement strand
GGAACTTGGTGATGACCATGATGGCATTATCGAAGCCCCGGAAAGCGCGGAAGTCGGCCAGCCAATTGTGGACGTTATGGGCGCGAACGACCCTGTGATTGATTTTGAGGTGACGCCAAACAGACCAGACACAAATGGCGTGCTTGGCGTCGCCCGGGATTTGGCCGCAGCGGGCCTCGGCAAGTTGATCACCCCAGTTTATACGCTCCCGAAAGGCGGCTTCCCTTGCCCACAGAAAATCGAATTGGATTTCCCGGCAGATAAAGCTGATGCCTGCCCGGTCTTTGCAGGTGTCGTGATTAAAGGCGTGAAAAACGGCCCCTCGCCAAAATGGTTGCAAGATGCCCTAGTGCAAATTGGCCTCCGCCCCATCAACATGCTCGTAGACGTCACGAATTACGTCTCCGTGGATCGCGCGCGACCTTTGCATGTTTATGACGCCGAAAAACTCACCGGGGCCATTCGCGCCCGGTTGGGCCAAGGCGAAGCTGATCAGTTTGAAGCTTTGGATGGCAAAGAATATACGCCAGACGACACCATGACCGTGATCGCAGATGAAACCCGCGCCTTAGGACTTGGGGGCATTATGGGAGGGGTCTATTCCGGCTGCACCGAAGAGACCACAGATGTCTTTATTGAAAGCGCTTATTTTGATCCAACTCGCACAGCCAAGACCGGCCGAAAAACAGGCATAGTCTCCGATGCGCGCTATCGCTTTGAACGCGGCATCGACCCTCAATCCTGTGAGGCAGGGCTTGCGCAAGCTGTTGCTTTAATCACAGAGGCTTGCGGCGGCGAGGTGAGCGAAATGGCAATTGCTGGTGTTGCACCGGAAGGCACAACACAAGTCGCCTTCCCTCCTTCAGAAATAAAACGTCTAACAGGTATAGAAATTCCAGAAGACGATATAATCCGTATCTTGAATGCTCTTGGGTTCACCGCGAAAAAAGGAACACCGTGGACTGTGATGGCCCCTAGCTTCCGGCCTGACATTGAAGGCAAAGCCGATATTGTCGAGGAAATTGCTCGGATTAAGGGCTTTGACGCGATGAAGTCTGTGACACTGCCGCGTCTAGCAGCTGTTGAAGCACCAAAATATTCCACCGCGCAAAATAGAGTTAGATTAGCAAAACGCGAACTTGCTGGCCTTGGCTATTTAGAAGCCGTCACTTGGTCTTTTTGTGATGCGCGCCATGCTGCTTTATTTGGCGGTGGGCAAGAAAGTCTTGTGCTTGCTAATCCAATTTCCTCAGACCTTGGGGTCATGCGACCGACTATTTTGCCGGGCTTAATCGCCGCTCTTGGCCGCAATGCAGACCGCGGCCGCTCAGATTTAGCCTTGTTTGAAGTTGGCCCCGCCTATCGCGGCGACCAACCAGACGAGCAGGATATGCTGGCTGTTGGGGTTCAACGCGCAGCCCCCGCCCGTCATTGGCAGGGCCGTTCTGCAGAAGTCGATATTTATACGGCAAAGGCAGATGCTCTATCCACATTGGAAGCGGCGGGCGCCCCGATTGGGAATTTAATGGTCAGCGCCGACGCGCCAGACTGGTATCACCCCGGTCGTTCTGGGGTCTTGAAAATGGGACCAAAAGTTGTGCTCGCGGCGTTTGGGGAAATCCATCCGCGCATCACCAAAGCCATGGATGTCACCGGGCCTCTCTATGCTTTTGAAGTATTCTTAGATCGCATTCCGGCGGGCAAGAAAAAAGCGACAAAAACCAAACCGACCTTAAATGCCTCAGACTTATTATCTTTCACACGCGATTTTGCCTTCGTCGTCCGCGAAGATACGCCTGCGGAAGATTTGCTCAAAGCTGTTCGCGGGGCCGAGAAGAAACTCGTCTCGAATGTGAGCTTGTTTGATGATTATCAAGGCAAGGGGGTTGAGGAGGGTCACAAATCCCTAGCGGTGGAAGTCACCATTCAACCGACAGATAAAACCCTGACAGATGAAGATATTGAAGCAATCAGTGAACGGATTATTGCGCAAGTGGCCAAAGCGACAGGCGGCACATTGCGGGGATAGAAGGCAAGAGCGGTGAGCTGCCGCTCTAGGCGTAAGGCGTGAGCTTTTGGGCGCAGCGTTCTGCAAAAACGGTTGTGTATCTATCCGTCATCTCGTCAATACGGTCTTCAATTTTCTTCTTGATCATGGACGGCACCATTTTGGCGACAACATGAACCCGAACTCGCGTCCCTTTTTCGTCTTCAAAAAAATCAATGTCGCCTTTGGCAATTTTCAGCGGGCCAAGATTATAAAACACATCCACATGCCGCGTTTTCGGGTTTTTCTCGACGATAGACTTTAACTTAAGCGAAAGACTTTTTGCTTCTACCCATGCTTCCGTTTTAAGCCGCTCAATATCAGGATTGGTCTCATCCTTAACGCTGCTCAAAATATGAACCGCGGCCAATTCAGGAATAAATGTGGGATAGTTTTTCAGGTCTGTAAAAAGCGCATAAACATCAGCCGGGCTATGCGGTAATATCTTTTCAACTAAAACTTCCATAAATCACCCAAAATATAACGACAAACCCACTTTTGTCCGAAAACGCACATTTTGCCAAAGGGAAAGTAGAAAAAGGTAAAAATGGAGCGGGCGATGCGATTCGAACGCACGACCTAAACCTTGGCAAGGTTTCGCTCTACCCCTGAGCTACGCCCGCTCACCGGGCCGCTGCTATATTGAGGTGTTTGATAGCAACGAGATTGGCTATAAAGCGCATTAGGGGCGCGGACGCAAGGGGAAAATCAGCCTTGCTCCGATAAATTTACGAGGAATTATGTCTGTCACACGGCTCGAGCTATTGAAAAAACTGGATAGTTTGGGGCTCGCCCACCATACGGTGGAGCACCCCCCTATATTCACAGTGGAAGAAGGCGCCGCCATCAAAGCGGAGATGCCGGGGGGTCATTCTAAAAACCTGTTTTTAAAGGATAAAAAGGGAAATCTCGCGCTGGCTGTGGCGCTGTCTGCAACGAAAGTCGATCTTGTGGGCCTTGGCAAAGCAATCGGGGCGAAGGGGCGTTTTTCCTTTGGAAAGCCTGATTTGATGATGGAGATTTTGGGGGTCACACCCGGCTCAGTGACGCCTTTTTGCTTGATCAACCCGGCCAGCCACCACTTGCAACATGTGATCTTCGATAAAGCCTTATTTGAGCATGACCCTGTGTGGTTCCACCCCTTAGAAAACACCGCCTCCACGTCAATTGCGCCGCAAGATATTATACATTTTGCCGAAAGCTGTGGTCATACCCCCAAGATCATTGATCTTAGCCAGCCGCTCCCCGCAAGCGGTTGAGCAAAGAGCCTCTATCATTAGCCTCGATTAATTTGACGCTGCGTTATTAAAGAGAGTAGCCTTTTTCAGGAGAGAGCTGCGCCCCTCGCAGCGAAGAGAGAGAGGATATGATCATGTTCAATGAAAAACTTATGCAGACTGCCCAGCAATTGGTTGAGAATTGCAAAACGGGCAAAGAACGCGAAGGTCTTAAAACGCTTTATGCTGATAACTGTGTTTCCGTTGAAGCGCTTGATATGGAAGGGCATGGCAGAGAAGCCCACGGCATTGAGGCTATTTCTGGAAAACATGATTGGTGGGACAATTCATTTGAGGTCCACAGCGCAGAGACAAAAGGCCCATATCTTCACGGTGACGATAAGTTTTCTGTTATTTTTAGTTTAGATGCGACCCACAAAGAAAGTGGCAAGCGCGAAAATATGGAAGAAATTGGTCTTTATACGGTGGATCAACAAGGTAAAATTTGCCGAGAAGAGTTTTTCTACAGCACCTAAATTTTATCCCCCTATCTACCAAAAGAGTATCTGGAATATATTTCGAGACCGATACTCTTCGCCCGCTCCCCTTCCATGGGGGGGGCGAAATCAGCTTCTAAGCCCCCTTGCATCTTAGGTCTCTAAAGTCCATTTACGGGTCTATAAGAATGAAGGATTTCATGATGACCGAGATGACCGCCCCTGCTGACTTGATCAAAGACAGTACTATAGAAACATTTGCCGCTGATGTGATGGAGACTTCAAAAGAAGTGCCCGTTATTGTGGATTTTTGGGCGACATGGTGTGGGCCGTGCAAGACCCTTGGGCCAATGCTGGAAAAGGCAGTGACGGAGCTTGGGGGCAAAGTGAAAATGGTGAAGGTCGATGTCGACAAAAACCAAATGCTTGCCCAACAGCTCAGAATTCAATCCATGCCCACAGTAATGGCCTTTATTGCCGGTCAGCCTGTTGATGGATTTGTAGGGGCTGTCCCAGAAACAGAAATAAAGGCCTTTTTGACGCGGGTTGTGGAAGGGGCCGAACAAGCAGGGCTTGGGGGCAAACAGGAAATGGACATACCCAGTGTTCTTGCCGCCGCCGATGAGGCTTTTAACGCAGGCGAAGTGGCCACAGCCGCACAAGTCTATACGCAGATCAGCTCTGTCGCAGAAGAAGGCAGCGATGATCACGCAACCGCCCTCGCTGGCCTGGCCAGATGCCATTTAGCTGCAGGCAATGAGACCGAAGCGCAAGATACAATCAACCTCATTCCTGAGGCGAAACATTCCCTGCCTGTGGTGGCAAGCCTGATCGCTGCCCAAGCTTTAAGCGCAGATACCGCTGATACAAGTGAGCTACAGAGCCTTGCCCAAGCTGCAAGCGACCCCAACAATATGGAAGCCCGATATGAGTATGCGGGCGGTCTAATTGGGGCGGGCCAAATGCAAGAAGGCGCAGATATTTTATTGGATATGATCGCCCGAGACCGCGAATGGAACGAGGAAGCGGCGCGGGAGAAACTGGTGACGCTTTTTGACGCGCTTGGGCCGACCCATGAAATTACATTAAAAACTCGCCGAAAGCTCTCTTCGCTCCTATTTTCATAATATAGAGAAAAAGGTGCACCGAGTATTATGACCAATCCAGCGCAATATCAGGACCTTCCCGGGACAATTCCCATTTTTCCCTTGAGAAATGCGCTCCTCCTGCCAAGGGGGCGTCTGCCGCTCAATATTTTTGAGCCACGCTATTTAGCGATGATAGATGCTGCTTTAGGGGACGGCCGAATGATCGGTATGGTGCGCGCGCGCGAAGAAGACGGCGAGACACCGCCGCTTTACGAAATTGGCTGCGCAGGGCGCATCACCTCCTTCATGGAAACAGATGATGGTCGATATCTCATCACTCTTTCTGGGATCAGCCGCTTTAAAATTGAGCGAGAATTGGGCACGACCATGCCTTATCGCCTTATTCAACCAGACTGGAGCGATTTCAGAGCTGATTTGGCAACGCCGGAGCCGGAAGACGCAGAGTTACGTGAGCGCCTCTTAGAGCAATTGGTGAATTATCTTGATGTGGAAGGCTTGAAAGCTGATTGGGATTCGATTGAAGACGCTTCTGCGGAAACGATTGTGAATTCCATCGCCATGAGCTGTCCTTTTGGACCGGATGAAAAACAGGCCCTGTTGGAAGCCCCGACAATGTCCCACAGAGCAGAAACATTGCTCGCCTTGATGGAAATGGCCTTGGCAGAAACCGGCACACCAAGCACGATAGAAGACAAAACGAGCAAACAACGCTTACAATAAGGTTGCCCATGAATATCGATCCCAAACTTTTGGAAATTCTTGTTTGCCCCGTCACCAAAGGGGCGTTGCGTTGGGACGCTAAAAATCAGGAACTTTTGAGCGATAAAGCGCGGTTGGCTTATCCTGTGCGCGATGGCATTCCAATTATGCTCGAAGCAGAAGCCCGGGAAATGGAAGATCTGGAAGTTCACAAATAACGCGATAGACGTTTTGGGCACGATTGCCTAAACTTCCGTTATGAGAAAAATAGTCTGCTTCTTTTTGTGCCTCGGTCTTGTTGCTTGCAGCAAGAGCGGCGAAGCTGTTGAAATGACCGACCCGCCAAAACAACAACAGTCTCAGGCAGCAGCTCAAAAAGCGCCAGCAAAATCCGCATCGGCGCCGTTTAAGAGATATCGGGCACAAATCATCAACACATTTCCCCATGATACAGATGCCTTTACACAAGGTCTGTTTTTTCATGATGGCGCGCTTTATGAAGGCACGGGTCAACGCGGACAATCTGCGCTGCGCCAATTGGAACTTGAAACTGGCAAAGTGATCAAATCCAAAAAACTGGAAGATCGTTTTTTTGGAGAAGGCATCGTCTTATGGGGCGATAAAATTATCAGCCTCACATGGCAAGCCGGGACAGGCTTGGTTCATAGCCTGGATGGTTTTGAAGAACTTGCCCGCTTTTACTATGACGGCGAAGGTTGGGGCCTTACAGCATCTCCCACAGAACTGATCATGAGTGATGGTTCTTCTTTTTTGCGGTTTTTGGACCCAACAACATTTGAAGAAACAAGCCGCATCAGCGTGACAGCGGGAGGGGATAAGGTTACCCGCATCAATGAACTTGAATGGGTTAACGGGCTTGTATTTGCTAATCTATGGCAGAGCAATTTCATAGCGCAAATTGATCCGACTACTGGCAAAGTTGTCGGGGTGATTGATTTAAGCGGATTGCTTAAACCTGAGGATATTACGGCGAAAACGGATGTTTTAAACGGTATTGCTTATGACAAAGAAACTAACCGATTGTTTGTCACGGGCAAAAACTGGCCAAAGCTTTTTGAAATCAAATTGATTGAAGTCAACTAAGACGCTTACAAAATATCCAAAACATTTTCAGGCGGACGGCCAATCGCGGCTTTGCCTTTATTAATCACGATGGGCCGCTCAATTAAAATGGGGTTGCTCGCCATCGCCTTCAATAATTCCTTATCACTCGCCTCTTTTAGACCAAGTTCTTTATAGACAGCTTCACCCTTTCGCATCATCCCGCGTAATTCACCCCCGAGCATTTTTGAAATTTCTGTAAGTCGCTTCTGGGAAGGAGCTTCTTGCAGATACAAAACTGTCTCAGGGGTGATGCCTTTATCCTCAAGCAGCGCTAATGTCTGCCGAGATTTTGTGCAACGGGGGTTATGCCAAATTTCAACCATTCGTCTCTACCCGTCATATTGAAGGCGATAGCCACCCTGGTCTGTCAGGAGTAAACTTACATTTGAAGGATCTGGTTCAATTTTTTGACGCAAGCGATAAATATGAGTTTCCAATGTGTGTGTCGTTACACCGGAATTATAGCCCCATACTTCATCCAGCAAAATATCCCGTGTGACGGCTTTCCCGCCTGCGCGATAAAGGAACTTCATGATTGAGGTTTCTTTTTCTGTCAGTTTAATTTTCTTATCATCATCCGTGATCAACATTTTCACAGCTGGTTTGAATTGATAAGGCCCAACGCGGAAGACAGCATCTTCGTTTTGTTCATGGCTGCGCAAATGCGCCCGCAACCGCGCCAGCAAAACAGAAAACTTAAAAGGCTTGGTGACATAATCATTCGCGCCAGCATCTAGCCCCAAAATTGTATCCGCTTCTGAATCGGCGCCTGTAAACATAATGACAGGGGACTTAAAACCATTTTTACGCATCACTCGACACGCTTCACGCCCATCCATATCCGGCAAACCAACATCCAAGAGGACAAGGTCGATATGCGCTTCTGCTTTCACCTTTTCGATGGCTTCAGCAGCGTTCACAGCCGTCTCTAAATCAAACTCATTATGGACTTCAAATTGATCGAGCAAAGTCTCCCGCAATAATTCGTCATCATCTACCAGTAATATTTTTTTCGCACGGGCCATGTTGTTCTCCCAAATGTCTCTTTTTAATGTGCCTGATTATAGGCTATCCAATATATAATTGTCATACTAATGACCTTACCCAAATTGCAAAGGCTAATCATGGTAAACCCCGTTTCCCACTTAATTGTGAAGGCCCGTGAGCGGGAAGCATGCGGCATTTTGGCCTGTGGCGAGCATGATTTTCCCTGCGCTCTTGGGCCTGCAGGCCTTACAGAGACTAAGGTTGAGGGGGATGGCGCGACGCCTATCGGGGCTTTTCGGCTGGTTCGGCTTTATTATCGTGCGGATCGCGTGGTTTTGCCTGATCTTGACTTGCCCACCTCTATCATCTCGCCAAAAGACGGATGGTGCGACGACCCAAAGCATGCGGCATATAATAGTCCGGTGGCGCTTCCCTTTGGTGCTTCCCACGAAACGCTTTGGCGCGACGACCATGCTTATGACATTTGTATCGTGCTTGATTATAATCTGACCCCCGCAATTCCGGGTCGGGGCAGCGCGATTTTTTTTCATCTCGCAAAATCATCTGAAGAAGGCCTAAAGCCAACAGAGGGGTGTGTCGCGCTCGAAGAAGACGCGATGAGAAAAGTGCTCGCACAGGTTAATGAGAAAACAGTGATGGTGATCCAGCCCGAATAAAGGGTTTGGCTGCTAATATCTCGGCCCCTACATTATGATGAGGGCCGTGCCCCAAATATGCCTGAGCCAACGCGCACATGTGTCGCGCCCAATTGCACCGCCATTTCATAATCGCCACTCATCCCCATACTAATGGTTTTTAAGCCATGCTCTCGAGCCATTTTTTCCAATAAGGCAAAATGCGTTGCAGGGTTTTCGTCTATCGGGGGAATACACATCAACCCTTCTATATCCAGACTATATTCTTTTTGACACATCTGAATAAATGCATCTGCCTCTGCCGGCAAAACGCCTGCTTTTTGATCTTCATCCCCTGTATTAATCTGTATCAGGAGCTTTGGTGCTTTGCCTGTTTTTTGCATTTCGGTGGAAAGAGCTTTGGCCAGTTTTGGCCGGTCCAGCGTTTCAATCACATCAAAAAGAGCAACTGCGTCCTTGACCTTATTTGACTGCAGAGGACCAATTAAATGAAGCGAAATATCCTCAAACGTTTTTTGCAGTTCGGGCCATTTCCCTGCTGCTTCTTGCACACGGTTTTCCCCGAATACACGGTGGCCAGCCTTAAGCAATGGCAGGATCGTTTTTGCCTCAAATTTTTTCGTTACCGCTGTCACCGTGACCGCGTTTGTAGAGCGCCCTGCTTCTTTAAGCGCCTTGGTCAGGGTATCTTGCACAGTAGCAAGGTTTGCAACAGCATCATTCTCGGGCATAGAAGGCTCTGGGTAAAAGTGAAAAAGTGACGTGGACATAGCGCGGATGAAGCGACAGCTCAATCATAAAGGCTTCGGGAAACGAGAGGGCCTGACATTGCGAAAGGTCTTGATGACAGATCCTGCGCGCCTGCCCGACCCTTTGCGCGTTATTGCTTCTTGGTCGCGGGCAGAGGCGCAACAAAGCGCCGTGATTTATAGAGACTATACGCGCCCCGACCGCGAAAGCTTTGGCCATCAGTTGCGCCAAGCCGCCAAAGCCCGGCGCATTCCCTTTCTCGTGGCTGGTGATATTCACCTTTGTGTTAGACTGCGCGCGGATGGTCTACATTTGCCTGCATGGTCCTTACAAAAAGCATATGGGTTGCGCCGCTTATATCCAAAATTGTTGATGACATCAGCCTGTCATTCCCAAGCGGAGCTTTCTCTCGCCAATAAAGCAAAGCTTGATGCTGTGTTGATCTCGCCTATTTTCCCAACAGCCTCTCACCCAGATGGCAAAGCTTTAGGCATAATAAAAGCTACCGCTTTGGCGCAAAGCTCAACACAGCCTTGTTTTGCCCTTGGAGGCATTGATCATAAATCTATTCAAAAATTAGGGTCCGTTTTTCACGGTATCGCAGGCATTGGCCTGTTTAGAATTTGAAATTGCTTTCAAAAATCAAAGCGCCGGATTCTTCCTCGCCGCCGACTTCAGCCGGGGCTACAGTATCCACAAATTGCGCCGCTGCCCCGAGGGTCACCCCATGGTCAAACATATAACTAATGCCAGCTTGGGCACTTTGGGTTTCGCGATAAAAGTCAGATAAGAGCGCGCTGGACCCGGCCACCTGATCAGCATCGGCAGCGCCATATCCAAGCATGAAACCCCAATTGCCTTTTTCATAGGTGACGCCTGTATCAAATGCGAGATAGCCATCTGCATTATCCGCCAAACCAGCATTTGTGTTTTTCACAGAACCGCCAACTGTCAGCCCTTTAAAAGCGACATTCACGCCAAGCGCATAGGACTCGTAATTTTCAATCAGATCATTGCTCAGCGCTGCATTAATGTCTGTGCCTTGAGCCGAGAGATAGGACGCGCCCAAGCCGAGGGTCATGCGATCCTCCCCGAGGCCAATCGCTTTTTCATAATAAAGCGCCGTTTCAACAACATCTTCCCACGCTGATCCCACGAAAGGCGAAATTTCATCAAGGTCAATACCAGCATTGGCTAAAGATAAGGACGTACACACATTATCTTCACAATCCGACACTTCAGGCGCATAGGATACCCCAAACTGCAAGCCACCAAGGACGCCGCCTAGAAAATTCGCAGGAGGCATATAAGTGAGCTTCGTCGCATAGCCAGAAAAATCATTGACCGTTTGAACATCGTTCAACCCGGTAACATCCGTACGCCAATCATTGACGCCAATGGCGCGGAAAATGGTGGGGGACGTAATCGCAAGTTGGCTGGCAATACCATCATCTCGGCCTAGCGAAACCATGCCAAAACCGCCGCGGGCATAAGCATAAGCGCCTTGCAAAAAGGCATCACCCTCTAAAGGTCCAACCCCGCGTGGGCCCCCAGCCAAAAAGCCAGAATAACGTCCCGCCGTATAGGCTTTGGGCGGAGCATCACCATCGACACGCGCCTCAAGGACGCCGCCAATTTCAAGACCGCTTTCAAGAACCTTGGACGATTTAACTTTGACCCGTGCATCAGCATCGGCTTTCAAATCGCCATCAACGACACCCACAACAACAGAGGCATCGCCTGAGACTTCAACGCCATCTTGCGCCAAAGCTGGCGCAGCAGACAGCGCAAAGAGAGCAGCTGCGCAAGCGCCGCTCAATCCAATGCGTCTCAATCTGTCTGTCGCCAGTGTCATATCTCTCCATACCCTACGCCTAAGCTTAGTTTATATTTAGGCATTTTTTAGACAAAGCCAACTCTAACTCATTGTTAATTTATAACAAATCTGAACCAGATGCTGGCCTTTAGCCTTGCTTTAACGCTAATCTTCCTATCATGGTCAACTTACCACAAGGATAATGTTTGATGAATTTCGGGTTTGTGATAGGAAAGCCACGATAGGTTAAAATAGACCTCGAATGATAAATACCAATACGCCGTTAATTTGCTACCAATTCGCCAAGGAGCCGCCCCCTGATGACCGCTAAAACCATCTCTGTTTTACCGAAAAAATCTATTGTTTTCGCAGGTTTAGCCAGCCTTGCCCTTATCATGACGGGCTGTGGCGGGAATTCGACCCCGGGCAAAAATGTCGGCTTGCCCTCCTATAGTGGCAAATCTGGCACAACAACCAGCGTTAATCGCTATTTATGGAACGCCTCTCTCGAAACGTTGAACTTTATGCCCATTTTCTCGGCAGATCCGATTGCTGGCGTGATCATTTCTGATTGGTATGGCAATCCGAACACACCAAATGAGCGGTTCAAAACCAATGTCTTTATCCTGGATACAGCCTTACGCGCCGATGCCTTGCGGGTTTCTGTGTTCAAACAGGAATTAACCCCGGCTGGTTGGTTGGATGCGGGGGTGAACCCGGCGACAGAACGCGAGATTGAAAACGCGATCCTGACCCGCGCGCGCGAACTGCGCCTCAATTCAATCGAAAACTAAATCAAATAGCTCTGGCAACAGCACTTTTTTCTTTATAAAAGCCCGTGCTGAAGAGCGCGGGCTTTTTTTGCCCCGATCAGCCCAATTATGAACCGGACCAACAATGATCAAATATAATATCCACGCCTCTGAAACCCGCTGGCGCGAAAAATGGAAAGAGACTGAGGTCTTCAACGCGGAACCAAAATCCGACAAACCAAAATATTATGTGTTGGAAATGTTCCCCTATCCGTCCGGCAATATCCATATGGGCCATGTCCGCAATTACGCGATGGGCGATGTCATTGCGCGGTATAAAAAAGCAAAAGGGTTTAACGTGCTCCACCCAATGGGCTGGGACGCTTTTGGAATGCCTGCGGAAAATGCGGCCATGGCCACAGGCGGCCAACCAAAAGATTGGACCTATAATAATATCGATCAAATGCGCACGCAATTGCAGCGTATTGGTTTGGCAATTGATTGGTCCCGCGAATTTGCGACCTGCGATCCAGACTATTATGTCCATGAGCAACAAATGTTTTTGGAGTTTTGGCAAAAGGGATTTGTTGAACGCAAAGAAAGCATCGTCAATTGGGACCCGGTGGATAACACGGTGCTCGCCAATGAACAGGTGATTGATGGCAAAGGCTGGCGCTCTGGCGCGCCAGTGGAACGTCGCAAAATGTCACAATGGTTTTTAAAAATCACAGATCGCGCCGATGATTTGTTGGCCGCGCTTGATGATGGCCGCTTAGAAGGGTGGCCCGATCATGTGAAAACCATGCAACGCA
>CALLVA010000193.1 GCA_938010655.1 uncultured Parvularculaceae bacterium | reverse complement strand
ATCATCACCCCGGCCATGCTCAACCCCGCTTTTGTTGCGCCGTCCATGGTCCAAGCGCTTCGCTGCGCCATGGCGACAATTCTGGCAGCCCAATTCGCCTCACCCCATAAACTCGCTGACGCAATCATCCATCACCTACCAGATTGGCAAGGCCTGCCCTCAAGACAAAACCAACTGATAACAGAAGATGGGGTCACATGGATTGACGATAGTCTGGCCACGGTTCCAGAAGCGACCCTCTCCGCTTTGTCCCGATGGCCAGAAGGGCGATTGCATTTATTGCTCGGCGGCGCAGATAGAGGACAACAATTTGCTCAGCTCATGGATGCAATCGTCCATCGCGGCGAGACAATGATTTATGCTTTTAGCGACACTGCGGAAAAAGTGTCCCATGCGGCAAATGCTTTGAAAGTCACGGTGCACCAATTTGATGAATTGGAGGAAGTGCTGGCCGCGCTCTCCCCCGAAAAAGACGATATTGTCCTCTTCTCGCCCGCCGCCCCCAGCTCAAAGAAACATGGTCATTACCAAGTCAGAAGTGCCCTTTTTGCAGAACGCGCAGGCATTCCCAAAGACTAAGTTTTTTCTGGGCTCGCCAAGACCAATGTCCAGAAGGTGCGATAGCGCGAGGATGGGTTTTCCTCCATGGCCAATCCCACTTGCGTAATATCTGCCAATAATAAACGCTCAAAATGTATTGGGCTTTTCACCCATGCGGTCATGGCTTCTTGCTCGCTTAATTGTCCGGCGCAAATATTTTCCGTCGCGGTTGCCGCTTCATAATCCCCAATAGCCAAACGCCCGGCAAGCCCTTGCCCACCACTGCCTTGATGGCTCACAAATTCTGACGCTGACATATCCTCGCTATGGCGCGCGGCAATCTTGCTGAGATGCTCAGAATAAGTCACTTCAGGTAAATCATGCAGCACACGCAAAGCATTAAGCTCTGCCATGAAAATATCGATAGACATGGTGGCGGGGGACGCCGCGACAGAAGGATGGGGCACTTGCCGATGAGGCCGCCCTAAGCGGGTGTTATCTTCCAGAGGAAGAGACAAAACAGGGCTTATGGCGCGCGGCGACAGGGGCTTGAAGCCGCCCACAGCCGCCCCCACAAAGACGATGAAGACCGCGCATATGCCAGCGCTCCATAAGAATAAACCAGATCGCATTGCCCCTCCCCTCGCTTTATCTTGCGGTGCTCTTCTTGAAGTCTCAAAATCGCCTGATAAAGCCCAAATTCTAATCTCAAAACAAAAAGAAGAACATAGCATAAAGCCGCTTGCATCTACACTGTCTCCGGTTCAAAAACTTTTTTTAAATCGTTCATCCGCCCGTAAGAGATTACGGGTAAGATGAGGCAAACGACCTTTGAAAGACGATATTTATGGCCGACGCATCAGCTTCCCCCACCGCAAAAGAGCGCCACGGCGCCACGGATGTTTTGCTGCGTATTTTGGAAACGCTGGAAAGTCGCGCGCCTAAAACAGAGGCCCACTTTGCGGATGCTGCAGCAGAAGCAACACCGTCGCAAAACAGCAAAAAGAAGAACAAAAAAGAGATGCCGGCCGGGCCAAGAGCCACCCTTGGGGCCTTGGTTGATGAATTGGATGAAAGAGCTTTTGGCTTGTTGATCCTCGTCCTAGCTTTGCCTTGCTGCCTGCCTTTTGTGTATATTCTCCCGCAAATCGTCGCTTTCCCAATCTTGTTTCTTGCCGGGCAATTGGCCATGGGCAAAACCTCGCCATGGCTTGCCAGCGGCTTGCGCGAAAGAGATTTCCCCATTGCCACCCTGAAAAATACTGTGGGGCGGGCTTCTAAATATTTGGGATGGGCAGAGCGCTTTGCCTCTGCTCGATTGGAGTTTCTGACCAAAGGCATCGGCGTGCGCATTATTGGGGCGTTGATGATGATCCCGGCTGCTTCGATTTTGCTGCCCTTGCCCATGACCAATACAGTGCCAGGCATTGGCGTTGCCATTATTGCCCTTGGCTTGATTGAGCGAGACGGCCTTGCGGTGTTGGCGGGGCTGGTCATCGGTTTATTATGGGTAGGGTTGCTCGGCTTTTTGGGCGCAGAGGGCCTTACGGCGCTCATCTCTTTGATTAAAGACAAAGTATAAGCAGCGGCCATCCTTTTTCCGGGTGTTTCTTTGATGATTTTTTAGGTGGAAGCAGCGCCGATAAAGTCTACTATTCATCCAGCATAGAAAAAAGCGCGCGCCTTATGACAGTAGCTCCAAAACCTTTCCTGACAGAATTGCCCGAACGGGCAGATTGGGGCCTTGCGGCTTCTTTTTTAATCAGTGGTGGGCTTTTGGCCGGGGCGCTGGCTTTTCAACATATTGGCGGGATGCTCCCTTGCACTCTCTGTCTGGATCAAAGAGAGGTCCATTGGGTGGCTTTGGCTCTTGCGGGGCTGGGGGGCATCGCGTTTTTGATGGGCCAGCCCCTGCGCCGCATTGCCCCAATTGTCTTGCTTATTCTCTCTTTGGTTTATCTTTATAGTGGTGGTCTTGCGACCTATCATGCGGGTGTGGAATGGGGCCTCTGGCAGGGACCGAAAACATGTTCTGATGGCAATAATGTTGATCTGACAATCACCGATGACCTGCTCGGCTCTCTCGAAAATGATAAAATGATCCCTTCTTGCAACCAAGCTGCATGGCGATTGCTCGGCATTTCCATGGCGGGATATAATGCACTGGTTTCGTTCGGCCTCTCTCTCCTCACAGGGTTTACAGCAATGGTCACCATGACCATGCCGAAACCGGGCATGGTCGCAAAAGTGGAAAATGAAGACGACCTTACCCATATGAAGGATAAGGAGCATAAAGATGTCTGAAACCGAGACTGACCCTCATCCGACCCCCACCCCAAAACCGGGCAGCGAGGCGCGGCGCAAAGCCGAAATGCTTCGCGTGGACCATGCGGGAGAATATGGCGCTGTTCAAATTTACAAAGGCCAGCGAGCCGTTTTTGACAAGCTCCCCAATAAAGCCCGGATGAGCGCATTATTGAAAGAGATGGAAGAAGGCGAGCAACACCACCTTGCCACTTTCGACAAACTTCTGACAGAAACTGGCACAAGACCAACCGTTTTTGCGCCGCTTTGGAATGTGGCAGGTTTTGCCCTTGGGGCTGGCACAGCCTTAATGGGCGAGAAAGCCGCCATGGCCTGCACTTCTGCTGTGGAAGAAGTTATTGAACAACATTATGGTCAGCAGGCAGAAGAAATTGGCGATAGCGATCCGGCATTGCGCGAAATGATTGAAGAGTTTCGCGAAGATGAAATTGCCCATAAAGACACGGCGCTGGACGAAGGCGCAGAAGAGACGCCCGGTTATGGCTTTATGAAAGCCGTGATTCAAGCTGGTTGCCATTTGGCCATTAAGGTTTCCGAGAAAGTTTGAAGATATAATTAGCTGCCCCCCTCGCCCAGGGGCAGCATTTTAGGGTAAGTCTCTTCAAAACAATTCTGAAGAGGAATTTACATGTCTACTTTTCCGCCCTCGGGCATGCTCTATGGATTTGATGTCGGCACGGATGGTCAAGCGACTGCCTTGGAAGCTGGCGCACCAATGTCCCCCCTTGGGGAGGATATTGCCTATCGCTGGATCCATATTGATCTTGAAGATGCGTCAATTGAATCATGGCTTGATAAATATGTGGACCCGATCATTGTCGATAGCCTCATCCATAGTGAAAGTCGTCCGCGTTTTGATCATCCCCAGAATGGCGCATTTTTGGTGTTGCGCGGCGTAAATTTAAACGCCGGCGAAAACCCTGAAGATATGGTCTCCATTCGATTATGGATTAAAGATCGCGTTCTCATCTCCACCCGCAAACGCAAATTGATGGCAGTCGTGGATATGCGAGAACGCATTGAAGCTGGCAAAGCCCCTCTCGCGCCGGGTACTTTTATCGCGAAATTGGCAAGCGACCTGACCGATCGTATGGATTTTACGATTTTGTCTCTGGCAGATAAGCTTGACGAAATTGAAGATGAAAGCCTCACCAAATCTGAAAATCTTCGGGGGAAAATTGCTTCTTTAAGACAAAAAGCGATCCAGCTACGCCGACATATTTCCCCCCAAAGAGAAGCGCTCTATCGCCTCGTTGCAGATGAAAAACTGCTTTCTGCGCAAGATCGGTTGCTCATCCGGGAAGTCTTGGACCGGGTGACGCGCATGATTGAAGAATTAGATACAGTGCGCGAACGCGCCAGCGTATTAAATGATCAACTTGCAGATAAACGCGCCGAAGAGATGAATAAGAATATGATGGTTCTGTCTGTAGTGGCCGCCATCTTTTTGCCTTTAGGATTTTTCACTGGCTTGTTTGGCATCAATATTCCCGGTATTCCGGGAACGGAATATCCAAATGCGTTCTGGATCTTCACAGCTATTTTAGGAGCGCTCACAGCGGCTCTCTTGCTATTTTTTAAATGGCTTAAATGGCTTTAGCCTGACCGACCTCTCGCCATTTGTTGTTTCTAGCACTGCGAGACAATTTGATTAAAAAAGCCCGGCGCAAAGGCCGGGCTTTTTCGTTTCACTCTACAATGAGATTTACTCAATTGGAGAAAGGAGTTCTGGTGCTGTCACCAACTGACGGACACCATGGGAAGAAGTCTCGTTAAACACATTACCTTCAGCCGCCCAATTGTTCAGCGAATTGATATCCACTTTCGCACATTGCGGGCGCACGCTCCATGTTACCTTCGCAGGCGAACATGTTTTTTGCGTATAGGACGGGCCTGTTGTTGAGCCGAGGAACTCAATCGGCGTGCCTGTCCCTGTTGGCAATGCTTTGGCTTGGTGCAAGCCATTGCGCATTGTACCGCCATAGGCATGATCACGGAAATCAATTGCATTACTGTCATTCACCACAAGGAAGGTTTGCGCTTCAACGCGGAGCAATGGATCTGTACATGTCTCTGGTACACAAGCGCCGAGGCCTTCGCCAGGGGCTGTATCGCAAGAGGTGTGTACCCAGTGAACTTCAATGGTATCGCCTGGTTTTACACCTTCAAAACGACCAGCATTGACAGAAGGCGCGCTTAGCTCAGCTTCTGTGAGATCATCTGTCCCATTACACGCAAAGCCGCCACTATCTGTATTGTTTACAAAAGTGCTAAAGCCTGGGCCTTTATGCTCGGCATTTGTATGCGTGTGAATATTACAAAGATTCATTTGATCCGCAGGCGGTGCTTTTGGAAATACAACGCTGTTCAGGCCAAATTTGCTTGTGATATCCCGCGGCGTTTGCGGGCCAGCATCCAAGCATAGCTCTTGGCTCATATCCGCTTTTGCCATTTTATCTTCGGCCATTTTTTCATCTGTCATCGTCTCAGAACTTTGACATGCGGCCAATGCTAAAAGTGGCAGGGCTAAAAATAGTTTTTTCATCGTTCACTCCTCTTTCAATCAACAACACGTGGTTGTTCAATTTGTTCCCAAAAAATTTCTGGCCATCACAATAAATATGAAAGCAATAATTATGAGATAGGATCTATGACGATATGAACAAGCTAATATATTTTATTTATTGATAGTTTTTTCCTATCAATTATTCGGCGCTTAAATCCGGGAATTTCTTTTTGACGACATCGCGGATGATATCCGCAATCTGCCGATAAGCGGTCGCGCGGCCCGCGCTTTTGCGCCACACCAAGCCAACAGCACGGCTGATAGATTTGCCTTGTAAAGGCTTCACAACAATCTCGCTGCGCGCAGTGATTTCCGAATGCACATATAATGCAGGCAAAAAGGCCGTCCCCAAGCCCATGCCAACCATTTGCCGCAAGGCATCCAAGCTAGTGCCTTCATAATCCCGCAGCAAATTTGCGCCAAGATCCGCGCAGAGCGTATAAATCTGTTGGTTCAAATGATATTGCGGCCCTAAGGACAAGACATCCAACCCGCGCAAATCTGCGGGCCTGATTTTTTCTTGATCAGCAAAAGGATGGTCGCTGGCAAAAGCCAGATAAAGCGGTTCCCGAAACAAGGGCGCCGTCACCAATTCACTGCTTTGAACAGGGAGCTGCTCCAAGATAAGATCATGAACGCCCCCTAAAAGCTCCGCTTCCAATTCTATCGGCGCCGCTTCGCGCACATAAAGCCTGAGCGCTTGATGCTTTTTGTGAAGCCGGGCCACGACATGCGGCAAGAGATAGGGCCCTAAAGTAGGCATGGACCCCAACCGAATTGTGCCCACAAGGTCTTTTTGCGCATTGGAAGCAAAGTCGACAATGCCTTGAACATCTTCGCTGATTTGTCGCGCCCGCGAGGCCACTTCCCTTCCTGTGGGGGTCAATGCAACGCCAGACCGGCTACGCTCCACCAGCTTCACGCCAAGCGCATCTTCCAATGTCTGCAATTGCGCACTAAGCGAAGGTTGGCTGACCCCACAACGCTCCGCCGCCCGGCGAAAATGTCGCTGTTCTTCAATCGCCAATAGATAATGTAATTGCTTCAAAGTGAGCTTGGGCGAATCCATAGACAAAGGAATAAGCGACACCGGGGCGCAGATCAAATGAAACTGTTGCAAGCCGCAAGAGACAGTTGCGGCCCCCCGCCCGATAGCCTTATGCTACAGGCAATCAGGTGACACACCTGCCCCACTTATAAAAAGGGAACACCCATGTTTTCAAAATCAACCTTATCAACCGCCTTGCTCCTCGGGAGCTCCGCTCTGGCGCTTGTCGCTTGTGGCAATAAAGAAGCCAAAGAACCGCCTGTTGCGGACGCTAAAACTGAAATGGCAAAACCTGCCGAAGCCACACAGCAAACGGCGGCAGAATTTGTCGCCGAAGCGGAACAAGTCTTTGCTGACTTCAGTAAAAAGGCGAGCCAAATTCATTGGGCGTATCAAACAGACCTCAGCGAAGAAAACGAAGCCAAGGTGACTGAGATAAGCGCTAAAGGCACCGCCATGGCTGTTGAATATGCCAATAAGGCCGGCGCTTATAATGATGCGGATGTCTCGCCCGTCGTGCGCCGCAAACTTGATATTCTAAAACAAGGGATCACCCTGCCTGCGCCGAATAATCCAGAAGCAGCAGACCGCCTTGCCGCGCTCACCACGGAACTTTCCAGCGCCTATTCAAAAGGCAAAATTGAGTTTGACGGCAAGACAGTGCCACAAAACGAAACTGAATTGCTCATGCGCTCGTTGAAAAATCCGGCGCAATTGGAAGAAGTTTGGACAAAATGGCGCGACGTCGCCAAGGCTTCCAAATCGACTTATCAAGAGATGGTTGGTATCGTGAATAAAGGCGCTCAAGAATTGGGCTATAAAGACCTCGGCGCCATGTGGCGTTCTGGCTATGATATGGATGCTGATGCATTTGCAACAGAAACAGACAGATTATGGTCTCAAGTTGAACCTCTTTATACAGAGCTTCAATGTCACGTAAAATATCGCCTGAACGAAAAATATGGCGATGAGGCTGTTCCTCTTGATAAACCCATCCGCGCTGATCTTTTGGGCAATATGTGGGCCCAAAGCTGGGGGTCAATCTATGAAGATGTGGCGCCGGCCGGAGCAGGCTCGCCTGTGGATCTCGACAAAGCCTTAGTTGAAGCCAATTACACCCCCATCAAGATGGTTGAAGTTGGCGAAGACTTCTTCTCTTCCTTAGGGTTTGAGCCTTTGCCGCAAACATTTTGGGATCGCTCTCAATTTGTGAAACCTGACGATAGAGAAGTTGTTTGCCACGCGTCTGCTTGGGATTTGGATGATGAAGAAGACATCCGTATAAAGATGTGTATCAACGTGGATGGGGACGACTTTGTAACGGTCCACCATGAATTGGGGCATAATTATTACCAACGCGCTTATAAGGATCAGCCTTATCTCTTTAAAAATGGCGCGAATGATGGCTTCCACGAAGCCATTGGCGATATGGTAGCGCTTTCCATCACGCCGGCCTATCTGAAACAGATTGGCTTGATTGATGAAGTGCCGGATGCTTCTGCGGATATTGGCCTATTGATGCAACAAGCGCTTGATAAGGTCGCCTTCATGCCATTTGGCTTGCTCGTTGATAAATGGCGGTGGCAGGTCTTTTCTGGCGAATTAACGCCGGAAACTTATAATGACGGATGGTGGGCGCTTCGCGAACAATATCAAGGTATCCGCCCGCCAGCGGATCGTCCGGCTGATGCCTTTGACCCTGGTTCAAAATATCATGTGCCAAATAATGTGCCGTATACGCGCTATTTCCTCGCACATATTTTGCAGTTCCAATTCTTCCAATCTGCTTGTCAGACAATCAATTGGGAAGGACCGCTTCATAGATGCTCTTTCTATGGCTCAAAAGAAGTGGGTGGAAAGTTGAACACAATGTTGGAAGCCGGGGCATCGCAGCCATGGCAGCAAACACTGGCAAGCTTTACGGGTTCTCCCGAAATGAATGGCTCTGCTGTGGTAGATTATTTCGCTCCGCTGATGGCGTATTTAAAAGAAGAAAACAAAGATCGCCAATGCGGTTGGTAAAATTGATCTGATAAATCAAAAGCCCTCATCGAAAGATGAGGGCTTTTTTGTATATAGACCTCGTGTTCAGAACCTTCCCGGTGATTTGAAACAATGAGAGAATTCCTGCCTCATCTGTGGGAGGAATAGACATGGTTTCGGCGTGTCGTTGATTGATCCCAGTAAAAAAACCGTCTCCCCGGCTAAGGCCGGGGTCCATCTCTGGTTTTTGGGTTTGGGGCTGAGG
>CALLVA010000192.1 GCA_938010655.1 uncultured Parvularculaceae bacterium | reverse complement strand
AACAGAAAAAGAAGTTCGACGTTTTGAAGAACTCGAAGAACAGATTGGGTTCTTCGCGAATATGGATGATGCAAAATCAGCAGAATATATGGTGCAAACCATTAAGGACATGAAAGAGAACCCTGAAATTTTCAATGAGCTTGTTGCGCTGTGGCAAACCGGGGATGCTGAGGGCTTGGCCACAATGATGAATGAAGGCTTTGAAAGCGCGCCTGAATTATTTGATGTGTTGCTCACAAACCGGAATGTGCGATGGGTAACTGAACTCACAAGACTTATGGGCGAAGAAGAAGGCACTTTCTTTGTGGCTGTCGGCGCGGGCCATTTGTCTGGCCCAACATCCGTCACGAAAATGCTGCGCGATGGCGGTTTCACGGTCATTCGCCAATAGGCTGTCGTGAAATTTGTTTATATAAATTAGAAAGAGGGCGGGAAATTTTCCCGCCCTCTTTCATTTGCGCCTCATGTGGCAATTGCGCCCTGACCTAGCACCGGGTCTTCGCCCGATGAGACGGAAAGTTGATGTTTTATATCCCAAACCCACTCTCAACGTCTCCCCGGCGAAGGCCGGGGTCCATCTCTGGTCGTTGGTTCTGGGGCGGATGGTGCTTTTGGCGAGGGGGTTTTTGCATAATGACTTTCCGCACATGCCTTGCCGTTCAGAGCTGGGCACCGGGTCTTCGCCCGGTGAGACGGAGAGTTGATGTTTTATATCCCAAACCCACTCTCAACGTCTCCCCGGCGAAGGCCGGGGTCCATCTCTAGTCGTAGGGTCTTGGGGCTGACGGTGCGTTTGGCAATATAGTTTTTGCAGGACAACCATCCGTACGCGCCTCACCGTTCAGAGTTGGGCCCCGGCCTTCGCCGGGGAAGCGCAGGAGGCTCAACCGCCCGCGCCGTAAGGCTTTGCAGCACTTTATCCCCGCCCTAAAAACATATGCTACACTACTCTCAGACCTGATCATTGAGGCTTTTTGGTACCAGCTGAAGAGGATCAGGGGAGGCTGCCGAGTGGGGATGGTGTTGGAGCCATTCTAACACTCGGTCGGACCTTCTATCGGGCAGAGCCGTGAGGCAACGCCCTACAAGCCAATCAGTGATGAGCGGTGAAGGGAAGGTATTGCGTAAAAATGTCGGGCGCGGGCTAGCACGAGCTACACCCAACCCAACTTATTATTCGTGGCAGTGAAGTTCGCGCCCACCCTCTTTATTTTCGCGCAGCGAAAATAAAGGACAAGGCGGCAGGCGTTTTCGAAGAAAACGACGAGAGCCGCTACATGATCAACCGGGAAGCGCTCGCTTTGCCGGGGTTTTGTGCGAGGTCTAAACCTTCCCGACAACGAGGCATCCATTGGTGCCGCCAAAGCCGAAGGAGTTCGTTAAAAATGCATCCAGGGCCACATTGTCTTGGCGTTCCCGGATGATTGGGAGATCCGCAAAAGCAGGGTCAATTTCAGAGATATGGGCAGACGCTGTTAGGAAATTATCACGCATCATGATCAAGGAAAAAATCGTCTCTTGCGCCCCGACCGCCCCAAGAGAATGTCCGGTGAGCGATTTCGTCGACGAGAAAGCCGGAATGTCTGATCCGAAGACCTCGCGGATCGCGCCAGTTTCCTTCGTGTCGCCAACCGGCGTCGAGGTGCCATGGGTGTTGATATATCCAATTTTTCGGTCAATGCCATCTAAGGCCAAATTCATGCACCGTACGGCACCTTCGCCAGAGGGCGCGACCATGTCGGCCCCATCGGAGTTTGCGCCATAGCCAATGATCTCCCCATAAATTGTTGCGCCTCTGGCTTTGGCCCGGTCCAAATCTTCCAGCACAAGCACGGCAGCGCCCCCAGCGATGACGAATCCATCTCGCGTGGCATCATATGCTCTGGAGGCTGTTTCTGGCGTCTCATTATGTTTGGTCGACATCGCGCCCATGGCGTCGAAAAGCGCAGACATGGTCCAGTCGAGGTCTTCGCTGCCCCCGGCGATCATTACGTCTTGTTTGCCCATTTGAATTTGTTCAGCCGCTGCGCCAACGCAGTGAACCGACGTGGCACAGGCAGAGGAGATCGAATAATTTATCCCCTGAATATGAAATGGCACGGCCATATTGGCAGACGCTGTGGAGCTCATGGCTTTTGGCACCGCAAGCGGCCCAATCCGGCGGGGGCCCCCTTTTGCGATCACCGTATTGGCGGCTTCGACGATTGTTTTTGTGTGCGGCCCGCCAGAGCCCATGATCAATCCTGTGCGAGGGTGCGAGACGGTGTCTTCGCTCAAGCCCGCATCAGCAATGGCTTCTTGCATGGCGATATAATTCCATGCCGCGCCTTCCCCCATAAAGCGACGTGTTTTCTTATCAAGCGCTTCCGTCACATCAAGGGTCGGTCGGCCATAGACTTGAGATTTAAAGCCCAATTCGACGTATTCTTCAGATCGCGTGATGCCAGAGCGGCCCTCTTTGAGAGAGGCAGTAACTTCGGCAACATTATTGCCAATAGAGGAGACGATCCCCATTCCAGTAATAGCGACACGACGCATCGAGAGACTCTTTCTTCTGAGTTAAACGAGGAACAGTTTACATTGCACCGCTGGCGAGGTCATCCTTTGAGAACAGCCCCACCCGCAAATTATTAGCGCTATAGATATGTCTGTCATCCACAAACATTTTCGCATCCGCAATACCCAGTACCAGCTTGCGATTGATCACCCGGCGGATATCAATTTCATAGCGGACGAGCTTGGCCGTTGGCAGGACTTGGCCCGTAAACTTGATTTCACCAGCGCCCAAAGCCCGGCCAGAGCCAGGGGCACCAGACCATGTGAGAAAAAAACCAACCAACTGCCACATGGCATCCAAGCCAAGGCAACCGGGCATTACCGGGTCCCCCGGGAAATGACAGTCAAAGAACCAAAGGTCTGGCGAAATATCCAATTCTGCGTGAATAAACCCTTTGCCATGAGCCCCGCCATCCGCCGTGATCGAAACCACGCGGTCCATCATCAACATAGGCGGCACAGGCAATTGCGCAGAGCCAGGGCCGCGAACCCCAACCTGCCCGCATTCAATCAATTGGTCTTTGGTGTAGCTCGAACGGGCTGGAAAAGTCTGGTCAGAATCAGTCATGTGGGGGCTCGTCATAAAGGGAAACAATTCGTGTGCTCGTGGTATCTGCCGCGAGGGAGAACGTCAATGCTTAGCCTGAAAGGATCAATTAGAAAGGTCGATGCCCCAAAAGGCCTGACGCGTCGCATAGCCTTTAAAACCGCCCGCTTCAACAGTGCACCAAAGGTCCGTGCAGTCCGAGAAACGCACAATCACACCAGCTTGAAGCTTCGCCCGAACGCTCGCGCTTTCAGATGGCTTGGTGCGAATATAGACATCATCTTCCTTCACCAGCGCGCGATTGGAGCTGATGAGCTGGGAGCGATGAATCCACATGGTTTCGCCATCCGGGTCTTGAACTTTGCGCCAGCTATTGTCCCGTGTCTCGGCAATGACTTTCAGCGGCAAACCCCGGCGATTAAATTCGTAGCGAACAGGATAATCCTTGGAAGGCCCAACGCGGCCCCATGTCTGGTCATGCTTCAAATTCACAAAACGCGGCACAGGCAAGCCCGATGGTGTTAGCACTTCCGATGTGTCCGTTGGTGAGGCCGCAGGCCCAGCAGAAGACGGCTGCGCAGCATGAGCTGTGCCGAGGAAGAGCAATGCAAAAAGACAAGTTTTAACCAAGTTGGACACGGGCAATGGATTTCAATCGGTTAACGGATTATGAATGAGGGATGTCTTATGCCGTCACTGGTTAACAGCTCGTTAACATGAACACAGTGTTAATCACCGCGTGAATGAGGAGTGGTCGTTTATGGCCCAAAAGATCAAAGTTGCCCTGACCCGAAAGTTGCCGGCGCAAACTCTCGCGCGATTGAGCGAATTGTTTGAGGTCAAAGAGCAGCAAGAGGAAGACAAGCTCTCGCGCGACGCATTGTTGGCGCGGGCCCAAGGTTGTGACGTGCTGTGCCCGACATTAGGAGATCAGCTAGATGCCGCCTTTTTCGACAAAGTCGGTCCATCCCTGAAGCTGATCGCAAATTTCGGTGCGGGCGTTGACCATATCGACATAGAGGCCGCCGCCGCCAAAGGCATCACCGTGACAAACACGCCGTCCGTCTTAGCGGAAGATGCAGCAGATATCGCCATGGCTTTAATTCTGGCGGTGCCCCGCAGGCTGGTGGAGGGCGTTGAGGCGCTTCAGTCAGATAAGTTTCAAGGCTGGTCGCCCACATGGATGTTGGGCCGCTCTATTCGTCATAAAAAACTGGGCATTATAGGTCTTGGCAGGGTGGGCCAAGCAATCGCAACGCGCGCAAAAGGTTTCGGCCTTGAGGTGCACTACCATAGCCGGGAACGGATCAACCCACATCGGGAAACAGAGCTGAACGCAACATGGTGGGAAAACCTCGATGCCATGATGGCGGAAATGGATATCATCTCCGTAAATTGTCCGCTCACGCCGCAAACTCATCACTTATTATCAGCTGATCGATTGGCCCTGATGAAGCCAAGCGCATATTTAATCAATATTTCGAGGGGGGAATTGGTCGATGAAGCGGCTTTGGCGCATTTAATCAAGACAGGCAAAATCGCTGGGGCAGGGCTGGATGTGTTTGAAAAGGAACCGCGGGTCAACGCGGATCTTGCGGCCGCACCCAACGTTGTTCTGATCCCGCATATGGCCTCTGCGACGCAAGAAGCGCGCCTTGAGATGGGCAACCGTATGCTGATTAATATCAAAATGTTTCTGGATGGGCATAAGCCGCCTGACAGGGTTATCCCCGAGATGCAGTAAAGCTATTGTCGTTGAAACTCGCCATAAAATTCAAGCACAACCTTATCGCCGACGATACCGATAAATTTATCCACCCCAAAGTCAGATCGATTAAACTGGGCAATGCCGTCAAAGCCAATAGTGTAACGGGTTGTGAGGGGGTTTCTCGTGCCGCCATTAAAAGTGATATTGAGGTCAACAGGTTTGGTCACGCCTTTTAGCGTTAGGTCGCCTTTGGCGACACCCGTATTTTCGCCTGTGATTATAATGTCTGTACTGATAAACCGTGCCTGCGGATAGGCCGCTGCATCAAACCAATTGGGGCCTGTCAGTTTTTCTGCAAAGCTTGGATTATTCACATCCAAACTCGCCACATCTATCAAAGCATCAATGCGCCCGGCAGAGGCGTTGTCCGGGTCAAAATCAAGCGTTGCATCAAATGTGTTGAACCGGCCCACATAGGAAGAAATGCCAAAATGCTTGACCTTAAACAGCAATGTGGCGTGAGCCGTATCAAGCTTATATTGCCCCTCTCGCAAAGCAGCCGCTTCTGCATTAACGGCGGGCGCAGGCAGATTCGTACAGGCGGAGACGAAGAGGAATATAAAAAGAAGAGTAGAAAATTTCATACGCAATCATGATAGAATTGAGCGTTAGCGTCAAATCACAAAATCTATTAGCGAGGATAACAATACCGTGTCTTTGCCATCAGAAAGAGTAACAGGTGACATAGGCCGTTTTGTGAATCTCCCAAGAATTGAAAAAATTATGGATAAACCCCTTTCCGGCTTATTGGAAAAATTGTAGTTAACTTCAATATTTGCAAGGAGTTTTGAAATGAAGCGAATTTTTGTTTTCTTAATAATAAGTGCTATGCTTATTATAAGCAGCAATAGTTCAGGCGGCACCGTCGGGGTTACTTCTCTTTGTCAAAATTTGCAATGTTACACCGTTGCTTCTTCATCCATCATCAGCACCGCACTTGGTATATCTGCACTTATTTTCATTGCCGTATACAGACAAAAAAATATGAAAATGGATATAAATAATTCAGTGGGTATTTTGCAAAGGTTGGGGGCATTATTCATTGATTTTTTTGTGATGCTCATGGCGCTTACACCACTAGTGGTCCTGCCAATTTTATGGGTTGAGGCGCAAATCACGGGTACATTTGCATGGTCTTTTGCGCGTCCATTTGTAAGGCCATCGGACGCCATGATAATTTTACCGGGCGTGTTATTGATTTTTGTAGCGCTATTTTTCTATTTCTATCTCCACGCAAGAAAAAATAGAGCGACTATTGGTCAATATTTATTTGGATTTAAAATTTCTGCGAGTGAAAGCGGAACGCCGAATTATCTAGCTAGAACATTTCTATCTTTGATAGGAATATGTGCTTGGCCCATATCGATTTTTTTAGCGTTAAGAAGACAAGATCGGAAATTCTGGTGGGAGATAAAGACCCACACTAGAGCTGTTAGAATGATCAGTGATACCTGAAGGGGGGGGGAGGTCGTAATTTCTTGGTGTCGATCGATTGTCACATATGAAACTGCTAAGGCAGTCGCATCTATATTTTTCTCTAACAGGTCGGGCACCCCGGATCTTTCGGCAATGTCACTTGCCGCATTGTGCCTTCCAGCCCGTCAAAAATAGTCACTTTGTTTGTCTCGGTCCGTAACCCTGCCAACCAAAGAATTGCCTGCATGGTCGCAAGGCTTCCTATGATTCCGGGGACGGCACCAAGCACGCCATCTGTTTCG
>CALLVA010000191.1 GCA_938010655.1 uncultured Parvularculaceae bacterium | reverse complement strand
CGGAAGGCTTTGTAGGATCCAGCTGCTGAGGATTAGGGGACGTATGCCGGACGGGCGCGCCATGGAAGCGTTCTGACGTTCGGTCGGGTCATGAAGACTTTAGGTTTCTTTTGAAAGCTAAAGTGCTCGATGCAACGAGCTTACTTCATGTGCTTAGGAAAATACGGGGCGCGTGCCGGTTTGGCCGCACCACACACTATACATTAGAGCGGCCATTCAAGTACGCGCCCGCCCTTCTAAGTTCATTCACGTAGTGAATGAACGACAAGGCAACAGGCATTTTCGAAGAAAATGACGAGTGCCGCCCTGACCACCCGGAGCGTAAGCGACCGGACGATGACCCATGCTCTTTCGACATTTGATTTAATCGTAAGTGGGGATTATGCCCGACGGATCAGCAATCCGTCCTATTCATCAGTAGGCCGATAAACTCTTATGCCGTTTTCAAGAGTGGGGACGCCGAGGCCGTTGGTGAAATCATCCGCATTATTTTGCCCCAGCGGGTCTGACAAGGCGATGGCCAATGATCGGCCCATTTCTCCCAAGGCGCTTTGGCGGGCCAAAGCTTCAGCGGAACAAGCCAGCCAGTTTTTTTCCGCTTCACCAAAACTTTTATTAAAGCGCTCAATCATCTTTTGGCGCGTAACAGCCACTGGTTCTTCCAATGTGACCAGCTCTTTCATACGTTCTCGCCATAAATCAGCGTTTTGCCGATTACTGCGGCCCAGACAAATTTGCCGAATATGGTGTAGCTCGCCTAATGTGCTTGCCAATTCGATCAGCTTTTCCTGTCGTCCCGTATAGGCGCTTTCTGCATCCATCCTATCGGTTTGGGCAAAAGCGAAAGCCGGGAAGCTCAAAAATATCAAAAGCCATTTTTTCATAAAGAGATCCTAAAGAAAAAATAAGGCGCTGTCATGAAGAGAGCACCTTATCTTTTTGAAATCTTCGAGGGCTATTTTGAGTTATAGCCCAATGAAGGGTTGGCCAGAGAGGGCTTGTAAAAATGTGCCAATGGAAAGCCCGACCCCAATTAGGGTTGCCAATACAACAATCCACCGTGCTGTTGCGCGCTCTGTGCCAAAGGTCCGGTCTGCCAGCCACCCGACAATCGGTAAGGCTTGCATTAAGTGCAGACCGAAGAAATGAGAGACTCGCAAGTCCCCGCCCTCGCGCGACCAGCCGAAAATTGGCAAGCCGCCCAAGTCTGTTGGCGGACCGCCAACCCAATGACCCCCCGGCTGGCTCGACATATAAAAGCCGAGGAAAAAGGCGATGGCAAAGCCGATTGTAAACCCAAGACTAATGCCAAGCTTTAAGCCCGGCGTTAGTTTTTCCGTGGATTTTAAAAACATGCAGCGCAGGCCAATGATCAAGGCAGGCAAGGTCATGAAAATCGCGCCAACCCCCATCAAAGCATACATGATGGAATCATAGGTTGTGCGGAAATTATAGTGAGAGGCCACGCCTCGCGCTGCCTGGCTGACGAGAGGAAAAACTTCCAAAATCGCCGCCAAAGTGGACACGACAGCAAGCCCCGCAATCCACCACGAGAAACGGACTTTTTTCGGCAAAAACTGCACGAGAACGGCAAAGGTGGCGAGATGCAGCGGCACCGAGACCCAAAATTTGAGCGGCTTCGTCCAGATATTAATATCGTTGATCGTGCGAACATCGAGTTGATAGGCAAGTAAGGTGATGGGGATCAGAGCGAGAATCCAAAATGCGCCTTGCACCCAAACTTTTTCAGCAAATGAATACCGCATTAGACAATCTCCTCTTGGCGAATATGGTCAGAAGAACCGCCAACAGCGCGCCACCCGCCATCAACCAGAACGAATAATAAAAAGCCCACAGGCCCAAATTGAAAAGTGAGAAGAAGGATCGGAATTTGGATAACTCTGGAAATCCCGGCGGCATCTGCCTTTTGCGCAATGAACGCCCCAATAGCGAGATCGAAAGCAAGATAATGCACCCAACCCGCGAGCAACACAGCATCATTCTGCATCAAAGCTCTGACCTGGCCCAACGAGCCGTAGCCGCCCCCATCAACAGTGGCAAAATTGACCATCATCAACCCGCCATAGAGGACACTCAGGACGCATGGAATGCCGATCCCAACGCCCCAAAGAAGCCATTTCCACCTTTTCGGCGAAGCGATAAGCAACAGCCAACCAATCATGACCAATAGGCCACTCATGCTAAATAATACATCTGGATCATGTAACATGTTGTTCCCTTTCTCTTATTTCAAATCTTTCAAGCCCCTTAAAAGCGGCGATATGACCACCCTAACCAAGCTTAGAAATGACGCGAGCAAGCTTACGTGAAACGTCTGGAATCCTTCGCAAAATGCATTACATTCAGCTCACGAAGCATGAAATTCGTTCGCGATGCGCGAAATGCAGGGGTGAAATGAAGATTACGTGGAAGATATTCGCGTTGACGATCTTTGGGTCGTTGGCGCTCGGGCTGATCTTCGCTTTGTTAGGCGTCTACAACACCAATGAAGTCCCTTTTGGATGGCGCTTTTTTCACTGGTCCTCGACCATGGTGGTCGGCAATTGCTCAATTTTGATTATCGGCCCGTGGGTGTTGAAAAAATCCCTAGCCAAAAGCCATCCAGCGCTACAAATTTTCATTGTCGCTGCGCTGATTTCGGTTCCTGTGACACTGACACTCGCCGCATTGCATGGCGGCTTCAGCCCCCTTTGGCACTTGGCAAGTTGGTTCTATAATTATCTATCCGTGATCGTGATTTCACTGATTTTGGTCACTATTGAATATTTCGTTCTAAAGTCCTTTGGGATTATCGGTTCTCACAAAGACATGGCGGCACAAGAGACCGTCTCTCCCATTCACAAATTTTTGGACAGGCTGCCAATTACCTACAGAGCCGCGACGCTCTATGCGGTTTCTTCCGAAGACCATTATTTGCGCATTCACACAGATCGCGGCGAAGAACTCATATTGATGCGCCTTTCTGATGCGCTTCGAGAGTTAGAGGCCGCCAATGGCTTACAAACCCATCGCTCTTGGTGGGTGGCGCAAGAGGGGGTTGCGGATGTGATGCGCAGCAACGGTAAAATGAGCCTACAACTCAAATCCGGCGCGATCGCCCCGGTTTCGCGCTCTTTTTCCGCCGCCACCAAAGATATGTTCGAACCGACAAAACCCTCTGCCTAAGCACGATCCCCAGCGCCATAGCCATATAGGCTTGACCCTTTGGTCTTCAGCCAGCGTTCTGCCGCTTTTCGATTTTCAAAAATCGAATCCACCACCGCCCAAAATTTGGGACTATGGTCGAGATGTATGAGATGACTTACTTCATGAGCCGCCACATAGGACAAAACAGAGGGCGGCGCGAGAATCAGCCGCCATGAATAACACAAAGACCCATCAGACGAACAAGAGCCCCAGCGGGTCCGACTATCCCGCACCGACACTTTACGGCGGCGTTTGCCCAGAGCTTTGCAATAAGCATCTGTTTCTGATGTCAATTTTTCACGTGCTTGCTGGCGCAGCCAATCCGTCACTTTGCGCGCGACAAAAGCTTCATCCCCGCCCACAGTTATGACAGCCGGGTTGCGACCCGCAGCAGGCTGAACCCTCACGCCAATGCGTTTACCGGGCAGATGCGCGATCATATGTTTGACGCCATTCACAGGGATCACTGCGCCAGGCACAAAGGGGTGCAATTCTGGCCCCTCAAGCAAACGCTCTGCAATCCAAATTTTGCGCTCTTGAACAAAAGCCAAAGCTTCTTTTTGATAGGATTTGCCAGGCGACGTCACTTTCACGACCCGCGCCACCGCATCCACTTTCAAAATGATGCGCCGTGCCCGCTTATTAATCTTAAGCTCAATGGGCAAAACCTCATGACCAATTCTGATCGTTGGCATCTTCACATTGCGCTTGGCATTCGTTTTTTTGAGAGGCAGAGAGGCGATACAACGCTCCATTCAAACTGATTCGATATTTCCTCAGCATTGCGAGGCGATTTCACGGGGTCAACTCTTTTCATTATTCAATAGCCCTGCTTATATCTGCTTTATATTGTACGGGCTGATTCTCTTTTGGAAGCCCGGCGTAACAAAAGAGATGTTCCATGCAAGGTGCTGCTGCCCCTTCAGCCAATCCCAAAAAAACCGCTGGCGCCAAAGCAACGGCGAAGCCCGCTATGACACCCATGATGGCCCAATATCATGAAATCAAGGCAGGCGCTGGCGATGCGCTTCTCTTTTATCGGATGGGTGATTTTTACGAGTTGTTTTTTGATGATGCCATTCAAGCGTCGAAAGCCCTCGACATCACCCTCACGAAACGCGGGGCGCATCAAGGGGCTGACATTCCCATGTGTGGTGTGCCGTTTCATGCATGCGATACCTATATCGCAAAACTCATCAAATCTGGCTTCAAGGTTGCGATTTGCGAACAAACAGAAAGCCCCACGGAAGCCAAAAAACGCGGGGCCAAATCTGTTGTGCGCCGCGAAATTGTGCGCGTGATGACACCGGGCACTCTGACCGAAGACACTTTGCTCGATGCAAGGACCGCGAATTATCTCGTTTCAATTGCGATGCTGAAAGGAAGCGACAAAGCCGTTGCTCTGGCTTGGGCAGATGTTTCCACGGGAGATGTGGGGGTGCGGTTAAGCGATCCTAAATCTCTTTTGGCAGATATTGCAGCGCTCAGCCCGCGCGAAATTCTGCACCCTGAATTTGAGACTCTCTCGGTTGGGTGGCAAAAGCTCTTGGGCGACGTCGAGCAAAACAACGCTCATGCGAGGTTTACAGCGCAAGCAAAGCCATTTTTTGATACTGTCACAGGCGAACGTCGCTTATGCGAGGCATATCAAGTTAATTCTCTTGATGGCTTCGGCAAATTTGATCGCGTTGAAATTGCAGCCCTTGGCTGTTTGTTCGGATATATCAACCTCACGCAAATTGGCCAAATGCCAAGCTTGAAGCCCCCAATCAAAACGGAAACAGGCGGCGTTTTAGGGATTGATCAGACCACCCGCATTTCTCTTGAATTGACCCAGACCCAACAAGGCGCGCGCAAAGGGTCTCTTTTGGCAGCGATTGACCGAACCGTGACAGGGCCGGGCGGCAGATTACTCCATGGTTGGGTCTCTGCACCACTGACTCATGTTGAAATGATTAGGCAGCGCCAAGCGGGCATTGCTTTTTTTCATGAAGATGACGCGATACGCCAAGGCGCAAGGGGCCACCTTAAATCCGTTCCCGATATGGCGCGGTCTCTGATAAGATTATCTCTGGGGCGCGGCGGGCCAAGAGACTTAGCGTCCATTGGCGCGGGTCTTATTGGCGCGCGCGCATTAGCAGAACATCTGCATAGCGCTTTATCACAATCCTCCAATCTGGACATTGGCGCTTCGCCAAAAATTCTTGCCAAAGCCATGCGCGAAATGGAGGCGCAAGATGCTCATGGCTTTGCTGAGTTAATTTCCTTACTCAAACGTGCCTTGGGCCCTGACCTTCCCTTGCTTACCCGAGATGGCGGGTTTATCGCAGAAGGTTTTGACCCTGCTTTAGACGAAGCGCGTGGGTTGCGTGATAATGCAAAACGTATCATTGCTGCTTTGGAAGCCAAATATCGTCAGCAGGCTGATGTTAAAACGTTAAAGATCAAGCATAATAATGTGCTTGGATATTTTCTCGAAGCGTCCCCGACCCATGCCGCGAAGTTGATGGAAGCGCCGTTGAGTGATGAATTTATTCATCGACAAACATTGGTCAGTGCCGTGCGGTTCACCACTGTTGAACTCTCAGAATTAGACGCAAAAATTGTTCGGGCGCGCGATCAAGCTTTAGCTAGAGAGATGGACCTCTTTGGCGATATTGCGCAGGCGATTTTGCAACGCGAAGATGACATTGCGGCTTGTGCAGATGCGTTATCCTTAATGGATGTGCTTTCGGGTCTCGCAGAGATCGCGATTGAACAAGACTATACCTGCCCTCAAATCGATAATAGTGTTATTTTCAACATCGAAAAAGGTCGCCACCCCGTTGTAGAACAAGCGAGTGGCGCGACGGGCAGTAGTGGCTTTATTCCCAATGATTGTCAGCTCTCTGATGAAAATGACCCTCATCTTTGGTTGGTGACAGGCCCGAATATGGCGGGTAAATCAACCTTCTTGCGCCAAAATGCCTTAATCGCTGTCATGGCGCAAATGGGCAGTTTTGTGCCTGCCGCTTTTGCTCATATTGGTGTTGCAGATAAACTCTTTTCTCGCGTGGGCGCGGCAGATGATCTTGCGCGCGGGCGGTCGACTTTTATGGTGGAAATGGTCGAAACCGCCGCAATCTTACATCAAGCGGGACCACGCTCTCTGGTTATTCTGGACGAAATTGGCCGCGGCACGGCCACCTTTGATGGGCTCTCAATTGCTTGGGCCGCTGTGGAAAATTTGCATGAGGTCAATCAATGTCGAGGACTTTTCGCCACGCATTATCATGAGCTGACTGCTTTATCTGAAAAATTAAACCGCCTGCGGAATGTTTCCATGCGCGTGCGTGAATGGGAGGGAGATGTGATCTTCCTTCATGAAGTGGCACAAGGCCAAGCAGACCGTTCCTATGGTGTGGCGGTGGGTCGCCTTGCGGGATTACCAGATCAAGTTGTCGCGCGCGCAGAAGAAGTTTTGAAACTATTGGAAGAAGGCCGCGCCACGGGGGCTGCCCTGCCAAAGGATTTGGTTGCAGATCTGCCTTTGTTCAATGCGACGACCCTTGCGCCGCCGCAAAAAACAGATGCGCTCCGAGAAGCCGTTGAAACCCTAGACCCCGATAGTTTAAGCCCGCGCGACGCGCTTCAAGCTCTATATGATTTAAAGGCAAAACTCTCGTGAACAAGAAATTGCCCCCTTTGCCGAAGCTAAAAGACATCCCCATTCTGTTAGGCAAGCTCAGCGACGCCACGCCAGAGGCGCAACGCAGCACAGCTTTGGGAACAGAGATTAAAAATCTGCTCGCAACGCAAACAAAAGAAGGATTATTAAAATTTCCTACAAGAGGCGACAAGGTCGCGATCTCGCGAAGTTCTTTTGCAGATGCCTGTATCCTCGGTGTCTTGCAAGCCGGGGAAAGAGCTTTTCCGCATTTGGCAAATAGCTTGAGCATTGTTGCGATTGGTGGATATGGACGGGGACGTCTAGCGCCTCACTCAGATATTGATCTTTTGGTGCTTACAAAAAAAGCAACGCTTCGAAATGAAAAACCTTTATTGGATTTTTTGCTCTATGCCCTATGGGATTCCGGCCTGACGATCGCGCAATCTATTCGCTCCCCGAGCGAAGCCATCAAATTTGCGAAAACTGATATTCATGGCCAGACTGCTTTTCTGGATGCGCGGTTCTTATGTGGCAATCACTCTCTCTTTGAAGATTTCACTGAAAAATATGAAAAATTCAGATCCAAAACCAGCATTTCTTTCGTTGCCGACAAACTCGCAGAACGAGACGCGAGACACGAAAACATCCAAACCTCTCGCTATGTGCTGGAGCCTGATATTAAAGAAGGCAAAGGCGGCCTTCGTGATCTGGATACATTGCACTGGCTTGATTCATATGTATTCGGCCATGCCTCTATTGAAGAGCGGGCCAAAGAAGGATTTTTAACGGCGGAAGACGCTAAAACCTATAAACGCATTATCCGGTTTTTATGGTCCGTACGTGTTCATATTCATGATTTGCGCGGGCGCGCTGATGACCGGCTTAGTTTTGACTTGCAACCGGAAATCGCCAAGCGTTTAAAATATAAAGCGCGGGGCGAAACTTTGGCGGCAGAAAGGCTGATGAAGCATTATTTTCTTCATGCCAAAGAAATCGGTCAATTAACAGGTGTTATGCTCGCAAGCCTTGAGGCAAGAGGCATCAAAAAAACCAATGTCTCCAATACTGCGCGCATCACGATCCCCCCTGACGAAGTTGGCGACCTTGCCAATGTGACGATCAATAAAGGACGACTTGATTTTAAAGATCATGCAGAAGCCTTGAAAAACACTATTGATATTTTCAGACTCTTTCGCGCCTTCGGGCAGCTCACCGATGTTTATCTCCACCCGGATGCAAAGCGCACGATTATCCGGCATGCAGGCCATTTACAAAAAGACGTACGTCTTGACCCCGTCATCTCCGATTTGTTCGTAGGGATTTTAACCAAAAGCACAGAGGCAGAACTTGTTTTGCGCGAAATGGCCGATCTTGGCATTTTAGGGCAATATTTATTGTCCTTCGGTCGGATCATTGCGCAATCCAAATATGGGTTATTCCGTCAGTATACGGTAGATGAACACGTCTTAAAGTCCCTCTCCGTCATGGACGACCTTCGTGACAAAACACAAACTGATAAGCACCCGCGTGCGCAGGCTGTTATTTCCAATGCTGATAATCTTCTTCCCTATTATCTCGCAGTGCTCGTTCACGAAACCAAAATGGGCATGCGGCGCAAAAAACCAGAAGATGTCCATGCCAGAGTGAAACTCGCTATACGTCGCTTCTTAACTCATAAAGAAGATGCCGAAATGATCGGATATGTTATCGCCCATAAAGATTTGATGGCGAAAACAGCGAGTAACCGAAACGTTCTTGACCCAAAAGTCATTGCCAAATTTGCCAAAAAGATAAAGTCTCAAAAATATCTCGATATGCTACTAGTGGTCACAGTCTGCCATTTGCGCGAGGCAGGCTTAAACTCTTGGGATGATTGGGT
>CALLVA010000190.1 GCA_938010655.1 uncultured Parvularculaceae bacterium | reverse complement strand
ATCGCACGCGGAAAAGTGCGGGCGATGGCTGCGATTATTGGGTGCGATACACATCCGCTTAATAATATGCGCGTTTTAAAGTATCTTGAGACAGAAGGAAATTTTGGGGATAAAGATAAGAAAGCATGGATCACGACATGGACACATGCTGCTTTTGAGGCGTTAGAGGGCCTTATTGAAAGCCAAGAAACGCCAGGGCGCTTTCTATGGGGTGACACGCCAACATTGGCAGATTGTTATCTGGTCCCGCAAATTTATAGCGCTGAGCGGTTCGGCGTGAACATCGATAAGTTCAACCGTTTATTATCCATTAATGATGCCTGTATGAAACTAAACGCGTTTCAACGCGCCCATCCAAGTGCTCAAATCGATGCGCAATAGGCTTATAGGATCGTCGCGCTATCCATGATTGTTTGAACTTCTTGTTCATGCAATCCATAATAATATTCAGCAGGCGCATAATAAAGAATTAGATAAAGTTGTTCATCATGGATCGCCGCTTTGGCCATCCCTTGATAGCTTAATCCACTTGCCACATCGCCTGTAAATGTAAATCTGACAGCTTCGACATCTCCAAACTGATCAGGGGTGAGTTCTGTCAATGTCGTATTCTGCATACCGATAAAGCTCAATGAATCCAAAGTGAACTCCGCCACTTCCCCAAGGAGCATGTCGCTTCCAAACACAGGAAGAATCTTTTCCCGGTCCAATGTATAGATCAAAGGCGCGCCAGCTTTCAGTTTTGCCGTCAAACTCAATGTATTCAACGCCGACCCATCAATTGTCAGGCCTTGAGATTTTGTGCGATTAACCCGCGGATATTTTGTCCATGTTTCCCCAACTTGGATGGTCATGGCTTTATCATATGTATAAGGCCCCGGCTCTAACGCCGTCACAGATGCGCAAGATGTGAGAAACAACGCCCCCAAAAGAGCAACCCCTGCCCGGCGACAAAAAGTGGAAAATGTCATGATAATATAAACCTCCGCATCAGGAATTTTGGTCAATAAAGAGCTGAACGACAGCCCGGTCTGGCGAGTTAGGCGCTTTTTCTAAATATGTTTGATAAGCTGATAAGGCACCATCAACATTGCCTTTTCTGCGATAAGAATCCCCAATATAGCGCCACGTTTTGGCGGGGGCGTCTTCATATGTCGCTGCTTTTGTATAGTCTTCAATTGCTTTGACATCATCGCCCTCGCCACGTCGCTGACGATAAGCTTCGGCTCTGCGGAAGTAGAGTGTTCCCAGCCTATCGCCTCTTGCGATCAATTTATTGACCAAAAAGAGATTTTCCCCATAGTCCCGGCGCACCAAATCTGCGTCCAACCACTCATCTAAAAACCGTCCGGTCATTTCAACATATCGGGCTTCATTCGTGACGCCACCGGGCATTTGATTGGCTTTGTCTTGCAAGGTCGCAATGCGTTCTTTGGTCAAAGGGTGGGAGCTGAAAATGCTTGCTCGTGCCACGCGTCTTTTCTTGCGTCTTGAATCTGAAGTGGCGATTTCATCCATTAAACTCTGCCATAAGGCAGCAGCCTCGCGGCCTTCATATCCAGCCGCCGTGACATAATCGAAGCCCTCTTCATCGGCCTCACGTTCCAAATCTCGGCCATAGCCATAAAGCGCAGATAAAGCGACCAGCCCCCCAAGATCGGAGGCCGCACCTGCGCCTGCTGCCGCCGCGCCAATGGTGAGCAATAATCCCGCATTTGACGCATTGCGTTGTGCCCGCCAATTTTTGAGGGAGTGGCGATTTTTATAATGGGTAAATTCATGCCCTAAAACGAACGCGACTTGCGCTTCATTTTCCGCTCGAAGCAAAAGCCCCGTCCAGACTTCCATCAACCCATTCGGTGCCATGGTCGCATTGAAATATGGTCTCTTCACCACATAAATACGCATATCATTGCAATATTCTTCCCCGGCAATATCACAAACAACAGAGCGCACATAAGCGTTCAAGGCGGGGTCGCGCTCCAACAAAGCGGATGCGCGCAAATCCTTTTCATACTCATCCATTTGTTGCCAAAGACCAGCTTCGTCTGTGGTTTTGTCTGGCCGAGCGCCCACTTCAATGGGATCAACATTTGTTGATGCACAGGCGGAGAGAAGCGCCATTGTCGCGCCAAAAAATAAAGTTTTTAAACGGATCATTTGTCTTCTCCTCGAAGTGGGAAGCCTTTCAGAATCGCCTTCACGAGGGACGCTGACCCTTCTTCTTTTCGCATATCCGTGCCCTGCCCGGTCATCGCAACATTAAACCAGACGACATCGCCACTGTTCAAATCCACTAATGAGGCAAATGCTTGCTGATCACCTGTGCCGATCGCGCCGCCGCCCGCCACGGCCACGAGCACGCCTAAAGCCTGTCTGCCAGCGCTCGCATATGCGCCGCGCGCATATAAAAAGAGGGCATAGTCAGCATTATTTTCGCCTTTGAGAACTTGCACACCAGGGCCAAGGCTCCAATCATTTTTATTTTTCTTGGAAGGCAAAGGCGCTCTAAAAATACGGTGGGTCAAAATGGTTGAACCAACAGCTTCATGCAAGCGAATGAGCTGGTTTTCCCGCGCAACATCTCCTCCAGACTGAAACTCAACTATTGTATGGTCACTGGCAGCAAGGCTGGTCTCAATTTGTTTTAAAATATTAGCCCGTCCCGTCTCGGTCCAATCCGCGCGGACTTCGCGCATCCCTGCTGCACGCAAAAAGCTGAGCTGCACATCCGGTTCCATGAGCACAATGATCGCATCTTTTTCTAACGCTTTAAACTCATTCGTGGTCGCAACCGTCCGGGTGGAAACACAGGCGCTCATCATAATGAGCATTGCACCAGCGATAAATGATTTAAAAAGAAGGTGTTTCATGACTAGGGCCCCTGCGACTATCTGACGATGCACTTGCCCAACTGTACCCAAAATTCCCCCTTCAAATCAACCATCTGTCATTTTAGCTGGTTTTCGCCCCGTTTGGGTTTATCTTCATCAAAAGAAAAACAGACATATTCAAGTAGGAATTTCCCATGAAGTTTACAGGCACCGACAATTATGTTGCCACAGATGACCTTAAAGTCGCCGTTAACGCCGCTGTAACGCTAGAACGCCCTCTTCTTATTAAAGGGGAACCTGGCACTGGCAAGACTGTTCTGGCGATTGAAATGGCCAAAGCCATGGGCGTGCCGTTGATTGAATGGCATATCAAATCCACCACAAAAGCTCAGCAAGGCCTATATGAATATGACGCCGTTGCCCGCCTTCGAGACAGTCAGTTGGGCGAAGCAAAAGCAACGGATGTTGGCAATTACATCAAGCAGGGCAAACTCTGGGAAGCGTTCACGGCGCCGGAGCGGCCGATCTTGTTGATTGATGAAATTGATAAAGCCGACATCGAGTTTCCAAATGACTTGCTGCAAGAACTCGATCGCATGGAATTTTTTGTCTATGAAACCGGCGAAACAGTGAAGGCCGCCCAGCGGCCCATTGTCGTGATCACGTCCAATAATGAAAAAGAATTGCCAGACGCTTTTCTGCGCCGCTGCTTTTTCCATTACATTAAATTTCCAGACGCTGACACGATGACAACCATTGTCGATGTTCATTTCCCAGATATTAAAAAAATGCTGGTGAGCGATGCGTTGAAACTTTTCTATGAAT
>CALLVA010000189.1 GCA_938010655.1 uncultured Parvularculaceae bacterium | reverse complement strand
TATGTCTTGAAACATCGTCCGGCGAAGTTGGCGTTATAAATCTGTCCAGCGAAGCTGGCGCTCTAATATTGTCCGGCTCCCCGGATTGAACAAAGGTCTTTGGTGATACTCATGGGTTTGAAACTTCTTCCTGAGGAAACAAATATTCCCTTCACAAAGTGGCGGATGGGTGCGTTTGCGCTTTCGGCGATTGGCTTGATTGCGTCGGTTTTTTTCTTCCTGACCATGGGCCTCAATTTCGGGATCGACTTCAAAGGCGGGATTGAAATTGAAGTCGCTCACGGCACAGAGCCTGCTTTTACCACGGAAGATTTAACCACAGTCAGAACGGCTGTTGGCCCGCTTGTAGAAGGCGAGGTTAAAGTCAAATCCATTAGCGCCGGGCCAGGCATAAGCGACCAGGAAAATTCCATCACGGTTACGCTTGAGCGCCAACTCGGCGAAAACCTGACCGCCGCTGAAATTGAAGAAATGGGCGAACGTGATCCCGCAGAATTTGCTAACCAATTGACGTTGGAACGCATCAAGTCAACGCTTGTTGAGGTTTTGGGCGAGGGCATCACCTTCCGCCAAGAACAAGTTGTGGGACCAGCGGTTTCTGGCGAATTGGTCAAAACCGGGATCACGGCGGTGGTCTTCGCGGTCTTGATGATGCTGGTCTATATTTGGTTCCGCTTCGAATGGCAGTTCTCTCTCGGGGCGGTTCTGGCGTTGGTGCATGATGTGGTTTTGACCATTGGCATGTTTGCCCTCGTGCAGCTTGATTTTGGCCTCGCCATTGTGGCCGCGATTTTGACCATTGTCGGCTATTCCATGAATGACACTGTGGTGGTCTATGACCGTGTTCGCGAAAATCTGCGCAAGTTCAAGAAAAAGCCTTTGACGGAAGTGCTGGACCTTTCCATCAACGATACATTGTCCCGGACAATCATGACCTCTGTCACAACCTTGTTGGCTGTTGGCTCATTGTTCCTCTTTGGCGGCCCTGTGTTGAAAGGCTTCACCGCCGCGATCATGTGGGGTATTTTCATCGGAACATACTCCTCCATCTTTATCGCCGCGCCTGTGCTTCTTCTCTTCGGCGTGAAGCGGGATTGGTCTACGGACAATAAAACAGTCTAACATGTCATGGCGGCGCAAGCGGACATTGACTATGCAAGCGACCTTGTAAAAGGCGCTTGGGAAGAATTATTTCTGAGCCTGAAATTTGCGCCCGCTGAAAAGCGGAACGCTTTGTTGGCGCTCTATGGTTTTCAAACTGAATTACAGCGCATCCCAAGCGCCGTAAGTGAACCCCCTTTGGGCGAAATCAGACTGCAATGGTGGCGAGATGCTTTAGCGGAAGTTTGGCCCGGCGCAGAAGAAAAGCCGGTGCGGGCGCATCCGATTGTTCAATTATTGGCCAAAACAGTGCGCCAAACGCCCGCCATCAAACCATTTTTGGATAAAGCCATTGATGCCCATGGTTTTTATTTGTCGCCAGTTTCTTTCAAATCTCTGGATCAAGCTTGTCAGCTTTTTGATGAGGCTGAAGGCTATTTGCCGCAAGCTGCACAAATCATCCTTGGTAGCCAAGAGACGAAGAAGGCCACGCGTGCAGGCACCTTATTTGTGATGAGCCGATTGCTGGTTTCCCATCAACCCGCCGCCAAAAGCGCCATGGTCCGCCCCCAAGGGGACAAATTTGCCGAGTTGATCTTGCGCGAAGGCGAGGGGGCTTTAGCTGATCTTAACAGCCAAGCTGTCCGGGAACTCGATGCTTTAAACGGCGCATCAGCAGAGGTTATGCCAGCGCTGGCGCATTTTTCTTTGATAAAACCAAGACTAAAACGCGCTTTGGATTTAAGCGCGGGGGCGCCGCCGAAAAAGGAAACCCCGATGGTGGGGCTTCAAAAAAGGTGGCGCATTTTTCGCACTGTGATAACAGGAAAATTCTAGCCTAAGCTGATTTTGCTTTTTCTGGGGCAAGCCAGCGATTGATCAATTCTTGCAATCCTTCTTGCTTGATCGGCTTTGGCAAATAATCATCCATTCCCGCTTCCAAACACCGTATACGGTCTTCTTTCAAGGCATGTGCTGTCACGCCGCAAATGGGGACACGATGATCTGCATTTTCCTGGAGTTTATTGATCGCTGCTGTCGCTTCCATACCATCCATAACGGGCATTGATACGTCCATCAAAATAATATCTGGTTTATTCGCGGTGAATTTTTGAACCGCTTCTTCCCCATTATTGGCAATTTCAACACTGCATCCGAATGATTCAAGCATGGTACGGACAACCATTTGGTTGACGATATTATCTTCCGCGACCAAAATATGGCGACCCTCCGTCAGGGCAGGCTGGGCTTGCGATGCTGTTTTTTTCTTACTTTTCTTGGCTTTATCTTCCGCCATGGCCGCTTTGAGTGTCGCTGCACTATTAAGCGTATCTTCGACGCCGCGATTGGCCAAAGCAGAAATAATTGTTTCAAGCAGCATTGAAGCTCTGGCTGGTTTTACAAGATATCCTGCAAGATTTAGCCGTTGCTGTGTTTCCGGGTCGTCGCGACGACCAGCAGAAGTCAGCATGATAACGGGTAAGTCTTTATACGTTTCATCTTTTCGAATATGATTTGTTAATTCATCGCCATCCATTTCGGGCATCTGAAAATCGAGAACGGCCAAATCAAAAAGCTCACCGCGTTCAACAGAGTCTGCCATAACTTCCAAGGCTTCTTTGCCAGAGCTTACAATAACAGGGACCAAGCTCCAGCTTGCCAATTGTTCGCGCAAGATTGCTTGATTGACTTCATTATCATCAACAACGAGGGCGCGCATCCCGTTCAGCACAGGGATCACTGTTGTGGTTTTGTCTTCTTGGCTATTATCTTTTGGCAATGTCACTTTGAAGAAGAAGGTAGACCCTTTGCCTTCAACACTTTCCACCCCAATTGTGCCACCCATAAGATCTATGATCCGTTTTGAGATGGAAAGGCCAAGGCCTGTTCCTTCAAACTTTCTGGAACTTGAGCCATCGACTTGTTCAAATTTATTGAAGACACGATCAACTTTATCTTTTGGAATACCGCAGCCTGTATCTTCAACACTCACGGTCAAATCGATCATTTCACCCCGGTCTTTGCCGGTGATATTAATGAGGACATGGCCTTCATCAGTGAATTTCACGGCATTGCCGATCAGGTTGGTGATCACCTGCCTTAAGCGACCCACATCGCCCAAAAGGTGCGGCTTCAAATCTGGCTGATACCGGAAGAGAAGCTCAATCCCTTTTTTGTCCACTTGCGAAGACACAAGACTTGCCACATCATCAACGGCAGAGCGAATATTGAGGGGCTCCTTGACCATGGTCATTTTGCCAGCTTCAAGCTTCGAGAAGTCCAGAATATCATTGATAATCGTCAACAGCGCGTCACCAGAACTCATAATGACATTTGCCATTTCATGTTGCTTGGTGTCCAAATCCGTATTGAGCAAAAGACCCGCCATGCCTAAAACACCATTCATAGGTGTACGGATTTCATGGCTCATATTGGCCAGGAATTCAGATTTTGCACGGCTTGCATCTTCAGCATTTTCTTTAGAAGATCGCAGATCTCTTGAAAGCGCCCGTAATTCGTCGCGACGTTTCACCTGAGGGGTAACATCTGAATAGCAGACGACATATCCACCGCCATCTCGCGGGTGAAATGTCTCTCTAACATTCATGCCAGAAATTTCAACGCGTATTGCAGAAAATGGGAGGCCTTTTTGAATATTGGCCATTACGTCACAATTTTTGACACCATCATAATGAATAGCATTATTATACAATCCAAGATCAGCCGCAGTTTGATATAGTGCTTGCGCATTGACGCCAACTTGCCATTCCCCTGGGGGCATCAGGTCATATGCACGCGCATTGATCATTTCAACAGTATGGTCCGGGGCCAACACAATAAGACCATCGGCCATTGTATTGAGCACTTCATTGAGCCGCGTTGTGGTGCGTTCAAGATCTTTTGTGCGGGCTTGCACATTTTCTTCAAGACCAATATTGGCCTCACGCAATTGACGTTCTGCTTCTTCAATGCGTCGGCGAGATTCAACTTGTTCCGTCACATCACGGATGATCCCGCGATACCCTTTAAATACGCCGTCTTCATCAAAAACAGGCGTGCCAGTTGTGCTGAGAATAGATTTTTTTGTTTCTACAAGGAGATTGGCAAAAGGTTCTCTTTTTTTGATGGTTTCAGCATGTTCTCGCCATGAAGAAATACCAAAATCTTTATTGTCGCGATTAAAATAATGGCCGCGTTCTGTGCCGATAATATCCTCGGCTGATTTTCCGATTAAGGCTTTTGCATCTCCAGAAACAAAAGAATAAACCATATTCTCGTCAGTTTCCCACAACATGTCTGAACCGACATTTGCAAAATCTCTGAAGCGCGCTTCATTTTCTTTCAAAGCAATTTCAGCATTGATACGCGAGGTAATATCCCGAATCCATCCACGATATCCAAGCAACATGCCCTCATCGTCAAAAAACGGCACACCATTCGCTTCAACGTAGAAATATTCATTTTCAGCATTGGGCTTGAGTCTGCCGCATATGCCTTTAAAGATAATTCTGTTTTTAACCGCTGAAAAGAGATGCTGAATTTGTTCAGCCGTACTCGGATCATCCATATCAAGCACATTGAACAATTCACCCATTTGCACTTTTTCAGCGGGGTTGAAGTGGGTGTAGAAAGAAGCATCCAGCTGCATCATTTTCATTTTTGCGTCGGCTTCCCACGCAAATTCAGAAGATGAATCGATCATATCCCGATGAGCTTGTTCAACAAGCTTCTTTTGATGTTCCAGCTTGTCAGATGCTTTGATCGCACGAGACAATAAACGGCGGTTCATCGCCAAAAGAAGACGGCTGCAGAGGCTGAGAATAACCAGGGTTAGTCCGAAAACTTTCGTCGACGGGCCGCCATCATTCAGGAGAAAATAAGCCGCTGGAATTGTCAGCGTCATCAAAATATAGCTTGCCAATCTGGGCAGGGCATAAAAGCACAAGCCAACGGCGGTTACTTGAAAACAAATCCATGCCGCCAAGGCAATTTCTGCGGCTGAATCAAGATCATTGATCAGCGCGTAAAACGCAATCATCGGCAAGAGGGGCAATAAAACCCCAAAGATCGCGGCGCTATTGAGATTGAGAGTGACTTGATCGTCGCTCATGGTGGGAATATCCATGCGCCGATAATGCACAAAGCGAATAACGGCATAGACGCAAACGATGCTCGCAAAAGCGGCAGGCACAAAACCTTTATTCACATAAATATAACTGGCCATCAAAAGGCCAGACATAAAAATGGTGCCGAATAAGAGGGTTGCCATCTCCGAAAGCTGTTGCAGGGCCCGCTTTTTGTTAAAAGCGTTGTGCGCGTCATTGATCAAATACTGCAAAATCACAATCGGTCTTCCTGTGCCATTCCCCTATTCCGATGATCACCTTATCTGACCAAGGTTAATACCGCCTTTCGAGAGGTGCAGTTTGCGGCTTAAAAATAGTCATAAATGCTCCGCAAAAGGCTTAACAAAGCAGTAAAATTCCTTAAACAAGGATTTAGAAACGTGAATATTGCTATTGGAAAGGCACCATCTCCATGTCCGTTGATAAATCCAAATTGCCCAGTCGCCATGTGACGGAGGGGCCAGCGCGGGCGCCTCATCGGTCATATCTCTATGCTATGGGGTTGGGGACAAAGGAGATTGAACAGCCTTTCGTGGGGGTTGCGTCTTGTTGGAACGAGGCTGCGCCTTGTAATATCGCGCTGATGCGTCAGGCTCAGGCGGTGAAGGCGGGGGTCAAAAAAGCTGGCGGGACGCCGCGGGAATTTTGCACCATCACAGTGACAGATGGCATCGCGATGGGCCATGAAGGCATGCGGTCTTCATTGGTCTCACGAGACGTGATCGCGGACTCAGTGGAATTGACTATGCGTGGCCATTGCTATGATGCGCTTGTGGGCTTGGCGGGGTGCGATAAATCTCTGCCGGGGATGATGATGTCGATGCTGCGCTTAAATGTGCCGTCGGTCTTCATGTATGGCGGATCGATTTTGCCGGGCACTTGGCAAGGCCGGGACGTGACCGTGCTCGATGTGTTTGAAGCTGTTGGCGCGCATGCCGCTGGCGATAATAATATGACAGAAGAGCAATTGCGTCAGTTGGAAAAAGTGGCGTGTCCTTCTGCGGGGGCTTGTGGTGGACAATTTACGGCCAATACCATGGCGTGTGTATCGGAAGCAATTGGCTTGGCGTTGCCATTATCCTCAGCGGATCCCGCGCCATATGAGAGCAGAGATGAATATGCGGTTGCCTCTGGCGAAGCGGTGATGGCTTTAATCAAAAGCGGTCTGCGCCCACGAGATATTTGTACAAGAGAAGCGTTTGAAAATGCTGCGGCCATTATTGCCGCGACAGGCGGCTCCACAAATGGCGGCCTGCATTTGCCTGCTATGGCGGCAGAAGCCGGGATTGATTTCCCGCTGGAGGAAGTGGCTGAAATTTTCAAGAAGACACCTTATTTGGCGGATTTGAAGCCCGGTGGACAATATGTGGCCAAGGATATGGGCGAAGCCGGGGGCATGCCGATGTTGATGAAAACCATGCTGGATGGCGGGTTTTTGCATGGAGACTGTATCACGGTCACGGGCAAGACTTTGGCGGAAAATCTGGAACGGGTGACATTCGACCCGTCGCAAAAAGTGATCCGCCCGGTGAGCAATCCTCTCTCCCCAACGGGCGGCGTTGTCGGCTTGATGGGCTCGCTTGCGCCAGATGGGGCGATTGTGAAAGTCGCTGGCATGAAAGAGCTTGTCTTTAAAGGCCCTGCGCGGGTGTTTGATTGCGAAGAAGATTGCTTCGCTGCTGTTGAGAAGCGCGATTATCAAGAAGGCGATGTTTTAGTGATCCGCTATGAAGGGCCAAAGGGCGGGCCGGGCATGCGCGAAATGT
>CALLVA010000188.1 GCA_938010655.1 uncultured Parvularculaceae bacterium | reverse complement strand
AAAAACCGCCCATAGTTAAATAAATAACCTCTATACAAACGCGCTGACCAAACTAAACCTTAAACTCATATTTCTCTTTGCAGAAATCACAGGTCACGTCGATCACACCATCCTTAGCGATTTCTTGCAATTCTGCGTCTGTGGATTGCTCCAATACGGCAGCGACCTTCTCGCGCGCGCAGGTGCATTCGAAATGCACGGGCAGCGTCTCATAGACCATCACATTATCTTCATGGTACAGACGATAGAGCAGTTCTTCTGGCGTTAAGGTCGGGTCGAGTAATTCATCCAGCTGGGTGGTGGCGAGTTTTGCTGATGCATTGTCCCATTCATCTTGATCTTGCACTTTCAACAGTTCTGCTTCGCCGCGCTCTCTTGTGCCGCCATCACCGGGCATGAATTGCACCATGATGCCGCCGGCGCGCCATTCTGGTTCTTCGCCGGGGCGAGACACTTTGCCAATGGCGAGTTTGATCGCGGTGGGGATTTGCTCTGACTGTTTGAAATAATTCACGGCGCCTTCGGCCACTGTCGCGCCTTCCAGCGGGGTCACCCCTTGATAACGCTCCATATCCGCGCCTTGGTCAATCGTCATGACCATATGGCCCTTGCGCAAGAGATAATGCAGCTCCGGGCCTTTGGCGTCTTCAATTTTCCATTCATGGGTCTCCGGCGTGGTCGAGGTCGCGCGCAAAGCGCCGCCCACGGTATAATCCGCTACCACCATGGAAACAGGGCCATCCCCTTGCATTTGCAGGATCAGCTTGCCGTCAAATTTGAGCGACGCGCCCAACATGGCCACCAAGGCCGCTGTCTCGCCGACTAACATGGAGAGCGGGTCTTCATAGTCATGGCGCGACAAAATCTCATTGATTGCCGGGCCAAGGCGAACAAGCCGCCCGCGAATGGTGGTGTTGCCCACCTGAAAAGGCAGGATGATATCGTCAGTAGAAGTCATGATATTACGTTTTCAGCTTATAGCCAGAGCGCAGCAGCAAGAAGGCCGCAAAACAGAACAGGCTGGTGAGGAAAAAGGTGATGATTGCGCCCATGGCCGGGTTCGCATCTGACACGCCGATAAAGCCAAAGCGGAAGCCATCAATCACATAGAAAAGCGGGTTCACCATAGAGATGGCAGGCAACCAGTTTGGCAGGTTTTCAGCGTGCACAGAATAAAAAGTGCCGGACAAAAACGTCAGAGGAGTGATCACAAAATTGGTGATCATGGCCAATTGGTCAAATTTTTCTGCCCAAATCCCGGCGATGACGCCGATGGCCGCCAATAAAATCGCTGCCATCAAGGCAAAATAAATGATCGCGCCAAAATGGATTATTTGCATTGGCGCGGTCTGCCAAGTGAATATAGCGACCGTGCAAGCCGTGACAAAACCAACGAGCAACCCCCTTGTTGCTGCCCCGGAAATGAAGGCAATTGCAAGCTCCAAAGGCGAGAGCGGCGGCAGCAAAACATCCACAATAGTGCCTTGGACTTTCCCGATGATCAGCGACGAAGAAGAGTTCTGAAAAGAGTTATTGAGGATGCCCATCATGATCAGCCCCGGCGGGAGAAACGCGAAAAACGCCACCGCCTGATCGCCCATCATAACCTCGCGGCCCGAAACGCCCCATGCCCCCATAAAGACCATCAAAAACAATAATGTAGAGATGATTGGTGCCAACACAGTTTGAAACGCCACTTTCAAAAAACGCTGCACTTCCTTCTTATACAGGGTCCTAAGACCAAGCCAATTCACCGCGCCAAACTGGCGGGTGCCATAAGATTTTTGCGGGGCTGTTTGCGCCATATTGGGCTCGGCCACTTGCGTCGGATGGTCTGTTGAGAGGGTCATAATATCAGTCTTATATCGCGCGTTCAGGAAGTGATGTGGACCCTGCCCTCGCTCAGGTCAAGTCGCCGTCAAAACACATTCTTGAGGTTGTTTTCACGGATCATGATGCACGATCAGGGTTGTTGCTTAACCGGAACAGTTTTCCCCAATAAGGGGCATGTGGAAAAAACAGGGGCGCACAAAAATGATTCATGATGTAGTGGTTAAAAAATAGTTACCGCCGCATATTGTATTTTATTTTATTATAGATACTATATGTGGATGTTCTGAGATTAAGACTCGAGATCCACGCTACATATAGTGGATTTTTGAGAAATTTATGAGGGCGCTGCCTGACAACCAGTGCGAGAAAAAATTTAGAGCGGATGGAGTGGTTCATGGCTTGGACAGATGAACGCGTAGAACAGCTAAAAAATCTATGGGCAGAGGGGCTTTCAGCAAGCCAAATTGCAAACAAGATGGGCGGCGTCACGCGCAATGCCGTGATCGGCAAAGTGCATCGCTTAGGCCTTTCCGGCCGTGCAACACCGGCACAACCCGTCAGGGGGCGCCGCACAGCAACGACTGCGCCTGAGGCGAAAGTGGAAAAACAAGACGCCAAGACAGCGTCTATTCAGCGCGATATTCGCAAGACATTGTCTGCAGAACCAGACTTTATCGCGCCTTTGGTTTTAGACACAGGGGACCGCACAACGGTTTCAACGCTGAACAAGAAAATGTGTAAATGGCCAATTGGTGACCCAACATCAGAAGATTTTCACTTTTGTGGCCAATCTTCTGCGGGGGGCAAAAGCTATTGCGCCTATCACGCCCATATGGCGTTCCAGCCTTCTTCGGCCAAACGCGAAAAGCCAAAAGCGGCTGTTCTGGCCCTGCCGCGCCGTGCCGCTGGCTGAAGATAGGTCGCTCACAGACGAGTTTAGTGTTTGACGTAAAACGAATTTCAACAACCCGGCCCGCGCGCCGGGTTTTTTAGGGCCTAAAGCGAAGCTTGGCAGCAAAACGACAAATTATGCCTCGGCCTGCGCGTGCCAAAGCGGCCCTTGACCAAGGCCGCGCTTCCCGGCACTTCTTATATCTATGCCTGATTTACGTCCTGTCATTATGGTTTTAGGTCTACTGGTTGCGGTTCTGGGAATAGCCATGCTCTTCCCCATGGCCGCGAACCTGACCCATGCTGATCCGTTTTTGCGCGCCGAATGGCGGGCTTTTGCTGTGTCATCTGTGATCTGTCTTGGGGTTGGCGGCGGCATGTTTCTCACGGCGCAAGGCGCGGTCAAAGAGATCACGCTACAACAGAGCTTTTTGATTTCAGCGCTCACATGGGTCGTCTTGGTGATTTTTGCCGCCATCCCATTTTATATGGGCCGCTATACTTTGTCGGTCACGGATGCGGCGTTTGAAGCCATGTCAGCTTTGACCACCACAGGCGCTACGGTGATTGTTGGTTTGGATGAAGCGCCCTTCGGCCTGCTGTTGTGGCGCTCCATGTTGCAATGGATTGGCGGCATTGGGATTATTATCATGGCTATGGCGGTGATGCCGCTTCTTTCTATTGGCGGGATGCAGTTGTTCAAATTGGAAAGCTCCGACACCTCTGACAAAGTTCTCTCTCATACCTCAACCCTCGCAGCGGCCATTACAGGGCTTTATGTTTTTCTGACCACGCTGTGTTATTTATTTTATTGGGGGTTTGGCATGTCAGCTTTTGATGCGCTGAACCACGCCATGACGACCATTGCCACGGGGGGCTTCTCCACCAAGGATGCCTCTTTTGGGTATTTCCTTTCAGACACAGATGTGCGCGGACCTGTGGATTTGGTCGCAACTGTTTTCATGCTGCTCGGCTCCCTGCCCTTCGGGCTATATTTGCTAATGTCCCGGGGGCAACTTGGCGCCATTGGCAAAGACGCTCAGGCTCGGTTCTTCCTGACAACTGTTGCGATTTTCATTGCGCTGATGACATTGCGGGTTGTGAATTTTTACGATGGCGACTGGTTTGAAGGCTTCCGACGCGCGGCTTTTAATGTGGTCTCAATCATGACAGGCACGGGCTATGCCACAACCGATTATGGCCTGTGGGGGCCTTTTGCCGTGGGCTTCTTTTTCTGCATTATGTTTATCGGGGGCTGCGCCGGGTCCACCTCTTGTGGCATGAAGGTTTTCCTGTTTCAAATCGCGCTGGCGGCGCTAAAGCTCTTTGGCCAGCGGCTGGCTTATCCAAACGGAGTGTTTGTTGCACAATATAATGGCCGGCCTTTGACCACAGATATTTTTATCTCGGTACTGACCTTCTTTTTCGTATATTTCGCGACATTCGCCACCGTAGCTGTGTTGCTGACGCTGTTTAAACTAGACCCGACCACGGCCCTATCCGCCGCTGGCTCTGCCATCGCCAATGTTGGCCCTGGGCTGGGAGATATTATCGGCCCCTCTGGCAATTACAAAACCCTGCCAGATGGCGCAAAGTGGATCCTCTCCATCGCCATGCTTTTTGGGCGATTGGAATTCTTCACATTGTTGATTTTATTGAGTCCCAGTTTTTGGAACCGATAATGGTTTGAAGCTCTAATGCAGTCTTTGAATATCGTGCGGGCTATCTAATGAGAAAGCCGGAATCTCAATCTCAAATGCTTCCCCTTCCGGCGTCTCCAACCCATAGGCGCCAACCATGAAACCTGAAGGCGTCGTCAATGGCGCGCCGGAGGTATATTCAAAAGCTTCGCCAGGGCGCAATGTAGGTTGTTCGCCGACAACGCCCTCCCCGGTAATTTCTTCTGTTTGACCTTTTGCATTGGTGATGCGCCAGCGCCGCGACCGGAGCTGGACAACGCGATCTGAATTATTGTCGATGCGCACAGTATATGCCCAGACATAGTGGTCTTCATAAGGCTCGGACTGTTCTTCTAAAAAGTCCGGCTCAACTTCAACGCGAATGCCTTTTGTTTCTAATTCGTACTTCATATCATCCACACTGCGCCACTATATTTATCATGGTAGCTCTCCCCGTTACCATCAACTTCCTAACATACATGAGTGAGGCTGTCTTCAATATCTTCCCAAAGATCGTCAACATCTTCCAGTCCACAGGAGAATCTTACAAGCCCCGGTGTAACACCTTGGGCCAATCTCGCCTCTTCCGCGAGTCGATGGTGTGTTGTTGTCCGAGGATGGGTCGCGAGAGATTTTGCATCGCCTAAATTATTGGAGACATCTATCAGCTTTAGATGGTTGAGAAACGCAAATGCTCGCGCTTGGGCTGTATCGGTGTCGCCAGCAAATTCCAATGTAATTAATGTGCCGCCTGCGGACATTTGTTTTTTGGCAATGTCATATTGTGGGTGATGCGGCAAATGCGGATAGAGCACTTGCTTTAAAACATCGCTTTTTTGAGCAACAAGTCTCGTGGCAATTGTTGCCGCAGACGCCGCCATCGCCTCAACCCGCAAGGCAAATGTCTCTAAACTTTTCAACAAAACCCACGCATTAAACGCGCTCATGGTTGGCCCTGTATTGCGCAAAAAGGGCTGCAATATATCTGCAAGAAATGCCTCATCATTACCGAGAATCGCTCCGCCTAAAACGCGGCCCTGCCCGTCCATATGTTTGGTGGCAGAATAAATCACAAGATCCGCCCCAAGGTCTAAAGGCTTCTGGAACACTGGCGTGGCAAAGACATTATCAACCACAAGCCGCGCGCCTTTGGCCTTTGCCACTTTTGCGATTGCAGCAATATCCAACACTTCCAAACCAGGGTTGGACGGGGTCTCTAAAAAGAAGACTTTTGTCTCTGGCCGCGCCGCCGCTTCCCATTGGGCCAAATCTGTCCCGTCGATCAATGTACATTCAATGCCAAATCGGGGGCACAATTCCGCCACCACGTAATTGCAAGACCCGAACAAAGCGCGAGATGAGACAATATGATCCCCTGCCGAAAGCTGCGCTAACATTGTCGCCGTAACGGCCGCCATGCCAGACGTGGTCGCCCGGCAAAAATTCGCCCCTTCCAATGCCGCCAAGCGCTCTTCAAACGCTTGCACGGTTGGGTTGGAAAAGCGCGAATAAATATGACCAGGATCATCCCCGGAAAAACGCGCGGCGGCTTGGTCAGCGCTATTATAAGCATAGCCAGATGTGAGAAACATCGCTTCGGATGTTTCCTGAAAAGCCCGGTTCACCCCGGCACGCACTGCAAGCGTTTTCGGACGCCATGTTTTGGAAGACCATGTTTTGGAAGACTCTGTCATAGAATTCGTCACTTTAAATCTAATGCACCGGCCTTTCGGCACTATTTGGGGCATGACCTCCGGCCTTTTAGCGGATAGAACCTTCCTGAGAAGGACGCATCAGCCGCAAGCCAGCCGGCCCAAACCCTGAAGCGTGAGTGCGGGGATACGCCCGTAAGGTCCATTGGTCAAGAATTGAAGACGAAGGAAAGACATGATGATGAAACAAGGTGTCCTCCCCGCCAAAGCGCTTATGGCCGCGCTGGAAAAAGGCATCATCAGCACAGACGCAGCCTTGACCGCGCGGCAAGTGCAACCCTCCAGCCTTGATCTGACCTTGGGCACAAAAGCTTGGCGGGTCCGGGCATCGTTTTTGCCCGGCGCAAATGTGCGCGTTGAGGAACGGTTACAAGATTTGGTGATGCATGAGTTAGACCTGACCAAAGATGCCGTCTTGGAAAAGGGCTGTGTATATTTGGTGCCCTTGCGCGAAAGTTTGGCGCTTCCTGCCGATATATCTGGCATGGCCAATCCCAAAAGCTCCACGGGCCGGGTTGATGTTTTCGTCCGTATGGTCACTGATGGAGCGACCGCTTTTGAACGTGCGCCAGAAGGGTATGCCGGGCCGCTTTATGCGGAAATTAGCCCTAAGACATTTTCGATCGTGGTACGCGAAGGCTCTAGCCTGAACCAATTGCGGTTGCGCCGGGGACGCGCCCTGTGCAGCGATGCCGATTTGAGAAAAATTCACGATAAAACGCCGCTCGTCAGTGCAACAGGCTCCATCGACCAAGGCCTCTGCATGACCGTGCAAGTGGCCGGAGCGCCGGGGGAGATTATTGGATATCGCGCGCGGCGTCATGCCGGGTTGATTGATGTTGATAAAGTGGGAGCGTTAGACCCTGCGCAATATTGGGAACCGATCCCTGCGCCGAAGAATAATTTTATTATTCTGGACCCTGATGAATTTTATATTCTTGCCTCGAAAGAAGCATTGTGCATTCCCCCAGACATGGCTGCTGAAATGATGCCGATTGATCCGTTACTGGGAGAGTTCCGTGTGCATTATGCCGGGTTCTTCGACCCCGGATTTGGATATTCACAAGCAGGCGGCGCGGGCTCCAGAGCAGTCTTGGAAGTACGCGGCCACGACGCTCCTTTTGTGCTTGAAGATGGCCAAATGGTCGCCCGCTTGGCTTATGAACATTTATCCGAAACACCAGAAACTCTTTATGGGCAAGGCTTAAAGTCAAACTATCAAGGCCAAGGATTGAAACTATCAAAACATTTTTCTGACTGGTCTTGATCGAGAAACCTATGCGTTAGTAATAAGAGCAACGCCTCGGGCTTCCTCCAGACACAACCATCCGTATGCGCCTAGCTGTTCAGTGATGGACTCCGGGCCTTCACCCGGTGAGACGGAGAGATTGTTTTTTTATATCCAACCCCACTCTAAACGCCTTCCCGGCGAAGGCCGGGATCCATCTCTAGTCGTTGGTTCTGGGGCTGATGGCGCTTTTGGCGAGATGGTTTTGCATAACAACCATACATGCGCACCTCTCTTTTCAGAGCTGGACCCCGGCCTTCGCCGGGGAGGCGTGCTTTAGTTCAATTATTGAGTTTGTGAAACAAGTCGTCCCAGTTTGGGTTTTCTTGTTCAAGCAAGTTCACTTTCCATGCGCGGTGCCATTTTTTCATTTGGGTTTCTTTATGTGCGGCGTCTCTGATATCTTCAAAATAACTGAACCAAACTAATCGGTGAACGTCATACTTAGCGGTAAACTTCGATCCAACACCTAATTTATGACTCCAAGTACGGACACCAATATTAGCAGTATGGCCAAGATAATGCGCACCGTTTTTTCGATTGGCGAGGAGATAGACATAACCGGGCATATGTTCAGAATAACGCGAATAGAACATAAAGTGAACAACTATTTGATAAGCTCCAGCAAAACGCCTCCCCGGCGAAGGCCGGGGTCCATCTCTGGTTTTGGGTTTGGGGCGGACGGTCTTTTTGCGGGATGGTCTTTGCGTAACGACTTTCCGCACGCGCCTCAACGTTCAGAGCTGGGC
>CALLVA010000187.1 GCA_938010655.1 uncultured Parvularculaceae bacterium | reverse complement strand
TGGGACATCTGTTGTTGGCGCATCAGATTGTTTTGGTAAATCTGGGGCGGGGTCTTCTTTTCTTAAAGGCGCTTCAACTTCTTGGGCACGCTCTTCAAGACGTTCCGCAGCCGCCTCTTTCGCAGGCTTTTCCTTACGACCAAATAATCTGCCAAAAAGGCCTTTTTTCTCACTCATCATATTATCTCATTTAAGATCTTGCCGGAAAGCTTGAAGCCATCATGGCCTGTAATTTCAACTTGGAAAAATTGTCCCGCTTGCTTTTGTGCATCCGTACCATCGAATTCAACCTCTGCAAAATTCGCTAAGCGGCCCACGCCTTTACCGTCACGCCGAGGCTTTTCCGTCAACATCCGATGCACGCCTGTTTGCTTATCTAGCAAACGCACAAGAGCCTTATCACCTAAAGCGCGCAATCTTGCGGCGCGGGATTTAATTTCTGCACCATTCACTGCGGGCATCTTGGCGGCTGGTGTGCCTTCTCTTGCTGAATAGGGAAATACGTGCAGATATGACAGATCACATTCTGCCACGAGATCCAGAGAGTTTTGAAACATCTCTTCGGTCTCTGTTGGGAAGCCTGCAGTAATATCTGCGCCAAAAACAATTTCGGGTCGCGCTGCGCGCAAAGCGCGACAAATCTCTATCGCTTGCTCCCGGCTATGGCGGCGCTTCATCCGCTTGAGGATCAAATTATCACCGGCTTGCAATGATAGATGCACATGGGGCGCAACGCGGCTTTCTGTTGTCAAAACATCAAATAAGCGATCATCAATTTCAGCGCCATCAATTGACGATAATCGCAATTGCGGCAAGTCCGGCACATCCTGCAAAATTCGATAAATCAGATCGCCCAATTGCGGTGCACCTTCAAGGTCCGCCCCCCAAGAGGTGATATCCACGCCCGTTATCACGACCTCTGGCACGCCCGCGCTTACCAGTGCTGATATTTCCGCCACCACATCAGCTGGCGCGACAGATCGAGAATTGCCCCGCCCAAACGGAATAATACAAAAGGTGCAACGATGATCACACCCATTTTGCACTTGCACATGCGCTCTTGTGGTTTTTTGAATTGAAGGCGCTGCAAGCTCTGCACGCGTCACATATTCTGCCTGCATGATATCGCTAACATTGCTCATGCCTGTCTCGGCCAAAGCTTGCCAGCTTTGCGCGTCTAACTTTTCGACATTGCCCATGACCGCAGTCACTTCTTCCATGGCGTTGAAAGCATCGGGGTCAATTTGTGCGGCGCAGCCTGTTACGATGATCTTTGCATCAGGCTTGGTTTTCCGGGTTTTGCGGATGGTTTGCCTTGCTTGGCGCACGGCTTCATTGGTGACAGCGCATGTATTGATCACCACAGCATCTTGCACGCCAGCAGCTTTGCCCAGAGCTTTCATCTGGGCAGATTCATAAGCATTCAATCGACACCCTAATGTAATCACATCGGGAGAGGATTGGGGGCTATGGGGTGGCTCGGGCTTCGTCATCTTGCGCTTTTGCGCGAAAAGCGCAGGCTTTTCAAGCAAACTCGCCGTTTTGGCGCACAGGCCTATATATTGAGATAGATAAAAGGCGGAGCCGCAAAATGACGAGACACTATATGAAAATAATCACCCTTGGCGTTGTGATCGCCAGTTTTTTCACCTTAGCAAGCTGCGCCAGCAGGCCTAATCTGCCCGCAGAATTCCCCATGTCTGATAAGCCGTTCAAAGTAGAGCGCGATTTAGCTGGCAAGACCGTTGGCAAGGGCCAGTTTTCGGCCATTACAGGCCAGAAGCGGGGCTTCACTGCCTATTTGGATGGCACATGGGACGGGCAAACGCTCACCCTTATAGAAGACTTTGTTTATGATGACGGTGAAGAAGACCGGAAAACATGGCGCCTGACCAAGCAAGCTAATGGCGAATTTTCCGGTACAAGAGAAGATGTCGTCGGTACGGCCAGAGGCTTTATGGATGGCGATGTGTTCCGCCTTGAATATGATATGAGGCTGCCAAAAGAAGATGGCAGCCCCGGCATGAAAGTGCGTTTTCGCGATGTCTTAGCGCTGCGTGAAGATGGCGTCGTTATCAATGATGCGACCGTTGGCTATTGGGGTGTGCGCGTTGCGCGGGTTTCGTTAGAAATCGAACGGGTTGACGAAAAAAGGGAGGAAACAGATGCGTTTCCTCCCCTCACATCTCTAGAAGACTAAATTGTCTTACATTTCTTCCGCTGGCATCACAACCAAGCGGGAGAATGTTGCCGCAGCGTAGTTGCCATTGGCTTGGTCTGTTTCCCAGTCACCCGTGCCCGGGCATGCCGTATACCAGAAACCCGGGTCATCTTTCGTGCTACATTGATTATAAATGCCAGCTTTGAAATACATAGCATCGCCAGTATAGCCTTTTGGATTATCATCTACATCAACGTTACCATTGGCATCTACATTGTTGGCAAGATTGATCTGGAAGGTTTTTGTTTCTTTTGTCGGACTTTCAAAAACCAATGTCATGACATCTTCATAAACATTCACGGTGTAGCTAAACTCTTCACCCAATGCGATCCCTTCAGCACCGGGATCCGTTTTCACATCCCACGTATTCCCCCAAACGGCATAAGCAACGTCTTTGCGCTTCGGGTCTTCTTTCGCCAGGTTTTTTTCATAGTTCCAGAAGATAGATCCTGTCTCATGATCCGGGAATTTTTTGAAATAGATCTTCAGCGGTTCATTCCCATAACCAAATCCGTCTGAATTATCATCAACTTTGGCCCCATGAATTTGGCCGACAACAGCGGAATATGCTGGCTCTTTATCAGGATGTCCCGCATTCACAGAGACATGCTCGACGCGCAACGTCGCTTCCATCCGGCCACCAACAGAAGCGAAGGAGGCCGCATCTGGGTGTGAGGCCAACGCAAAATTATTGCCAGGTGCTTTTGTTTTGATAGATGTGTCACTACCCCGGCTCATATATCGCAATTCACTGCGCGTATTACTGGAGTTTGGCGTGGTCAGCGCTTTATTCGGACTGACAAAAACGATCTCGCCCGCATCATTTAAATGAAAATAATCTGGATGCGCATAACTTTGTAAGTCAGCAACACTTACCGTATCGACTTTTTCATTATTGTCCGCATCTGTTGGGACAGTGATATTCCAATGACTCAAATCAAATTTTGTGGCGGGCACATTTGATAGTTTCGCCATTTCTGCTTTCGCGGCCATTTCTGCCTGGTCTATTTCCTCTGAGAGGGTGGCACAACCCGTTACAGCGATACCAGCGAGACATAACGGAGCAGCACGGAGAAAAAGAGTACGTCTAAAGGTCATATCAATATCCTATTTGGTTACGAGGCTTAGGATATACCAGCCAAGGCCTTCAAACAAGAACCAGACTCAGAGCGTCCCCTCAAACTCTAACTCAACAGGCCCCGCCATATGCACATGATTATCTTCGCGCCATTCAATCGCTAGGGAGCCGCCATCCATCACCACTGTCGCTTTTCGGTCCGTGAGGCGGCGGCGATGGGCGGAGACCAAAGCAGCACAAGCAGCCGTGCCACAGGCTTTGGTGATGCCAACACCCCGTTCCCAGACACGCAACCGAATTTCATATTTAGAGCGCACTTGCGCAACAGAAATATTCGCTTGTTCAGGGAAGAGCGGGTGATATTCAATCATCGGACCAAACCGGTCCAGTTCCTGCGCTTCGGCATCTTCCACAAAAAAGATGCAATGGGGATTCCCCATATTCACTGCTGATGGGCCCCATAAAACTGGATTATCGATTGGGCCTAATTTTATATCTATATAGCGCGTATCATCCATTTGTTCTGCGAGCGGAATTTCTTCCCAACGCAGTTTTGGCTCCCCCATATCGACACTAAAGCGCAGTGGCCCAAGGCGCGATGAGGTTAAAGGGCCAGCAGGCGTTAGAAACTGGGTCTCATCTTCGCCAGTCTCTTCAGACAAAATCCACCCCACACAGCGAGAGGCATTGCCGCAAGCACCAGAGGCAGACCCGTCTGTATTCCAAATCCCCATAAACACATCAGCGCCGCTTTTTTCCAGCGTGATAATCTGATCGCAGCCATATTTGCCATTGCGGTCGCCCAAAGCGGCGGCAGCTTCCGGGGTCATTTTGGTGGTGGTCTGGCGCAAATCAACAATGACAAAATCATTGCCGAGGCCATTCATCTTGCGAAAAGGAACGCCCGCAAAAGGCGCAAGAGGGGAAGACATAAACTCACATCATTTGGTTAGGTAATAGCGCTGGTGCGCGTTCTGTTTGCGGGTTTTTTGTCTCGGGTTCAAGCCCACAACGATGTTCTGTCTTGTCCCAGTAAAATGGTTTTTTAAAAAATTCCCAAACCGCCTTATATCCAGCAATAGATTGCGCCATCCAATAGAGCGGGGCAAGAAGCGCGGCGGGGATCAAGCCATACCAGCCCCGGCGCTGCGCCGCAAAAACGAGCAAGCCAATTTGAATAATTGAACAGGCAGATAAGAGGGCAACCAAAAAAGGGCTTGGGCCGATAATCCCGCCAAACATGGCCAGCAAACTCAAGATCACAAAGATCGGATTACCCATGGCTGATAAAACAACACCGCCCATAAAAAGGTGATGGGTCATGGCATTTTGCCATCGACGTCGTTGAAAAGCAGGGGCGCGATGGCGCGCATGCACAATCCATGTTTGCAAATATCCTTTGATCCAACGAGATCGCTGGCCCACCCACGGGCGCATATTCGGGACGGCTTCTTCCCATGTTGTCGAATTCAGCACATCCG
>CALLVA010000186.1 GCA_938010655.1 uncultured Parvularculaceae bacterium | reverse complement strand
CCATCCATCAGGATATCTCCTGAAACGCGGCAACCGGGGATCGTATCATTCATACGATTGAAGACGCGGAGGAACGAAGATTTTCCGCACCCGGATGGCCCGATAAGAGCTGTGACACCCCGATCATCAATATCCATTGTAATGCCATGCAACGCTTCCATATCGCCGTAATGAACGCGCACATCAGTGCAAGAAAATTTTGGGCTGGCGATCGCCATTTTCTTTTCCGTTTGGGATAGCTCAGCTGTCATCAATTTAACCTTTGGGGCTTTACTACTCATACTAGGATCTCGTTTCAATGTCATCTGCATCATCTACCAACGGCGCTCTAATTTCGAACGTAGCCAGATTGCAAGACCATTCATTACAACGAGAACAGTGAGCAATACAATAATAGCTGCGGATGTGCGTTCGGCCCAAGCGCGCTCTGCGCTATCCGACCAAAGGAAAATTTGAACAGGCAGGGCTGCTGCTGGCTCTGTCACGCTTGTTGGAATTTCCGTCACGAAAGCGACCATGCCGATCATTAAGAGCGGCGCTGTCTCGCCCAGCGCTTGCGCCATGCCAATGATCGACCCTGTCAAAATGCCCGGCGCTGCTAAAGGCAATTTGTGATGGAACACTGCCTGAATATGGGACGCCCCCACACTCAAAGCACCATCTCTGATGGAAGGCGACACAGCTCTCAACGCGGACCGAGTGGCAATGATAATGGTTGGGAATGTCATCAATGCCAAAACCATCCCGCCAACAAGCGGCGCCGATCTTGGCAAGCCAAAGAAGTTGAGGAAAACAGCCAGTCCCAATAAACCAAACACAATGGACGGCACGGCAGCAAGATTATTGATATTGATCTCAATAAAATCGATGAATTTATTTTTGGGAGCAAATTCATCCAGATAGATGGCCGCGCCAACGCCAATTGGAAACGCCAAAAGAAACGCAACGCCCAGCGCCATTGCTGACCCAACAAAGGCGCTCGCAATGCCGGCCAATTCCGGGTCACGGCTATCGGTTCCCGTAAAGAGCCGCTTGTTAAAATGCGCTTTAATTTCCCCAGTGGCTTTCAATGAATCGACCCACTCAATTTGCCGATTTGAAACTTTGCGCAAAGCTTCTGGTGTTTCCCGATCAATATTCCCTTTGAAGAGTTGGTCAACATCATCAGATGTCGGCACTTGAATGGTCAATGTCTGCCCCACGAGAGATGGATCATTATACACCATCTGCCTGACAAAGTTTGGCGCGCCAGACGTTGAGATAATGTTGAACAGCTCTTGCCGGGCTTTGCGGTCCGTGACTTCCGGGAAGCGCTCATACAGGCTATTTTGAATGACACGACGATAATTTGCCCCACGCAGCTTTTGCGGGTCGCGAGCCCCTGTGGGGTCCAGCAAGGTTTCATCGAGGACAACTTCCATCGTAATGTCATGTTGATAAAACGCTTTATAGCCGGTCCCAACCACACTGATCAGCAACCAGAGAAGGGAGACCATGGCGATCGCAATGGCCAGAATGCCTAAGATGCGAAACCGCACTTCCTTGGCATGGCGCTTGCGCAACCGCTTGCGGGCTGTTTCTGATGAATGAATAGACGTGTCTGACATCCTATTCGTACCTTTCCCGATATTTCCGTACGACCATAAGGGCGATGATATTTAGAACCAGCGTGATCAAGAACAGCACGAGCCCAAGCGCGAAGGCAGCCAACGTTTTCGGACTGTCAAATTCTTGGTCCCCGGTGAGCAAAGCAACAATTTGTACAGTCACAGTGGTGACAGCCTCAAAAGGATTACCGGTTAAATTTGCGGCGCGGCCTGCGGCCATCACCACAATCATCGTCTCCCCAATGGCCCGGCTCACCGCCAACAACAAAGCGCCAATAATGCCCGGCAATGCGCCTGCAAACACCACCTGTTTCATGGTTTCAGATTTTGTGGCCCCCAGCGCGTATGACCCGTCGCGTAAAGATTGAGGCACGGCATTGATCACATCATCAGAGAGAGACGAGATAAAGGGAATAATCATAACCCCCATCACAGACCCTGCGGCGATGGCCGATTGCGTTGGCACAGCAAAACCAAGGCTCTCCGCAAAAGCCCGGATCGTAGGCCCAACAGTCAAAAGCGCAAAAAATCCGTATACGACGGTTGGAACGCCTGCCAGAATTTCAATCGCGGGTTTGACAATGGCACGTGTTTTTTTACTGGCATATTCAGATAAATAAATCGCGATCATCAGACCGATGGGCGCGGCAATAAAAATCGCCACAGCCATCACCAAGAACGTACCTGCAAAAATTGGCACCGCCCCAAAGGCACCAGATTGCCCGGCTTGGTCTGCACGTAGCGCCGTCTGCGGCGACCATTGAAGCCCTGTTAGAAAATCCAACACGGGCACTTGATCAAAAAATCGGAGACTCTCGAAAAGTAAGGAGAGAATAATACCCAGGGTTGTTAGAACAGCGAGTACGGAACAAAGTATCAACCCGGCTTTAATAAAAATCTCTACAAAATTTCGGGCGCGAAAATTGGGGTGAATTAATCGCAGACTGAGGGAAGCAAATATTCCCGCTGCTACCAGCATTGCTATGGCGATGATCGCGTAATTAGCGAGCGGCAAAACATAAGCCCCAAGCGCCCAAGTCGATAACGTCAAAAAGGCGACAACCCCACCGCTAAACAAGCCGTGATAGGTCGGTTGAGAATGAAAGCGCTGATCCAGCCGGGTGCCCGTAGTCGCGAGAACCCTGCCCCGCGCGCTATGCCGAACAAACAAAAAAGTTGCCACAGAGGTGGCAATCACAATGGTAAGGAAAAGTAAGGTCATGCTTCCCATAATTATGCTAAAAGCGAAAAAGCTGGATGCTTGAACAGCATCCAGCTTTTTATATTATTGTTGGTAAGTCGCAAGCGTCTCAACATCCGAACGATATTTTGCACGTTCAGCATCTGGCAATGGCACGAGACCAATTTCTTCCAAATATCCACCCGGGCCTGATGCTTCTTCGGAAGTGAATTCAAGAGCAAATTCTTGAAGTCCATTCACCGAGCCAACATGCGCTTTTTTCAGATAGAAGAATAAAGACCGTGAAATCGGATAAGCGCCGGCTGCAATGTTTTCAAAGCTTGGCTCTGCTCCATCAACTGTCATGCCTTTAATTTTATCGGCGTTCTGATCAAGGAAAGAGAACCCGAAAATCACCATAGCCGTTGGCGTGTTCACCAAAGTCTGGACAATCGCATTGTCGTTTTCGCCTGAATCAATCCATTTGCCGTCTTCGCGAATGGTATGGGCCACGACCTGAAAGGCCTTTTTGTCTTCTTTGCGCAAAGCAGCCAAACACGCAACTTGCTTGGCGCCGCCTTCCATGGCGACTTCAACAAAAGCATCCCGTGTCCCCGAAGTTGGAGGCGGGCCATACGCTTCGATTGTTGTGTCAGGCAGGTTTGCGTCAATGTCTGACCAAGTCACGTAAGGATTATCCTGCATCGTACAGTCTGTGTCGCTAACCGGCACTTCCTTTGCGAAGGCGAGAAAGACTTGCTTGGCTGTAAAATCAATTGTCGGTGCTTCCAGCGCATTGGCAAGGACAATACCGTCAAAACCGATTTTGACTTCGACAATTTCGTCTACGCCATTTTCAACGCACATCTCAAATTCGCTCTTCTTTTGACGACGAGATGAGTTGGTGATGTTCGCTGTATCTGGACCAACGCCGTCACAAAATAATTTGTGACCGCCGCCTGAACCTGTTGATTCAACGACAACATTATAGCCTGTTTTGTTTTTAAATTCTTGCGCCACTTTCGTGGAGAAAGGATAAACCGTTGACGACCCAACAATGCGGATGTCGCCACTAGACTGTGATGCTTCAGGTGCCTTTTCTACCATTTTTGTGTCAGCTTTAGATGCAGCATCACTTTTAACGGTCGTCCCGTCGTCTGATCCGCATGCACTGAGCAAGATCACGCCGAGGGCTGTTATGAGAGTAGATTTCATTTTCATGGTAATCTGTCCTTAGGGTTAAAAATCAAATTGAGCGCGCAAGATCACGCCGCTGACGCTTTCGGAAGGCTCAAAAGCTGTTACGAGTGCTGCAAAATTGCTGTCTAAGCCTGATGTGCTTGTGCCGAGATTCGCATCCACATTGAAATAATTGACGCCAAGCCTTGTATATCTTGTTGGCCACCAATCAGCACCGAGAGAGAAACTGTCATACTCGCCGCCATCAATATCGCCATCATTGAGGTTGATCGTATCGAAACGCGCCACAAGAGAGACAGCGCCATTGCCACCATCGGTTACAGGCGTATCAACTTTGGGTCGGTTAAATTTACCGCCCTTATAAACTTTCTTCCCCCCGATAAAGACGCCTGCTTCTGCATAGCCGCCATCAAAATCAGGATCGCTTGAGCAAATAGTACAATCAGCGCTTGTCTGACCATATTCACCTGCTACCCAGAAATTATTGACAAGGGCAGCCGCTTCCGCGCCGATGAATGTATCACTATCAGCAATGCTCCCCGTACTGATAATCCGTCCTGGAATATGGCTGACGGGGCGTTGACGATATCTTAGATCACTTTGAGTATCACCGATTTCCCGAATGCGGAAAGAGGCGCCTAAATGCACAAGCGTCGTATCAGATTTAATCGGGTTGAACGTACCGCGCGCTGCGATTGCTGTTCCCTCTTCTTGATCTGAAACTTCGAGATTATCGCCGAAGACACCGGCAGCCAAAGTATAATTCTCACCGCTTTTATTCACAGTCACACCAAGGCGGCGATTAAATTGGAAAGCGTCCGTAAAGGCCGCTCGCTCGAGCAAAGACGTATATCTTGATGATGTTGATTCATCGAGAGAGTTTGGCGTTCGTTGCTGGCCAAGTCTAATATTCCAATCGCCTGATGTGGGAGCCCACTGAATATATGCATCTTCAGCGTTCACTTCACCGGAACTATTGGTGTTCATTTCCATTTTATATTTGATGTTTGACCCAATGCTGCCGGAAGCACCAAGCCGAAAACGGCGTAATTCGCTGGCGTTCCAATCTGCATCTGCCTCATCTGCTTCGACGCTAGCATAGTCAATATTGACGCGGCCAGAGATTTTAAACTCCCATCCATCGCCCTTCCAAGTGGGCGACGCCCCCCATTTCGAAATACTACCCGCTTTCTCTTGCGCAATAGCTGTTCCCAACAGTGCAGCCGACAAAGCTACAACCGAAATCCCGAACTTGCCAACAACTGACATTTTAAACCCCATAAGATTGCTCTTGCAGCCCTATCTGCTGCACTTGCCTATTGGGTGGGTTTTGTGACACTGCGACAAAACAAACATGAAGGTTTTTTGACAAAACTAGCGAAAAATGCACCCAGTGCACATTAGGGCAAAAAAAGTCTCCCTATGAGGAAAATTGCCTGTCACTGTAAGGGATACAACTGCGGCTGATATGAAATATTTCAACCACAAAAAGCCCCCGCCCCGCAAACTCTGCCGGCATGCCCCATGACAACTCACAGCAATGCTTCAAAACGGTTGTAGCGACTCAAGATGATAAAGATATGAGCAGTATTTCGCTACGCGAATTGCCGATGGTGGGCGTACGTAGGATCGAACTACGGACCTCTTCCATGTCAAGGAAGCGCTCTACCACTGAGCTATACGCCCTGAACAGCTTTATCGGCCAATTCAGAAATGTTGCGTAGCTAATTGTTTGCGTCTTTGCAAGGGGATTTCTGGGAATTGAACTTGTGTATTTCAGCTCGTCAGAACGGGCGCATTGGCCGAAGCTTTCACGAGAAAAATGCCGTTTAAGCAAGCGGCTTTTGTGTCATACCCTTCGGCGGAATCCGCTATTACTCTTCCGTTTCGGGCGATCAGACGCCAGCGCCACTCTTTTTTGGCGTCTTGATAGACACTGAATTTGAGACCAGTGGCCTTCGCCTGTTTTGGCGCTGGGGGCGGCAGCATCTCTTCATGTGAAGTGGCACATCCAGCCGCGAGAAAACTACTGGCTGTCAGCCATTTAAAAAAGGAACGCCGCTTCATTGTATCTCTCCTCAGAAAGGAGAGCTTAACAAGCCATCATGGAAAGTCGAGCCTTGTTAGGCGGCGATCATTCTGTCGACTTCATCTACCAAATCACGCAAGTGAAACGGCTTTGAGAGGACTTTGGCATCCATTGGGGCTTTGTTAGCTGGGTTCAAGGCAACAGCAGCGAAGCCTGTGATAAACATGATCTTCATTTCAGGATCAATATCAGAAGCGCGTCGCGCCAGCTCAATACCGTCCATGACGGGCATGACAATATCTGTCAAAAGCAAATCAAATTCGCGAAGCTGCAATTCAGTTAATGCTTCATCCCCTTGAGCAGCATCCACAACGACGTGACCAGCCTTTTCCAACGCTTTTTTCAAAAAGCCGCGCATAGAATCATCGTCTTCTGCCAATAAAATTGCCGCCATAACTCGCCTCACACCTTGTTTCGCGAGAAGTCCCCTCGCATATTTTCCTACTACCCAGCTACCCCGACCCCTCTTAACATGGCGTTAACGATGTTTTCGAGACCCGAACAGCTTATCATTTACCACCGAATCTTATGTATCATCCGGTTGAAGAGGACAAAGTAGCGCAAAAGTGTTAAGAAGAGCCTCCAATCGACAAAATTGGTCGGCTTGATATATGAAATTAAACTAATGGAAAATGTTAGCCCTCAGATTGTTGAAGTGATTGCGCCTCCCGATTGGAAGGTGCCCTTTATCTTTGCTTCGCCCCATTCTGGTCGACGCTATCCAGCCGAATTTTTGGATCAATCGCCGCTCGACTTAATGACATTGCGCAGATCTGAAGATGCTTATGTTGATCTCTTAATTGATACAGCCACAAGTCTGGGCGCACCAGTTGTTAAAGCTTTGTTCCCGCGAGCTTTTGTCGATGTGAACCGGAAGCCTGGAGAAATTGATCCGGCGCTTTTTGATGGCCCCCTGCCCCAGATCAATCACAACCTGACCAATCGCGTGCTCGCGGGCTTTGGCGTTATTCCGCGCCTTGCCGCAGATGGGCTTGCCATTTACAATCATAAGCTGCCCGCGCAAGAATTTACGCAGCGCTTAGACCAATATTATTTCCCATATCACGCAGAAATTGAGCGCTTGATCGCGGCGTGTCTTGAGAAATTTGGGATCGCGATATTGATCGATTGCCATTCAATGCCTTCTCATGACATGCAACGCAGACCGATACGGTCTATCGGCGGCACGGATTTTGTCTTGGGGGATAGATATGGCAGCTCCTGCGCGCCGGGACTGACACATTTAGCGGATTCGCTGCTCTTAAATCGAGGGTACCGCGTCGCGCGCAATGCGCCCTATGCTGGAGGCTTTGTCACCTCAAAATATGGCGATCCGGTTCGGAATGTTCATGCCTTACAAATCGAAATCAACCGGGCTCTTTATCTCAACGAAGAAAAAGTCTCTCGCCATAGCGGGTTCCCCGTGCTGCGGCGCTCGCTGCAAATGATTTTTGCGGATTTGGTCAAGCTAGATCCAAGCGCTTTGCTGATGTCTCAAGCAGCCGAATAATCGCCAACTCTTGAAACCTGTGCTCAAAAAAAACCGCGGCACAAGGCCGCGGCAAGGTATAGGGAGGAAACGCCCAAAAAATGGGCAAGACAACAGCGTTGTCTTCTGCATGATATAGGGATAAGCGCGTAAGCTGCAAGGCATTTTTTGCAACGCACAAAAATAAGCAATAAATGTTAATTTTTGCATTAATAATGGATGAATTTTTCAATCAATATGATTTTTTTGACCAATTGTGTTGTTTAATACGTTTGGCGCTGGCTAGAAAAGCCGCTAAGCAGGGTTAACAGCTTAATTTTTATCTGGAGTGCCTGACATGACGACACCGCCTTCTCTGAGCCCAGAAGCTGATACGCCTGATCTGGCGGAAACGCAAGATAAACAAGACAAGCAAGGGCGGCTCAAAAAAATTGGCGCAGGTGTTCGTCGTCTAACCAAAGCTAAGCAAAAATTTCCGATGCCGAATCTGGAAAATAGCCTCAAAATCGTGATTGCGACAGATGCTTGGAAGCCGCAAATGAATGGGGTTGTAACGACACTTTCCACTCTTGGGGATATTTTGGAAGCCCATGGCAATCAGGTGAAATATATTACGCCTTTGGATTTTAAATCTGTTCCTTTGCCCACTTACAATGAAATTCGGCTCTCGCTTTTCCCCAATCGCAAAGCTGCAAAAATGCTCAATGAGTTTCGGCCCGATGCCATTCATATTGCGACAGAAGGGCCAATTGGCCGCGCCGTGCGCCGTTTTTGCAAGCGGCGGAATTATCCCTTCACTACGTCGTTTCATACGCGCTTTGCAGAATACACCCATGAACGTTTTAAGTTTCCGATTGATTGGGGCTATAGCTTTTTAAAAAATTTCCACAATTCTGGCGATACAATGATGGTGGCGACCCCCGGCCTTATGGAAGAATTGGAAGGACGCGGCTTTGACAATATGAAATTGTGGGCGCGGGGTGTGGATGTAAACAAGTTTCGTCCTCTAAAATCTGATCTTTTTAAAGATATTCCGGGTCCAATCTTTTTATATGTTGGTCGGATTGCAGTTGAAAAATCGATTGAAGACTTCCTCAATGCAGATTTGCCAGGGTCTAAAGTTGTTGTAGGGGCCGGTCCGCAAGAAGATGAATTGCGCCCGAAATATCCTGAGATACATTGGCTGGGTCCAAAATTTGGGGATGAATTAGTAGAAGCTTATTCAAATGCTGACGTTTTCGTCTTTCCCTCAAGAACAGACACTTTTGGCCTCGTCAATGTGGAAGCCTTGGCCACGGGTATTCCGGTTGCCGCATATCCTGTGCGCGGTCCTTTGGAAATTCTCGAAGGCGCGCCTGATGGGTGTGGCGCCATGGATGAAGATTTGACCAAGGCTTGTCTTGCGGCCCTTGAAAACCGCAACGCTGAAGAATGTCGCGATTGGGCCAAGAAATTTTCTTGGGAAGCGGGCGCAAAACAATTCATTTCTAATTTGCAAATGCCCGGCTTTGATGAAGAGTTTTGGCTGCGCTCTGCAAAAATGTTTGATGATCCTTTCATGCCATAAGGCATGTAACGACATTTAAAACTGCGCTTTTTGAAAGGCCACGACATGGTTCGTAAAATTTTCCTCCTGCTTTTTGCTCTCGTTTTTGCAGTTGCAGGGTTTTATTTATTTATAGGCCTGACCACCAAGGAAATGACCGCGACGAACCAGCGCGACGTCAACGGCACCAAGGTTCTCTATTTGAATGCAGAGGATAGCTGGACCTATTTACAAGATACGGCATTTGCCAACAATTTAGGCACTATGGATATCTCCATCCGGCAGACACGAGATGCCAGCAATATGACAGATAACGGCGTTGCCGGGAGCTATCTCGATTTTTTCAAAGCCAATCTTGTCAATTGGCCGAACCGTGATGCTGATCGCATTCATAAACATGCAGCCCAAGCTATTGAAAAATTGCAGAGGGAATTACCCGGTTTTTTGCCAGCGGAAATGCGGATGGTCCGCACAACTGGAGATGAAGAATTTGGGGCGTTTTATACACTCAAAAAATCTATCATATTTCCAGCGTGGTCGACCAGTTTTCAAGTTGTCACTTTTGGGGGCGGCTTGATAGATGATATTCTGTATCATGAGCTTTTCCATATTTTTACACGGAATAATCCAGAAACAGCAAAACAAATTTATGAAGTTCTTGGCTTCACCCCCATGGACTTTACCATTCCACAAGATTTGAAAAAACGGATCATCACGAACCCTGATGTGACGTCTATTCATTATGCCGTTCGGTTGCAAAGAGAAGGCAAGGCTGGGCTTTATACGATTTTGACTTACAATAAATATGATCAATGGCAGAGCAATCTAAGCGCTATGGACCAGCTTGGCTTTGGTCTTTTTCCGCTAATTGATGATGAAGATGGGGGCAAAACCATAGGGAGAGTGGACAGTCAGTACAAAGCGATCCCTGACAGTGAATTTGATGACCTGGCCGCGATAACGGGCGCTTTCACAAAATATAGGCTCGGACCAGAAGAAATGGCGGCTGATGGCTTTGCGATGGTGATGACAACGCCCGCTAGCGAGCTAGAAACGGCTCTCTCACTCGAGGATAAGGCCAAACTGGATGCCATATTCGACATCTTGCAGCAATAAGGTGTCTCAAGGTTAAAAAAGTTTCTTGATGTCGCAAGAATGTAACTGGTTTTAAAGAGCAAATCCCGTAGTTTCATAATATGTTAGAAGCGCTTCTTGCAAAAGCTGGCAGCTGGATTTATCTGGTGATTGTCATTGGTCCTTTTATTCAAGAGGATGCTGCTGTCGTGGCCGCGGCGGGTTTGGCGATGCAGCCTGAAGCGCAACCCACATTTATTTTTGCGGCCATCATGCTTGGCTTGATGCTTTCAGATTATTGGAAATATTGGATTGGTCGCTGGGGGCGCACCCATAAAAAAGCCGATTCCATTGCAACGAACAAACGCGTTATGGAGGCTGGCACATTGGTAACAAAACGGCTTGCCTGGACCATGATGGTGGTGCGTTTCGTGCCGGGCACCCGCGTCCCAACTTATGTAGCGGCAGGTTTTTTCAAAGTCAGTCAGATTAAATTTCTACTTTGCTTGTTCATTTCTGGCCTTGCCTATGTCGGTATTGCATTTGCGTTGTTTCATTTCCTCGGCGAGGTCGCGGGAGAAGCTGCAAAGAAATGGCTTCCTGTTTTTGCGATTGTCGCCGTCGTGATCATGTTACTGATCCAATTAGCGC
>CALLVA010000185.1 GCA_938010655.1 uncultured Parvularculaceae bacterium | reverse complement strand
GGTGCCGGATCAATTCGCCCGCGCGCAATTGTCTTTGCGACGGGCCTTTGGACGTCTTAAATCTTTTAGCCATGAATAATGCTCTAAAGCCAGACGATCAGAAGGGCAAGGGCCAGTCACCCTCAAGGATCAGTCACCTTTATGACTCTTCCCCCCCCCTATTACCCTTGTCACTACCCTTGCCGGCGCGCTTTGGAACGCCACCAAAGAATGACCGGAAAAATAACAAGATAAGAGGTGATCGAATAGACGCCGGATGGCAAGCTGAACGGAGGCAGCCCTGCGCCTTTTTCGACAATTAATGTGCCAATAGTGATGCCAAGAGCGCTATTTTGAATGCCGGTTTCAATGGAAATCGCGATGCGATCCTTCTCTGGTAGGCGCATCAGCAACGCGAGCATCATGCCAAGTGTAAACAGAATAATATTAAGCACGATCATCATCGGACCAAGGGTCATAAAATTCTCGACAAATAAATCCCAATTTGTCGCGATGCTGGCAATAACAATGAGCGCAAACAACGTGTTGGCAATCCGAACGATAATGGGCTCGGCCTTGCGGGCTAAGTTTGGTTTAAAATGACGCAACGCAAGCCCTAAGGATACGGGCAAAGCTGTAATCATAAACATTGCAAGCCCAAGCGCCCCCGCTTGCACCGTCAGTCTTTCTTCCCCCATAAAATAAGTGGCAAAATAAGCGACAAGCAATGGAAGGGTTATAATGGACAGTAGGCTGACAATAGCCGTCAAGCTGATGGAAAGAGCGACTGTGCCGCCTGCAAGTTTTGAGATGATGTTAGACATCACGCCGCCAGGACAAAGCACCAGAATCATAATGCCAAAAGCAATCGCCGGATCGGGATTAACGATTTTCACAAGGATAAAACCGATAAGAGGCAATATGAAGAGCTGGCAGAAGATGCCCAGGAAAATCGCTTTTGGTGTTTTTAAAATACGGGCGAAATCAGCAAGGGTCAGGCCAATGCCAAGGGAAAACATGATGATGGCCAGCGCGATCGGAAGCGCTGTGGAAAGAAGTTGGTCCATGAAATGACTGCCCTTTTTTGCTTATGCCATTTCCTTATCATCAAAAGAAATCGCGCGCGAGGGGCAGGGTTTGCGGTCACGCGCTTTAGGAGCGGCTATGAATACCGCATTCTGTTTTGGCTTGACCGCGCCATCGTCCGGCGCGCACATCATCACCTTCGGCAACGGGGTGTGTGCACGGCCAGCAACCAATGGATGGGAAGCCTTGCGCGACTAATGGATGCGCAGGCAGATCGTGATCAGCGGCAAACTGGGTGACTTTCTCTCTGTCCCAATCTGCGATTGGATTAACTTTGAAGTGCTGACCGGACCATTCTACGACGGGTAAGCGCAAGCGCGCCCCACCATGAAACTGTTTTCGGCCTGTAAACCACGCATCAAACCCTTCCAAAGCGTGATCAAGGGGGCGCACTTTGCGCAATGAGCAGCAGGCATCTGTATCACTTCGCCAAAGATCTCCTCTGGGGTCTTCAGCTTCGATTTCTTGCTCTTTCGGTGTCACATTCACAATATTTGTCAGGCCCAAAGCTGTCGCGAGATTATTCCGATAGGAAAGGGTCTGCGCGAAATGTTTGCCTGTTTCCAGAAAGACAACAGGAATATTGGGCTCAATATCTGCCACCAATTTCAGAAGAACCGCAGATTCCGCCCCAAAGGAAGAAACCATGGCAATGCGATCTATGAATTCTTCATGAACTGCCATTTTGATAATATCGGACGCAGAAGCGTCACGATATTTTGCAGCGAGGCGTTTTGCTCTGGCTTGCTCATCTTCATTTTGTTCAGGCGGCTTTTTGGGCCTTTGTAAGGGTAAGACATTGGTCATTAGGCGGCTCCGACCAATTTCTGCTGAGCGATGCGCAATTGCCAAACAGGCTGGGCCTTATCTGCAGATGTTTGATAAAAATGATCATACTCCGCAAGGCTTTCAAGAAAGCCATGTTCGTCTTGCTCGGGCGTTAAGATGAAGCTCTCAAAACCACACCGCACCATGAACAAGAATTGGTCCCGCAGAACATCCCCCGTCGCGCGAATATCGCCGATGAAATTATGCCGTGTTCGGAGCAGACGCGCTTGCGTAAAAGCTCTGCCATCTCTGTAGATAGGGAAAAACAGATCTAGGCGTTTAACTTTTGAGAAGTCCAAATCAACGCTTGCCAAATCCAAATCATGGGGCAGCGCAAGAGCGTCCGCAGCATCGCCACTTTGCCATTCTTCAAAAGGCATCGTTGTGTCTTGCGGGGAAAGCGGCGTTACTTTCTTATCTTGTAGATTAAGCAGTTTCATAAAGCGCCTCCTTGAAGGGTTCTGCGCCGAGGCGCTTATATGTATCGAGGAAGCGTTCTTCCCCTTGTTTTTGTGTGAGGTAGTAATCCACAAGGCGTTCTATCGCATCGACAACTTCATCTGTAGACAGACCGCGCCCAACAATATCCCCTATCGCCGCGTCTTTATCTTCTGATCCCCCCAAAGTGATCTGGTAGAACTCTTCGCCCTTTTTATCGACACCAAGAATGCCGATATGCCCAATATGGTGGTGCCCACAGGCATTTATGCAGCCAGAAATTTTAATCTTCAGTTCCCCGATCAAACCTTGGCGTTCAGGGTCTTGAAAACGGCGCTGAAGTCGCTCTGCCAATGGAATAGATCGCGTATTGGCAAGATTACAATAATCAAGGCCGGGGCAGGCAATTATATCAGAGATCAACCCAGAATTAGCTTGACCAAGCCCTGCTGCATGAAGCTGTTGCCAAACTTCAAATAGATCATCCTGTTTCAGGTGGGGCAGAACGATATTTTGATCATGGGTTGTGCGGATTTCGTCAAAGGAATATTTCTCGCCAAGATCGGCGATTAATTCCATTTGCGCATCCGTCACATCCCCCGGCGCAGTCCCATGATCTTTTAAGGAGATCACCGCGATGGCATAGCCGTCCTGCTTATGGGGGTTTACATTATGGGTCACCCAACGATCAAAATTTTCGCTCGCGCCTCTGGCTTTCGTCAATGCCTCGCTTGTCGCGGGCAGGTCTTCAAATGCAGGCGGCGTGAAATATGCTTGAATGCGGTCGATCTCAGTTTGCGGCACATCCAAATTTTCAGATTTGATCTTCGCCCATTCGGCTTCAACCATCTCTTGAATTTTTTCGATGCCTTCGGCATTCACGAGAATTTTTATCCGTGCTTTGTACGAATTATCCCGGCGGCCAAGCGTATTATAGACCCGCAAGATCGCTTCCAAATAGGATAATAAATGTTCTTTTGGCAAAAAGTCGCGCACCGTTTGACCGATATAAGGCGTCCGCCCCATACCGCCGCCCACAAGCACCTCAAAGCCAACGTCGCCATTCTCATTTTCTTTTAGATAAAGACCAATATCGTGAATCTTGACAGCGGCCCGGTCTTTTTTACTGGCACTTACAGCGATCTTGAATTTCCGAGGCAAGAAGGAAAATTCAGGGTGGAATGTTGACCACTGACGAATAATTTCGCACCAGACGCGCGGGTCTTCCAATTCATCTTCTGTTGCGCCTGCATATTGATCAGACGTTACATTGCGAATGCAATTGCCACTGGTTTGGATCGCGTGCATTTCAACATCAGCGAGTTGGTCCAAAACTTCAGGAATATCTACCAATGCCGGCCAATTATATTGAATATTTTGCCGTGTCGTTATGTGGCCATAGCCTTTATCATAGGTTCGGGCGATATGAGCGAGCATCCGTAATTGCTTTGAGGAAAGCGTGCCATAGGGAATTGCCACGCGAAGCATATATGCATGGAGTTGGAGATAGACACCATTCATCAACCGCAAAGGCTTAAACGCATCTTCGGTAATATCCCCCGCAAGACGACGTTTTACTTGGCCGCGAAACTGGTCGACGCGATCCCGGACGATTTTGTGATCAAATTCATCGTAACGATACATTTATTGACTTCCTGCATAGGGGGCGATGCCGAGATCGGCTTCAACTTTTGTAATCCAACTTTGGACGGTGGGGTATTGAGCAAGGTCATATCCCCCTTCATCTGCAATGCGCGTATAAGCAACCAGCGCAATATCTGGCAGGCTGATGTTGTGTCCCATAATATAAGACGATTTTTCTAAGGTGTTTTCCATAAGAGCCAGACAGGCATTGCCTTTGGTCAGCAAAGCGGGGTCTAGTTCTGCATCGCTCATCTTCATAAAATGCTTGCGAAAGCGTCGCACAGCAATGCTGCTTTCATGGGCATTTTGTTCCCAAAAGAGCCAACCAACCGCTTTGGCTTTTTCATATGGATCACTTGGCAAAAGATCATTCGGATGCGTTGCCGCCAAATAAAGCATAATGGCGCAGGATTGCTCCAACACGCGGCCATCCTCCAAGACAATAATGGGAATTTGCCCAGCAGGGGAAAGCTGTAAAAACGCTTCCGTGCGGGACTCGCCTTTCAAAATATCGACTTCAATCCATTCATAAGGCAAGCCTAATAGATCAGCGGTCCACTTTACTTTGAGGCAATTTCCAGAAATTGTACTGCCATAAATTTTCACCGGATTTCCTCCGACATGCCCCAGGCCTGACGACCATGATCTGTTCTTGTCGTGGGGCCTTTTTTGCGAATCTCTTCGCGCAAACGGCCGCGTCCATCTGGCGTGACGTCTGTATCTGTTTCGACGTCCATCAAATAAGGACCAACCACTAAAGTTTCCTGTGCTTGAGCCGTTGCAAGCGCAGCCATTGCGGCCTCGCCTTCAAAAATCGCAGCACTGGACAAATCTTCCGTCCACGACCCATCTTGAGCAAGATATACCACTAGGCCAAGCTGTAGAGAGTTTGCGGTGATAACTTTTTCGCCTTGGTTGCGGCCTTTTTTAACACCG
>CALLVA010000184.1 GCA_938010655.1 uncultured Parvularculaceae bacterium | reverse complement strand
GAAACCAACGCCTTCAAAGAATTAGCCGCTTGGCGCGAGTCCACATAAGTCAGGGAGACAACGCGAACGACATATTCGCCGCCTGCCGCATTGCCAAAGCCAGAGCCGCCTTCGCGCGTGGCTTTATCATTCAGAATAATTTTATATTCATTCGGCCCAATAGGCACAGCCGCGAGATTGCTAACTTGCAAAGCCGCCAGAAACATTTCCCATGTTTCGTCGGGGGTCAGTGTTGCCTGTTCGGGCGAATAAATGGTGATGGTTTGCTGAATATTAGGTCCGATCACAAAAGACCGCCCCGTACGAACAGACACATCTTTTATCACTTGTCGCAAATCTGCTTGCTGATAATTCAAGCCGCCCGTCTGCGCATAAGCGGGCATCATGCCGGCCAGTGGCGCTTGGGCACCGAGGCAAAGACTTGCCCCTAGAAACAGGCTCGAGAGAAGTGACTTCTTCATTGCATCATATCCGTTAATCGCAGCGTTATGTTCGTCCGGGCGCCGCCTCTTTGCACTGTAAGGTTAATTGGGTCGTTTGGCGACAGCTCGCTGAACAAATCCAACAAATCACCGGCATCACCGGGGGCAACGCGGCCATTTATGCCTGTGATCATGTCCCCTGATTGAAAACCAGCCTTGCGAAACAAGGTTGGATCGCCGGACGGGAACAGCGCAAAACCTGAGAAATTACCGGAAGCATCCAGCTGCGGTTGAAATTCAAATACATTTGTGAGCGCTTCAATAACATCTTCCGTTTTGGACAAACCATCTGCGACTGGCGGATAAATCGTCCAATCTGCGGGTTGGCTGGTGCCTGCCTGCCGGGGCAGATTACGGGGCACAGGGTTGCCTCGAATGACAAAAGACGTGGTCCCATCGGAAACACGGTCTGGCAGATACAGGCTTTCACGAATACCATTGCGCGAGAGGATCACATATCCAGGATGCACCTCGGCAAGTCCCACCCCATCCATGATTTCTGTTTCTTCGTCTGCCCCGCCGACACGATATAGTTGTTGATTTCCAGCACTTTGCCCAATAATCGCGCTGCCCTCGCCTTCACCATTTGGCCACGCGCCAAAGAGGGTCAGATTGAGGGTGGTCTCGTTGGTCTCTTCTTGTTGCTGCTGAACTTCTTCTTGCTGCGCGCTGCGGGACGGGCCTTTAAATGGATCAAACCGGGCAAAAATTGTTGGGTCAATGTCTGGCGTTTGCTGTGTTATCCGCGCCGGACCAACAGGCGCGGTTGAATTATTGATCGGCGTAATGACCGCCAAAACAAGGCTGACCAGCAACCATGCCAGGAGAATGAGCAAGGCAAATTCAGCCAGTCGGTGCCAGCCAATGGCTTTACCCGTCGGCTTTGCGCGGGCAGCAGCTCTGGCAAAACTGTTTGCAGGGGAAGCCGTCACAATATCTCCGAATAAAAACAAGTCACTGACAAGATGTCCTCACCAATTATTATATCATACTACGCCACTGGGTTAACCCTGAAACAAGACGTAATCATGTCATTTAAGGCTGTGTTGTTATTTTTTCATAGTGCTAGCGAGTATCGCCAAATAAGTGTAGGCGGAAATGATGGTATTTTTGGTTCTTTTACTGCTTTTGGCTGCCTTGTGCATTGGTAGTTTTTTAAATGTCGTGATCGCGCGTGGCCCGGCGCAATTTGGCTTGGTGGCGCAGGAAGAAAGACTGACGATTTGGGGGCCGAGATCTCGCTGCCCATCTTGCAAAACGTCTCTTGGCGCGCGGGACTTGATCCCCTTGGTCAGTTATTTCGCAACCAAGGCAAAATGTCGTCACTGTGCGGCGCCCATCTCTTCGCATTATCCCCTAATCGAAGCCCTCACGGCGCTCGGGGCGGCTTTATGCCTTTATCAATTCGGCTTGAATTGGACCGCGCTAGCCTGTTTTGGGTTCATCGCAACTTTGATCGCCCTTGGAGAGATTGACCGGCAGACGGGCTATTTGCCAGACATGCTCACCATGCCGTTGCTGATTGCGGGGCTATTGGTGAATATGTCGGCGCTCTTTGTGCCTCTGACCGATGCACTTATTGGGGCACTGGCCGGGTTTATCAGCTTTTGGGCCACCGGCGCTTTTTATCGACAAGTGCGCAAAATTGACGGGCTTGGCCTTGGCGACGCAAAATTGCTTGGCGCGATTGGCGCTTGGGGCGGCTGGATGATCTTACCCATTGTCGTTCTGATCGCCGCAGCGGCCGGGCTTTTTGCAATATTAATCGCCAAACTGAAAGGCCGGGAAATCACCGGGCTCACGGCCATTCGCTTTGGGCCCTTTCTCGCTTTTGCGGGCGCCCTCTGTGTTTTATGGCCTTTGCCGCTTTAACTGTCATCTCTTCTTGCCCGGCCTGACAGGCTTTTCTATTCTCCGGCTCCAATCTCATTTTCAGGAGTTTCAATGACGTCTGCCAACCCAAAAGCCCGCGAAATTTTCGACGCCTATATTGCTGATATGGCCCTGCCCGCTGTTGCAGCGCCGATGTTCATTGTCTCCAACCCGCAATTGGTTATTGCCCAATGTAAGGCAGGGATTATTGGGTCTTTCCCGGCGCTGAATGCACGTCCGGCGGAAAAGCTGGATGAATGGCTGACCGAGATCAAAGAAGCAATTGATGATCATAACGCGCAGAACCCAACGCAAAAAGCAGCTCCCTTTGCGGTCAATCAAATCGTGCATCGCTCAAATGATCGTTTGCAACATGACCTTGAAGCATGCGTCAAACATAAGGTGCCTGTAGTGATTACGTCGCTGGGCGCGCGCGAAGATGTCAATGAAGCCATTCACTCTTATGGCGGCATTGTATTGCACGATATTATCAATAATAAATTTGCGCGAAAGGCGATCGAAAAAGGCGCAGACGGATTAATCGCTGTTGCCGCAGGCGCGGGCGGCCACGCCGGTACGCTTTCGCCCATTCCGCTGATTCAGGAAATTAGAGAATGGTTTGATGGACCCCTCCTCCTCTCCGGCTCCATCGCCACAGGCCGCGGCGTCTTGGCAGCCAAAGCACTTGGCGCAGATGCAGGCTATATTGGCTCTGCCTTCATTGCGGCACAAGAAGCCAATGCGACCGATGGATATAAGCAAGGCATTGTTGAAGGCAGTATGGAAGATATTGTGTATACAAACTTATTTACAGGGGTACACGGGAATTATCTGGCAAAATCCATTGTGGATGCTGGCCTCGACCCGGCTAATCTTCCAGAATCAGACCCCAGCAAAATGAGTTTTGGCTCAGGGGGCAATAGCGACGCGAAAGCCTGGAAAGACATTTGGGGTTCTGGCCAAGGCATTGGGTCGGTCGATAAGATTGAACCCGCTGGTGATATGATTGCCAGAATGGCCCGGGACTATCACGCCGCGAGAAAAGCCTTGGCGACTTAAGTCTATCTCTACATCGATTAAGTGTAGCGCAAATATGGTGATTTCTGCTGGGCGGTTTTTTAATACGCTCAGCATCGATACCAGATTCTAAGCATGATAATTTTAAACAGCATAAAATCCCACTAGCTTGCACTAATGTTGAAAAACGTCGGGAGGGTGGGCGCAAACTTTCATTGAAGCTGGCCGTGACCTTCTATTGCAAATGCAAGATCGCCAAAATGACGGCCTGCGCCCTGTATTTTGCAACGCTTCAGCGGGTCATTTATACCCGAACTCTGAAGCACGACCGAACGTTAGTAAACCATCCTAGCGTCCCCGTTCGGCATACATCCCCCACTCCCCATTGGCCGGATATCCAAAGGCCTCCCAGTGAGCGGGTATGCTTGCATCTTATCACACGCTTTTTAGACGGGGATAAAACGGGACATATTGAGAACATTGCGAATAAAGGCCGAGCGCTGTTTAAACCGCATGCGCCGCTGCGTAGCCACTGGCCCATGCCCATTGAAAATTATATCCGCCGAGCCAACCTGTGACATCCACAACTTCGCCGATAAAATATAATCCGGGAACGTCCTTTGCGGCCATGGTTTTAGAATTGAGGCTTTTTGTATCCACGCCCCCAAGAGTGACTTCCGCTGTGCGATAGCCTTCTGACCCGGCGGGCAGAACCTGCCATTGATGCAATCGCGCAGCTAAGGCTTTCAGTTTTTTATCAGACCAATCTGCCAGATTGCCCTTCCACCCTTCAGCCTCTGTAACAGATTGCGCTAATCTTTTCGGCAGCATTTCCGACAAGGCCGTTTGAATAGCGACGCGGCCCGATTGTTGTCTTTGAGAACGCAAACTTTCATAAATGTCCGTTTGCGGACTAAGATCAACTTCGATCGTTTGTCCTTCTCGCCAATAGGACGAAATTTGTAGGATACTGGGGCCAGATAATCCGCGATGGGTGAAAAGAAACCCTTCTTGAAAAGCTGCTTTTCCAGCGCGAACAACCGCTTCAACACTCAGACCGGACAAGGCGGAAGCTTGCTCTTTGGCGGCGCCCTCAAACGTTAATGGCACCAAGCCGGGGCGCGGCTCTATGAGAGGCAATCCGAATTGTGTGGCAATTTGATAACCCAGCCCTGTCGCCCCGATTTTGGGAATGGATTTCCCGCCTGTCGCAACAATTAATTGTCGCGCTTTGGCCAGACCAGCGCGGGTCATAACTTCAAAACCATCTGCCGTTTTGGTGACTTGATCAATCGCTGTCCCAGTTTGAAGCGTCACCCCGGCCTTTTTGGCATTTTGGATCAGCATGTCGACAATTTGGGTCGCCTTACCATCGCAAAAAAGCTGGCCGAGTTTTTTTTCATGCCATGCAATGCCAGCCTGATCGACTTGATCAATGAAATCTTGGGGCGAAAAACGCTTTAAAGCAGAGATACAAAAGCGGGGATTTTCGGACAGAAAATTCTCTGGCTTCGTATCAATATTGGTGAAATTACAGCGCCCCCCGCCGGAAATTCGGATTTTTTCCCCGATTTTATCTGCGTGGTCGAGCACCAAAACCTGCCGTCCGCGCTTTGCAGCTTCCGCCGCACAAAATAATCCCGCCGCGCCAGCGCCGAGAATAATAACGTCCATATGCCAAGTTTGAGCCATGGGCTGGTCTTATCTGCCCCTGCCCTTCCCGTCACCATCTGAATTGTCTAAAATACAGTCGATGAAAAGGCGCATAAAAATTGCATTGACCTTTGAGGCGCTTGGGTCCATCTGCCTGATATTGAGCGATTTTTAAAAACGGGAACACGTATTCATGGCATTAACCATCAAAGCCATCCGAGACCCGGAACGTCTCGCGAATCGCCGCGATGATTGGCAAGCATTGGCAGATCAAGCCAATGAACCAAACCCTTTTTTTGAGCCTTGGAATGTTTTGCCCGCATTGAGCTTGCCTGAAAATGCGAGCGCAGAGGCCGCCCCAATCCATGTTTTCGCCTATGAAGGCAGCCGAATGGTGGGCTATGTCCCTTTTCGTTTGATGACCGGCTATGCTCGCTTGCCTGTGCCATATCTTTCCACATGGCAACATGACCAATCCTTTTTTGGCGGGCCGCTGATTTTGCCCGGCTATGAACAAGCATTTCTTGAAGCGACCCTCGAATGGGCGGATACGTCGCGAGATGGGACATTTATTCAATGGTTCCGTATCGACATGAATGGCCCTTTTGCGGCATGTTTATCTAACATCACCAAGCGGCAATCCTATCAATCCTTCAGCTACAAAAGAGCTGCGCTTGCCTCTGAAGATGATTTTGACACTTATCTTGGACACCACATTAGAGGCAAAAAGCGCAAAGAACTTCGGCGTCTGCGCAACCGACTGGACGAAGAAGGCCAGGTTCGGTTTGAGACTTTGCGAGAAGCCAGCGATTTGAAGGAATGGACAAGCATGTTCATGGATCTTGAAGATAGCAGCTGGAAAGGCGACGAAGGCACATCTTTACGCGCCTCTGCAGGCACGCGCCATTTCTTCCGGGATGCTATTGATGGCTCTTTCAAAACGGGTAAACTTCTCTTCCAACGGTTGATGTTAGACGAGAAACCTTTGGCAATGTTAGTGAATTTTATCAGCGATGGTGTCGGTTATTCCTATAAAATTGCCTATAGCTCAGACTATAGCCGATATTCTCCCGGCGTGATGATCGAACTCGATTTGATGGAACAAACATTAGACGGTAAAGTCGCTCTCTATATGGATAGTTGTGCGAAAGAAAATCATCCGATGATTAATCATCTGTGGGCGGAACGCCGCGAAATTGGACATTTCAATATCAGTCTAAAAACAAGCTTTGGCGGCCCTGTTCTTACGGTCTGTCGGAAGCTTGAAAGCTTAAGCGCCAGAAAACAGGGGGCCGTATGATTTTTACAGACACTTCAAAATTGAATTTCGCAGAGCACTATCCTGCAAGGCCATTGGTTCTGGACCATCAGCTAGAGACTAATGAATTATTCGCGCTTGAGCGGCTGGTTGAATTATCAAAATCTTTGCCACAAAACCGCGTTGAATATTCCAGTGGCAAAGTGCCCGTCAATCAAGACCCCGAAACGACGCCAGAAAATGGGTTGTCCATTGAAGAGACGATTTTATCCATTGAAGAAAATGGCTCATGGATGGTGCTCAAAAATATTGAACATGACGCAACCTATAAAGCTTTATTAGAATCTTGTCTCGGTGATTTGGGTGCGCAAATTGAAGCTGCAACGGGAAAGCGATATCGCCAAGAAGGCTTTATTTTCATTTCCTCCCCTAATTCTGTCACGCCGTTTCACATGGACCCAGAGCATAATATTTTGATGCAAATTAGAGGAGAAAAAACCATGCGGGTTTATCCGGTTAATGACCCGGATATCCTCACCCCTGAAATGCATGAAGCCTATCATACTGGTGGGCATCGCAATATGGTGCATAAGGATGAATTTGAAACCAAGGCAACGGCGTTTCATTTAACACCGGGCAAAGCGCTACATGTGCCCGTTAAAGCGCCGCATTGGGTTCAAAATGGCGATAAAACCTCTATTTCCCTGTCGATCACTTGGCGCTCGGAACAAAGCGACAAAGAGGCAGATATTCATTTGATGAATAGTATCTTACGCAAAAAAGGAATGGCCCCCGGCAGAACCGGCAACCATCCCTTGCGTGATAATGCAAAAGCTTTCGGCTATAAAGTGCTGAGAAAGCTTTCGCGATAGGTCTTATTGTTGATCCGCAATCCACTGATCAACACGGCGCTCCAGAATTTCCAACGGCAGAGACCCGCCGCCTAATACCGTATCATGGAAGCCTTTAATATCGAATTCATCGCCAAGAGCTGCTTCTGCTCTCGCGCGCAGTTCCTGAATTTTCAGCATCCCAATTTTATAAGATGTTGCTTGGCCGGGCCATACGATATAGCGCCGAACTTCGGAGGTCACACTTTCAAGCGGCTCTGGGGAATTATTGACGAAATAATCAATCGCCTTTTGTTCCGTCCAGCCTTTTGAATGGAGACCCGTATCGACCACAAGGCGAATGGCACGCCACATTTCTGTGGTTAAACGACCAAAGTCCGAATACGGATCTTCATATGCACCCATTTCCTTGGCAAGCAATTCAGAATAAAGCGCCCAGCCTTCAATATATGCCCCAAAGCCCGCTTGCGTTCTAAATTGCGGGACGCTTGTAAGCTCTTGCGCAATTGAAATCTGCATGTGGTGGCCCGGTGTGCCTTCATGATAAGCGATCACTTCAAGCTGATTTTTCGGCATGGCCGTCATATCAGACAAATGCGCGTAATAGACGCCTGGTCTTGAACCATCTGGTGTGCCTGACTGATAATGCTGCGCAGCGCCATCTTGTTCGCGGAACGGCTCCACGCGCTTCACGACCAAATCTGCTTTTGGAATAATCCCAAAATATTCAGGCGTGACCAACTCAAGCGCGTCGATTGCGGCTGTGGCATCATCAATATAAGCCTGTCGCCCTTCATCCGTATCAGGATAATAGAATTGCTTGTCAGTTCTGATAAATTGGAAAAAATCTTGAAGGTCGCCCTCAAATCCAACCTGATTTTTCAAAGAAATCATCTCAGCGGTTAGACGGTCCACCTCGGCCAATCCCAACTCATGAATTTCATCAGCTGTCATGTCAGTGGTGGTCATGACCTTTAGCATATAATTATAATATGCATCGCCGTTTTTCTGTTTCCCAACGCCTGTGGCCACTTTATCGGCATAAATTTTGTCGGCTTCGAGAAAACTGATCAAGCGTTTGTAAGCTGGCTTTACATCAGACAATAACGCGGCTTGAGCTTCAGCAACAAGTTCTGCGCCGCGCGCTTCAGAGATTTTTTCGTCTTTGACTAGCGCTGCAACTTTCTTCTTTGCGTCCGCCAAGAGCGAAGAAGGCTCACCGTCTGTAAAGGGCTCGCCCGTAATCACTTTGCGCGATTGATCCAACACGCCTTCATACGCAAATAAAGGGGGGCGAACGCCGCCATCGCTATTGGCTTTTGCTTGATCGATGAGCTGGTTCATCGCGCGGCTCATTTCTTTCAAACGAGAAACATATGCCACCATGTCGCTTTCTTCTGAGACGCTGTGCAGCGAAATCATAAAAGTTGGCATTTGAGATTGCGGGCCGCCCATTTGTTCAAAAATGTAAGCGTTGCTGCGGAAGGCTGCGCCTTCTTTTTGTTGATTATATTGATATTCCCAAATGTCGTAAGATTGTTTCGCTTCGTTTGAAAGCTTGTCATAAGCAAAACTGGCTTTCATTTCGGCAACGCTATTGGCCATCCATTCAAGCTTTTTATCTGCCGCCTCAATCGACATATCATCAATCTCGCCATAGCGTTCTTTGCGCCCCAAATAGGTCAGGCCGATAGGGCTCATCTGAAGCTGCTCTTCATATCTGGCGTCGAACCAAGCGTTGAGCCGTGCTGTTTCTGAGTCAGAAACTTTGCTCATAGCCTCTTTGGCCATGCCGGGGGCTTTGGACATTGTGTCAGAGAGTGTTGAACAGGCGCTAAGCGCCAAGGCGGATGCGGCGATCAATAATATGCGTTTCATGGGGTATCCCTTATTATGGTTAAGAGGCTTTATACCAGCTGAGAGAGGGCTTCTGTCAACGCTTTGTGGAAAAGCTTATTGATCTATCATTTTCCTTTATTTTCAGCTTTTTGGCGCATTAGCCCCCTTTTCCTTCCAAGAGGCGCGCCCTATAGTCCCGCTCATGGATAATGATAGTTGCACTGCAGATATCGACGAAGTCGACGATATTAAGATTCACACCGAAGCTGATTTTGAAGGCATGCGCGTTGCTGGTCAGATTGCCGCAGGCTGCCTTGATATGCTGACGGAATATGTGCAACCCGGTGTCAAAACCATTGATCTGGATAAGCGCGCTTATGAATATATTCTTGATCATAAGGCCCTCCCCGCCACGATAGGCTATCGCGGCTATCGCCATTCCACATGCATCTCCACCAATCACGTTATTTGTCATGGCATTCCCGGGACCAAGCCTTTGAAAAATGGTGACATTGCTAATATTGACGTGACAGTCATCGTCGATGGCTGGCACGGAGATACATCTCGGATGTTTTATGCAGGGGAGCCAAAAGTGCTGGCGCAGCGCCTTGTGGACACAACGTTTGAAGCAATGTGGAAGGGCATTAAAATGGTCAAGCCGGGCGCTTCTTTGCGCGATATAGGCTATGCTATTCAGCGCCATGCGGAAGCCGCCAAGTTTTCTGTGGTCCGGGATTTTTGTGGGCACGGTGTCGGGCAAGTTTTTCATATGGCCCCGAATGTCGTCCACTATGGCGAATTTGCCCATGGCAACCACAAACATTATGCCCCGGACACAAAATTGAAAGAAGGCATGTTCTTTACGATTGAACCGATGATCAATGTCGGTCGACCGGATGTGAAAATGCTGAAAGATGGATGGACTGCCGTAACGCGCGATAAATCTCTCACGGCCCAGTTTGAACATTCTCTCGCCGTGACCAAAGATGGTTTTGAAATCTTCACTGCCTCCCCCAAAGGGCTAGACCGCCCGCCCTATTCCAGCGCTAGCTAAAGAGGTTGCCCGTGCGTGAGCCAAGTTTGAAATTCGAAAAGATTGCGGACGCCGAACAAATTGGCAACACCGAATCCATTCCGGCGCAGACACCTACAAAGCCAAAAAATATCAATGCAGGACACCGCGAACGGTTGCGCCAAAGGTTTTGCAAAGCCGGCCTAGACGGCGTGCAAGATTATGAATTGCTAGAACTCTTATTGTTCCGCGCCATTCCAAGAAGAGATGTGAAGCCGCTTGCCAAAGAATTGATCAGCGTTTTTGGCACTTTCGCCGATGTGTTGGGCGCGCCGCTGGAAAGGCTTTTAGAAATTAAAGGAGTTTCCCAAGGCGTTGCCACTGAACTTAAAATTGTGCAAGCCGCAGGCATTAAACTGGCGCAAGATAATGTGCTCGGCAAACAAGTCGTTACATCGTGGGCGGACCTTCTCGCCTATTGCCGCGCTGCTATGGCAACGGAACAAATTGAACAATTCAGAATTCTGTTTCTGGATAATAAAAATGTGATCATTGCGGACGAAAAACAACAAACCGGCACAGTCAATCACACGCCTGTTTATCCAAGAGAAGTGATTAAACGCGCTCTGGTCTTAAACGCGACCTCGATCATTCTTGTGCATAATCACCCCTCAGGCGACCCAACCCCAAGCCGCGCTGATATCGACATGACCAATCAAATCGTCTCAGCAGCAACCGCTCTCGGCGTAAAAGTGCATGACCATTTGATCATTGGGCGCGGACAACATGTAAGCTTTAAAAGCTTAGGTCTATTGTAATTGCGACATCATATGAGTGACGATTTTTTCGGCCATCATAATGGTTGGTGCATTAGTATTGCCACCAATCAATTTTGGCATCAATGACGCATCCACAACGCGTAAGCCCTTCATGTGATGCACACGCCCAGCATTATTCGTCACAGACATTTCATCCACTTGCGGCCCCATTTTGCATGTCCCAACAGGATGATAAATCGTATCCGCGCGTGACCGGATAATCCCGCGCCATCCCTCTTTGGTTTGAGGTTGATCTAGCGGCATACGCATACCTTTGCGAATATCTTTAAAGGCAGGTTGATGCATAATTTGATAAGCTTGTTCGCATCCCGCGATTAAAACGTCCCAATCTTCTTCGTGAGAAAGATAATTTGGATCGATCGCAGGTTGGTCAAATGGATTCTTGGAATTCAACCGAATAGTGCCTCTGGATTTTGGGTAAAGACAACAGGCGTGTAACGTTACTCCCTGTTCTCCAATAAAGCGCTCCTTACCATGATCATCTGACATGCCGGGCAAGAAGTGAAATTGAATATCTGGTTTTGAAACGCCAGCGCGGCTCTTGGAAAACCCGCAGCCTTCCGCCAAATTCGATGCCATAATGCCTTTTCGGCTCACCGCATATTGGACCAATGACCCCGCAATTTGCGCTAGTCCCGTTGGGGTATAGCCAATCGCGCTGCCTTTGCGCGTATTCATCTGGAGCGCGACATCAACATGATCCTGCAGATTTTCGCCAACACCAGGCAAATCCACCACCGTCTTAATGCCCACATCTTTTAAATGCGACGCTGGGCCTATGCCCGATAATAACATTAATTGCGGCGTATTGATCGTGCCGCCAGATAAAATCACTTCTCGTGAAACCGCCACGCGCCGCTCGGAGCCATTTTGTTTAAAGACCACACCGGCCGCGCGCTTCCCGTCGAGGATAATCGATGTCACCATCGCACCCGTTTCAATGGTTAGATTAGGCCGTTCTTGAACCTCTTGTGAGAGATAGGCTTTTGCCGCCGAACAACGTCGGCCATTCTCCGTAGTCGTATCAAATGCGCCAAAACCTTCGCGGTTGCCATTATGAAAATCTTGCACATGGCGATATCCAGCTTGCGCCGCAGCAACGAGAAATTTTTGTGTGGCCGGATGCAAATCTTCAGGGCGGCTTACCGCCAAAGGCCCTTGGTCGCCATGCCATTGATCTGCGCCGCCAGAATATTTCTCAGACTTTTTAAAATAATGCAGCGCGTCCAGGCCGCTCCACCCTTTTATGCCCGTCGCGGCCCAGTCATCATAATCAGATAAAGCCCCCCGCTGATAACACATCGCATTGACGCTGGAAGAACCGCCCATTGTTTTCCCGCGGGGCCAACGCACCGAGCGCCCATTCAAATGCCGTTGCGGTGTCGTGGAATAGTGCCAATCATGCGCGCCCGACGCCAGCAACTCCCCAAGCATGCCAGGCACATGGATACGCAGATCTTTGTCAGGCTTGCCTGCTTCAAGCAAACAAACTTGTAATTTTGGATTTTCTGATAGGCGACTGGCCATAACACAACCAGCAGATCCCCCGCCGACCACGACGAAATCGTATATCTTTGGCACGACGGCCCCTCATTATTATTAATTCATTAACCATTTTGACTCAAATGCGAGCGCAATGCAGCACTTATTTGTGTCCAAAATTAGAAAATGCGCAGCTTACAACCTATGGTCCATGTCGGCATATGCTTTTCCCGCGCATTCGCCCACGGCTTTTGCAGGCACACCAGCATAGGTACATCCGGGCGGCACATCTTCCAGTACCACAGAGCCAGAAGCAATCTTGGCGCCTGTGCCGACAGTAATGTTGCCAAGCACTTTCGCCCCGGCTCCAATCAAAACCCCATCTTCGATTTTAGGATGACGGTCACCGCCTTTTTTGCCCGTGCCCCCAAGGGTCACGGATTGCATCATGGAAACATTATCGCCGATCACCGCTGTCTCGCCAATGACCACACCTGTGGCATGATCCATAAACAAGCCTTTGCCCATGGGGGTCGCCGGGTGAATATCCACCGCGAATATTTCTGACATACGAGATTGTAGATATAGCGCTAATGCTTGGCGGTCATGATGCCATAACCAGTTCGCAACACGCTGAGACTGAATTGCATGAAAGCCTTTAAAATACAGGAAAGGCTGAATATATTGCTGGCAAGCCGCGTCCCGCTCATAAACGGCCAACGTGTCGGCGAGCGCCGCCTCCACCAGATCAGGCGCATCCCCATAAGCATCATTCAAAACTTCGCGCCACAACATGGCGTTCATATCTGCGTCCGAAAGCTTTTGCGCTAAACGATAGCTGAGCGCTTTGGCATAGCTCTTATGATTAAGAATGGTAGCGTTTAGAAAACTGGCGAGGATGGGTTCATTCGCGGCAGCGGCTTGCGCCTCTTCTCGAATGCGCGACCAAATTTGGGCAATGGGCAAGCGGACCACCTCTGCTGTTTTCTCTAAAGAAGCATTCATCGTCATATCCTTTTAGCGCTCTTGATTCAGCAACAAGGTCGCAATTTCTGGGGGGAGAAGCCCCTTCTTGGCTTTTATATAAGCAGTCATCACCATGATCATAGTTAGACTATCCGAAATTTTTCCCGAAATCACGTCTTCCAAGAGATCAGCGAACGAAATTTTGCGTCGTTGAAGGTCTTCTGTGCCCTCTGGCGCGGCCTCACCTTGGGTCAGGCCCCACGCCAGATAGCAAATACAGCGCTCATCTGTAACGGAATTGGACAGATGGCATTCTGAAAGCGGCGCATAATGCGCGGCGCGCAGCCCTGTTTCTTCGGCTAATTCCCGCTTCGCGCTATCCAAAGGCGCATCCCCCAAGGGTCCGCCCCCTTCTGGCAATTCCCAACTATATTCATCCGACGGAAAACGATGTTGCCCCACAAGCCACGTATTGCCTTCAGCATCAATCGGCAAAACCCCAATGGCGAGGTTTTTAAAATGCACCACACCATATTGCCCCGGCGCGCCATCTGGCCGGATCACTTTATGATCATCAACCCGCATCCAAGGATTATCATAGACCGTCGTTTGATTTTTTAGGGTCCATGGCCCTCGCTTGTCCCCACTCACTCGGCGTCATCCGCGCTTGGCTTAAGGCGAACCGGCAATGGCAATTGGCACAGATCGACATGGTTCGGGCGGAAATAGAAAAACTCTTCTGGCCGGTTCAATCTGGCAAGCATCAAATCTGCAAATGACTCAGAATTGGTATTGAGCATCTGTAGATCCAGCCGCTCATCAGCGGGGACATCTTTGGCCAATTTCATCGCTGTAATTTCAGTCCAGCGCGCCTTATCTTCAATCACCCCGCCATTATTTGGCTTACCGCGCGTGATCGCTTGCACATGTTCCATGCCCCAAACAACCCGACCAAATACAGTCAAATTTCGATCCAGATAGCGCTGCGGCTGTAAGGTAATATAAAACTCAGTAGACGCACTATCTCGCGCATTTTCACGACCAAAGGCAAAAGCCCCCGTGCAATGCGCCAGCCATGTTTTGCCATTGCGCATATCTCGCCCAACAGGAAACCCATTCACAAACCCAACACGATCCGCATACCCATCTTCAACATCCAACCATGTGAACGGCAATTCTTGTCGCCATGCTTCATCAAATTCAGCGGGCAAGGTTTCTGCCGCGCTGCCCTTTGGTTTTTCACCGCTTTCGTCGCCGCCTTGTGCCACGAACCCTTCAATCACCCTATAAAAATGCAAACCTTCATAATAATTTTCGTCAAGCAAAGTCTTAATCTGCTCAATATGCCCGGGCGCTAAATCTTGCGTAAGCGCGATTACAACGCGGCCTTGGGGAAGATCTAAATAGATCGTATTCTCAGGATCGAGAGACATCCATTCTTCTGGCAGTGCTTCCGCCACAACCTGCCCCGGGCCCCGCGTCGGCATGGGCCGCATACGACGTCCAACTTTCTCCTGAACGCCATCAGCAATCATTGCGTCGACAATCGCTTTTTTCTCTGGCGATTGCCCCTCATAAGAAGTGGCACATGCCGCTGCAAAAAGGCTCAGCCCCAAAAGTGTGATCGTTTTTTTCATTATCCTCTCCCTCGATAAGAAGCGACGCCCGTATCTGGCACATGAAGCCCTTTTGGCGGCTCGCCTGTTTGATAAAAAACATCAATCGGAATGCCCCCGCGTGGATACCAATATCCTGATATGCGCAGCCATTTGGGGTTGATCGCCTGAATGATGCGCTTGGCGACATCAATCGTACACCCTTCATGAAATGCCCCATGATTGCGAAAAGAAGTCAGAAACATTTTCAGCGATTTTGATTCAACCAAATGCGCAGCTGGGCAATAATCAATCACCAAATGCGCAAAATCAGGTTGGCCCGTCACGGGGCAAAGTGACGTAAATTCAGGGGCCACGAAACGCGCTAAATATTCCACATCAGGATGCGGGTTCGGCACCGGATCCAACACAGCCGTTTCCGGCGAATCAGGTTGATCCGTCATTTTCCCCAAAGATGTGTGGTCCAGGCTCATCAGGCACTCCTTACATTCAACTTACCCGTCTTTAAGCCATTCCAACGCAATGATAAAGCGCCCGTTCCAGCCAGAAACAGCGCCCAACCCCAAGCTTTAACCAGTTCTCGAAAAATAGGCCCAAAACCCCACCAAAAGTGTAGACAAGCAAAACGCAAGCCCGTATATCCAGCCTTCTTGACATGTCGGCTCGCCCACATTTCAGGCCCGGGTAGCTCAGGGGTAGAGCAGCGGATTGAAAATCCGCGTGTCGGTGGTTCAAATCCGCCCCCGGGCACCATTTGCTCTTCTCCCATGGCAGCATGAAGTTGCATTTATATTTATCATTCAAGGTTTTAATGGTTTGGTGAAGGAAGTTTAGATATCTCGCCAGTATCCTGTGGTTCTCAAAAACGGCCTGCTAAAACACCTATCTCGGGCCGATACTTTCGCTAAATTTCTCTGTTTAAGCCGCCCATCGCCGGAAAGATCTATAGCGCGCCTTCCCTGGCTGGCCTAATCCCTCAAAAATTGTCTATGATGCCCGAGAATGGCTTGTATTTTGACCATGGACACAACGAGAGAACGTCAAAAATTGTGCGAGCTTTTCAGTAAATTAAGTGGCCACGTCATATTGACGCACTATTCTCATAAGTATGTTAAAAATGACCTTTTTTCGGAAAATACATAGCTTTAAAGCCTTGTCATGCGCCCTTTGTCTTGGCCTTAGCGCTTGTGTGTCTGCGCCTCCAGCGCCGCTCAACTCTTCAAACACGCGTGAAGCAGTTGCGGCACCTGATTGGTGGCAGAGCTTTGATGATCCGATTTTGGCCCGTTTGATCGAGACTTCGCTTCGACAAAATTATGATCTCGCTGCCTCGACGGCGGGGATTGACGCGCTGGAAGCGCTCGCCCGCCAAGCCGGAATAGATTTGACCCCGACGACGTCAACCACAGCCGAGATAGAGCTGGGCCGCGCTGCAGGGCAGAACCAATCCACGGATACATTTGCAAGAATCCGCCCCGTATTGTCCTGGGAAGCTGATTTATTTGGGCGCTTGCGCGCTGCCCGCCGCGCCGCGCGGTATGATTTGACCTCTTCTATAGAGGGGCGGCGGGACTTGGCGGTGATTATCGCCAGTCAAACAGGCTTAGCATATACGGCTTTTCAAGGGGCGTCCGTGCGCATTGAAGTGGCGAAAAAAAGCGCGGCGCTTCAAGAGGAAAGTGTGCAATTGGTTGAAACACTTCTCGAGAATGGACGCGGAAGCGATCTCGATTTGCAACGGGCCCGCGCGCAATATCGATCCACTTTGGCCTCTATCCCCCTTTTGGAGGCCGCGCGCGATAATGCTATGACGCAATTGGCCGCCCTAACCGCCCTGCCCCGCCAGGACCTCATTGTCTTAATAGAAACAACTGGTGCCGATCAAAACCCGATTCCTCAATTGCAACGCCCTCTGCCGGATAGTGATATGGAGGCCTATATTCGCCGCAGACCGGATGTCCGACAAGCAGAGGCAGAGCTTGGGTCTTTTGCGGCCCTTGAAGATGTTTCCAGAGCGGATCTTTTCCCCGTCATTTCGGTCAATGCCAATGTGCTCTCCTTGCTGGATTTGCCGGATGACACGATCGAGGTGAACACGCTTGGTTTTGGGGTTGGACCATCGATCAGCTGGGCCGGTCCCGATTTGCGCAGCGCGAGAGCGAGAATCGATGTTGCAAATGCCAGAGCGCGGCAAGCAGCGGCGCTCTATGAACAAGCTGTCCTAAATGCGCTGAGAGATACAGAATCTGCTCTGACAGATTATCTCGCGGAAATAAAAAGACGCGATGATCTTGAGAAAGCTGTCAGGGCGTCACGCAATGCTCTAAATCTGGCAACTCTTCGGTATAATGAAGGACTGGATGACTATCTCGAAGTCCTTGACGCTCAAAGAACATTGCTTGCCAGCGAAGACCGGCTTGCGATCAATGAAATTGCCATTACGCAAACCGCTATTTCCGTCTATCGGAATCTTGGCGGCGTATGGTCCCACACTGAATTATCTTCTTTCCTGAAAACAGCGGACAAATAATCTGATGACCCTTCTCTCAACCAGAAAATGCCTCCCTTATATTATTGGTCTGATCATCGCTTACATGGCCATGATATCCATCGCTTTTGCGCAACCGGGACGAGGCAAAGGGCCTCGCAAAGCGCATGTGTATGTGGAAACAGTGCTAGAAGTTGAATTTGCAAATGTCGTTGAGGCGCTCGGCACATTAGAACCGAAAGAGCAGGTTCGCCTCTCCGTGAATGCAGCGGATCGAGTGACGGCTGTTTACTTTGATGATGGAGAGCGTGTGACTGCGGGTAAAACATTACTCATTCTGGCGCAAGCAGAACAGGCCGCGTTGCTGGAAGCGGCCGAAGCAACTGAAAATGAAGCGTATCGCCAATTGCAGCGGGTCACCCGTTTGGCCAAACAAAAGGCCGTCTCCCAGTCGGAACTGGATCAAGCGCGGCGGGATTATAATAGCGCCAAAGCGCAAAAAGCGGCGGTTCAATCGCGCTTGCAAGATCATATTTTGGTTGCGCCATTTGACGGTGTTTTGGGCTTTAGGGAAGTCAGTGTGGGGACATTCCTCACGCCGGGGGATATGGTTTCCACACTGATTGATGATAGCGAAATGAGGCTAGAGTTTCCTGTCCCTTCTATTTTCCTACGCGCGCTCACTGTGGGGACAGAAATAAATGCTGTTACCACAGACTTGCCAGATATGACATTCGCAGGACGCGTTACCAGCATCGATAATGCGATTGACCCTGTGACACGCAGCATCAGAGTGCGCGCCACTTTGCCAAATGATGAGCTTCTCCTGCGCTCTGGCATGTTTATGACGGTTAAAGTGCAATCCAACCCACGAACTGCTTTGTCTATTCCTGAAGGCTCTATTGAGCCAAGGGGACCCCTTAATTTTGTGTATGTGGCTGATCAGAATGCAGAGGGAAATCCTGTTGCCCGGCGCCAAGAAATTAAAATCGGCTTACGCCTTAATGGTCAGGTCGAAGTGCTCGAAGGGTTAAAGGCTGGCGAAAAAGTGATCACAGACGGCTTGATCAGCGTGCGCGACGGCAGCCCCCTGAACATTCAAGACAACCCTAATGATCAGCCCGACACCCCTTCCTCAAATGGCAGCTCTACTGGTCAAAGTAGCGCTGCAAGCGCAGGAAATTAAGTCATGGCTCTTACAGATATTTCCGTTAAGCGACCCGTTTTTGCCTCAGTCCTCGCATTGCTGATGATCGTTTTTGGGTTGGTCTCGTTTGAACGGCTGCCGCTTCGCGAATATCCAGATATTGATGCGCCGATTGTCTCCATTGATACGCGCTATACTGGCGCGTCGGCGACCGTTGTTGAAACACGGATCACGCAGCTCATCGAAGACAGAATTGCGGGCGTCGAAGGCATTCGATTTATTTCATCGCGCTCCTCCGACGGGCGCTCCCGCATCACCGTTGAATTTTCTGTCGATCAAGATATTGACGTTGCCGCAAATGATATACGTGATCGTATTTCCGGTATCCTTGATATATTCCCGGATGAAGCTGATCCGCCAGAAATTGAAAAGGCGGATTCAAGTGATGATGTGATCATCTGGTTTAATCTGGCCAGTGAAAATATGACAACGCCTGAATTGTCTGACTATGCCAATCGGTTTTTGACTGACAAATTTTCCGCTGTAGATGGTGTTGCCCGTGTTCGGGTTGGGGGCAGCCGCGACTATGCCATGCGCGTATGGATAGATCGCAAAGCTTTGGCCGCCCGCGGCCTTACTGTGAGTGCGATTGAGCAAGCTTTGCGCAGCGAAAATGTGGAGGCGCCAGCAGGTAGTATTGAATCTGAGACAAGACAATTCACGGTGCGGATTGATCGAGCATTCAGAACCGCAGATGATTTTGCCAATCTCGTGATAGGCCAAGGCGATGGTGGATATCTGGTTCGCTTGGGGGACGTTGCCCGTGTTGAACGAGGGACAGTCGAAGACAGAAATATGTTCCGGGGCAATGGCATCCCTATGGTCGGCCTCGGCGTGATTAAGCAATCTACGGCCAACACAGTCGAAGTTGCCGCTTTGGCCAGAGACCTTGCCAAGAACTTGAACACAACCTTGCCTGATGGATTGAAAATTTATGAAAGCTATGACAGCTCCGTTTTCATCGATGAATCAATCAAAGAAGTTTATCGCACTTTATTCATTTCCGTGATCCTCGTGGTCCTCGTGATCTTTCTCTTCCTCGGCAGCATTCGGTCGACAATTATTCCGGCCGTCACAGTGCCGATTTCTATTATCGCTACTTTCACCCTGCTCTTTGCCCTCGGCTTGTCGATCAATCTTCTCACATTGCTCGCGCTCGTGCTCGCTGTTGGGTTGGTTGTGGATGATGCCATTGTGGTGCTTGAAAATATTCACCGCCATATGGACGAAGAAGGCGAAACCCCTCTTGTGGCGGCTTATAAAGGCTCTCGCCAAGTGAGTTTTGCCGTTATTGCGACAACCCTTGTTCTCATCGCCGTCTTTGTACCGATTACTTTCATGCAAGGCGATATTGGCCGCCTATTCACAGAGTTTGCTTTAACCATGGCGGCGGCTGTTGCTTTTTCAAGTTTGGTGGCTCTAACGGTTGCCCCTATGCTTGCGTCAAAAATACTGAAAAAACGCGCCCAAAGAACTGGCCCTATTCATAATTTCCTCAATCTCTTTGCCCGAGGCGTGAACAAGGTTGAGTCGCTCTATGGCGGCATTTATGATGCCACTGTGAAGCGGCCTCTCATTGTCAGTGCGGCTTTCGGGATCATCGTTTTGGCTTCATGGGTCACCTTCAAAAACATTGAAAGTGAATATGCGCCAAAAGAAGATCGTGGCGGTTTCTTCATTCGCATTCGGGGACCGGAAGGCGCGACATATGATTTCATTGAAACCTATATGGATGAAGTAGAACGTCGTTTAATGCCTTATACGGAAACAGGCGAATTTCAGCGTCTCCTTCTCCGCGCACCGGGCTGGGGCGGCGGCTTCAATCAAGGGGTTGTCATTGTTTCCTTGGATGATTGGGGCAACCGCCGACCAGCTAATGAAATTATCCGTGAAGTGAACGGCAAGCTTTCCGATCTGCCGGGCGTGCGCGCATTTGCGATTATGCGACAGGGCCTTGGCGGCGGCACAGGAAAACCCGTTCAATTTGTGATTGGGGGCCCCTCTTATGAAACCCTCACAGATTGGCAGCGGACTTATGTGGCCGCATTGGAAGAGGCAAATATCGGCCTTGTGGATATTGACTGGGATTATAAAGAAACACAGCCTCAACTCCGGCTGCAGGTTGATTATCAACGCGCTGCAGATTTAGGGGTCACTGTTTCTGAGATTGGGTCAACCTTACAAACGATGCTCGGCTCAAGACGGGTGACAACATATATTGAAGATGGTGAAGAATATGACGTTATTCTTGAAGGGTTGAGAAGCGAACAAAATTCGCCAAACGACATTGAAAATATTTATGTACGGTCCGACAGGTCTGGCGCGCTTATTCCCCTTTCCAGTATTGTTTCTATACGGTCCGTTGCAGATAGCCCCACTCTTAACAGATATAATCGCGCGCGCGCGATTACAATCGAAGCAGGCCTTGAAGATGGCGTTCCCCTTGGAACGGCGCTTGATGAAATGTTAGCTATCGCAAGGGATGTCTTGCCGCAGGAAGCAACATTTGATTTTAAAGGTCAATCGCTTGATTTCAAAACATCTGGATCATCTATCCTCTTTGTTTTTGCCGTTGGCTTACTGATCGTCTTCCTCGTTCTGGCTGCACAATTTGAAAGCTATGTGCATCCTTTGGTGATTATGCTCTGTGTCCCTGTTGCCATTGGCGGCGGCTTGTTTGGCTTGCTCGTTACAGGCACAAGCTTAAACATCTACACGCAAATCGCTTTAATCATGCTGATCGGATTGGCCGCGAAAAACGGTATTTTGATTGTCGAATTTGCGAACCAATTACGCGATCAGGGCAAGCCTTTTGATGAAGCGTTACGAAAAGCAGCCATGGTGCGGTTCCGGCCCATCATCATGACCGGATTGACAACGGCAGCAGGCTCCCTACCCCTTATCCTCTCTTCTGGTGCAGGGTCCGAGACTCGCCAAGCCATCGGCATCGTCATTCTGTTTGGTGTCATCGCTTCAGTATTTGTCACGATGATATTGGTCCCGGCAGCCTATAGCCTGATGGCCCGCAAAACAGGGTCCCCCCTGGATGTCACAAGGAAGCTGGAAGGGGAACTCAAAGAAGAAGTAGGCACACAAGCTTTGGCGGAGTGAATTAGTCCACCTTCAAGTCCAATCAAAAGTTTGAAGTGCCCTTTTTTCTTTAGGGTCATAAAATAAGTGAATAGCGCAGGACCAGTCAAAGGCTTCGACGAAACCAATATAACGAAAGCGACGGCCGTCTTCTGTCAACGGGTAATAAAAACTTTTTCGTGCCCCAGAGGCTTTTTCATCTTCTTTGTCGATTGATAAAGGAAACTCAGTACAGATCCAGTTTGCCTCATGGGGGCGGCCACCAAAATGATCACGCTTAATTTCGTGCTTGGTGAGGTTAGCGCTCATATCCTCCACGAGCGCGGCGCGCCATTCGTCATATTTCGCGGATTTTTTGAGATAATAATCATTAACCGCCTCTTTCCAACCATCTCTTACGCTTTCATGGATCGTGTCAGGGACTTCATGGGTTTTCCAATAGGACTTTTCGAAAAATTCTTCAGCGCCTTCAAATTCATATCGCCCATCAACAATTTTAAAGCTGATCCAATTCTCTCGGCAATAATAAGTATGAAAAGCCTTCGTATAATCACCTATATAGCCATCATAAGGTTCAATGGGATCAATAAAATGAATGGGGCCTTCAAGATCATTAAAGATATCAGAGAGCTCTAATGATAAGAGGGGATGAAAATATTGAGTATGAAAATCAGGCCTTATAAAAACCTGCTCCGGCGGCGGGGCAAGCCGGAAGGCGTTTGGCAAAACTGTGTTGGGCATATCTAGCTTTCAACTCAAAAGTATGTGACTTAAAAATAATCCATCAATATCTTATGCATACTAAGGATTTTTCAAACCAAAAGAAAGCGTATATATTTTTCACCCCACCAAAGATAACACATTGCGAAGGCGTTTTTTCTGAAATGAAGATGCTCTATCATCTTTGAAAAGCTCAGCCCATCGCATTAAAAACCGGATTTCTTCCAAGACAGTTTGTTGACGTCCTCTTTTGATAAGTTGAGTGCGTTGCATATTTGGCAATTTCTCTAGCAGAGCTGTCCATCCTTCGGATGTTGCCTCGGCAACCAATTCAGTAGACACGGATTGCTCTTTAAGACCATCAATGCCCGAAGACAAAACGACACAACCTGCGGCTCTTGCTTCTTGCGCGACCAAGCCAAACGCTTCCCAACGCGACGGCACAGCGACAAAAGTCGCTTCTTTGTAAATGTCTTGTGGTGTCTCGCTGAAAGCTTCAAAAATAATTCTTGAATCTTTTTCCGCCAACTTCTTGAGAGATTTTTCATCAGGGCCATATCCCACAAGCTTCAATTCCAAATTGGGATTTTTGGTGGCTAGAAATCCTTGAATCAAAAGATCAAACCCTTTTTGCCGATGAAACCTTCCAATAGCAGCAATAGATATTTTATCTGTCTTTTTGGGGCTTTGCGCAACTTGTTCAAATTTTTTCAAATCCACACAATTTGGCACCACAATTAATCTATCTGGCGCAACAAGGGATGCATTTTCCATCCACTCGGATTGTGCGTTTGATACAGCAATAATTGAATTGAACAGGCTATATGAAATGCGCAACATGTTTCTAAAGCGTTTTGTATGTTTCACATTGTGAATTTCAAAACCAGTGCAATATGTATGCTCAATATGAATGAGTTTTACGCTGGCATGTCTGTTTCTCAATGAAATCAGAAAAGGAAGATTGCGCCAGCTCATCGCTAAATGAGAAATGATCAAATCCGCATCAATTTTTTGGGCTAAAAATGATCCCCTCTTCACAAAAGTGATAGAATGAGTTGAATCTTGAAACGCTAGACTTTTCAAGCGATTGACCATAACGAGAACGCCGCCTGGCTTATTGTCATCTACGAGGTGTACGATTTTCATGATGTTGCTCCGATTGAAATAGATTTTGGTGCTGGAGTGCTGGCTTGTGCATTAAGAAGAGTGGACTCGATCTTCGTATAGAATTTCACGCCACAAAAACGAAGAACAAAGGCTGCGCCGAATGTTGTTAGTGTTTTGGCGAACTCTTCAGACACAATTTTCGGCCACGCTTGCAACGCTTGGCGAATAAGCGCCCAAGCCAAACCTGCGTCCCGCGAATTGACAGCGCGTCTCGCCAAATACCGCAATTGATAGGCCCGCGCCCGTTCGCCATATCGTTTGACAAATGTTGGGTGGTCCCGCTCAGTGCGCAGATACATTTTTTCCCAATTATCATATTGCTTCATGACATTCGCAGAAAGACCCGCTTCATTAATACGATAATATGTCAGAGGTTTTGCGATACCCTCAATTTTCCATTTAGTGTCGAGCACAAACCGCACCCAACATTCAATATCTGTTGATTGTGCAAATGTTTCATCGAAATAGCATTTGCGGTCTGTTTCCCCTGCAAAATAATGAGTTAAGTCTTCAATGGCTGTTTTGCGAATAATCGCGGCGGAGCCATTGCCAATCGGATTGCGGCAGAAGATGTCTTTCGCGGTGATGCCTTTCGTTTTAGCAGCTTGCGTTAAACCAAGAGCTTCGCCATCATCGTTGATCATTTCTGACCACGAAAAACTCATACCAACATCAGGAGAGCCATTGAGATGTGCGACATGTTCTGCAACTTTTGATGGGTGCCACAAATCATCTGCATCAAGAAATCCAAAATATTCACCTGTAGATTCGTTGATACCTGTGTTCCGCGCGCCGTTAAGGCCACGGTTCACTTGCGTAACAATACGAATTCTAGGGTCATCAAATTGCGACGCTACCTGTACAGAATCATCTGTACTACCATCATTAATAACAAGAATTTCAATATTAGAATATGTTTGATCTAAGGCAGATTGTAGCGCTTCGCCGATATATTTTTCGACATTGTAGCATGGGATGATAATAGATACTTTTTTCATGATTTTTCCTATCGTGTAAAGATGACTGTGTTGAGGGACTTTGGGAGAAGGCTTGAAGCGAATGCGCCGATAAGTGTTGCGAGGCCGCGGTGAAAGTTTTCAAAATATTTTGTGGGAGACAAGCCAAGAGCGCGAATGACATATTGGCGCGCTTGCTTTGAGTGCGCCCCCATTCGAAGAGCGCGGCGCGCTAAATATCGAAGATACACGGCTTCTGCTTGGTTTCTTTGCTTTGCAGATATTTTCGCGCCACTCGCTACTAAACGATCTAGCGTTTCATTCCATCCTTTATGCATTTTTTCGAGGTCTGCAGATAATCCCCCTAAAGACAAACGGTAAAATGTCAGTATTTCGTTGATCCCTTGAATTTGAACGCCTTTATGAATTGCCCTCAGCAACCATTCACGATCTTCGCCATGAGACATTCTGACATCAAACAAACCAATGGTAGAAATGGCTGTTGCGCGCACTGTAACATTAGACATGGTGCAAGTTTGGTTTTCGCTCAACATATCAAGAAGAGTTAGGCTATTTGGCTTAATCGTTGAAACAGCCCCTATTTCATTTGAGTTTTCTTGAAAAAAACCAACGCGCCCATAAATAATATGAACTTCTGGCTTTTGCAGAAATGCTTTAGCTAAGGTTTCCAGTCTATCTTCTGCCCACTCATCATCCGCATCGAGAAAAGCAAAATATTTGCCTTTTGCATTCTGTAATCCCCGGTTGCGAGCAGAGCTTACACCGCGATTGAATTGACCAAGCACATGGATATCGTCATTTTCCTGACAGAAGGATTCGACAACAGAAAGTGTATTATCTGTTGATCCATCGTCCACGATGTAGATTGACCAGCTTTGGTGTGTTTGGTTCAAAACAGATTGGATGGTTTTTCCAATTGTCTTTGCTGCATTATAGCAAGGTATGATAACGGCGAAATCTTTCATGGGGTTTCCTACGAGCTAATGTGAATGGATTGAATTTTTTTAGGTACAAAAAGAACAATGGCGGTGCCAAGGATCAGAAGGTGTGAAAGCACAAAGCCTGTCGCGAGGCTGTGCAAGCCTGAGTCTGTAAATATGAGAACGTTGAAGATCAGTGCGATTGTCAAAGTTGTTGCAACGGCAAGTTCCGTTTTTGCAGACCCTAAAGAGCGCAACCACTGGGCAACCGCATTCCACAAAATCATTGGAATGGCTGTAAAGCTCAAAATCGCAATGACGGGGGACATGTAACGCCACTCTTCACCGAACACGACGGGGACATATAAATGCGCTAAACTCGCTTGAAGTATGACCCCAGGTACAACAATAACAGCTACACCAAGCATAAAACGTTTCAGAACCACTTCTCTGTTTCTGTGGTCTTTTTGAGCACAAAGATAAGGGAATAAGACGAAATTAAAGGCGGCTGAAAGTGTGGTCGCTAATGTCAAACCAGCATTAAAAGCAAAGTAATAAGCACCAAGAACATCGACACCCGCAATTGCACCAATAAGAATCTTGTCGGCATGGAGTCTAAGAGATTTCAACCCTTCAATCCCAGTTACGGGAATGCTAAAAGCAAGAATTTCAGCAATTGGCAGAGTTGTCGTTACAGCTGTTGGCTTCCAAGGGTGTAGTTTTTTGATCAAGAAAAGCCACACAGGTGCTGTTAGTAATTTTGGCAAAACAAGACTTAGCGGTGTTGGCCAAATTACGAGTAACGCAATGCTCAATAAGTTGCTTGTCGAAATTTGAAATGTGTTGATCGCGGCAATATGTTTCAGCTTCTTTGCTTTCGTCGCAAGATAGCAAGATGGTAGCCCACTTGGCATCCAAAGAAACTGTCCTGCAAGACACGCAATCAGAATTGGTAATAATGTCTGACCGGTGAAAATATAAATCACTAGGGCCAAAGCAAGTTGCAAAGCGCAGAGAGATAAACACCAGATCCATCCCATTTTGTGGGCTGCATTTGTATAGGCATCGAGTTGATCATCTTTGGCAGAAACAATTTTTTGACCTATACCATTTTCAGTAAGACCTTTGAAAAAATCTCCGCAAGCCAGTGCAAGGGCTGCAATCCCAATCTCTGCTGGCGAAAGTGCCCGCGCCATAATAACGAGCAATGCAAGCCGACTGATCTTGGCAATCATCTCTGATCCAATGAATGTTCCAATATCAGTTAGGAAACTTTTGTTTCTCATGAATGATTGAGCAATGTGATGCATTTGACGACTTCCTTACGGTTATCCCTTACATCTCAATCTTTGCGCCAACCCAGCATAAACAGCCTGACACCACCTTACACGACTGTTTTTATTGCGCTTTTAGTGATTTTTACGTTTTGGCATAGCTTTTTTGGAGAAGTTATTCTTGCAAAAAGCAACACTCAATTGCGGTGAAGATTGATTAACCATTGCAAAATGCATGATATTCAAAAGCGCTGAATTTTCACCCCTTTCGACTAAGCACTTGAAAATATTACATATCTCTTCCGTACACCCCTATTTTTTAAAATGGAATGAATTCTGCGACTAGGGGGGCAACGAAGGAGAATTCAAATGGTCTTAGCTTTTAATAATACCGTACACCAACATAATACTGCGCCTGAGCCACTATATGATACTAGTCAGAATCCAACACATGAGACTGTTAGCTTATTTAATCTGACCCTTGTTTCGACGACACGCTCTCTCGCCTCAAAAATGCTAATTGAGTCTCCTGGCAAGAACCGCGTTTGTTTTATAAATGCTCACTGTGCTAATCAGCTTGCTAAAAACGATACTTACGCAAATGCTGTTCATAGCGCTGACTATAGATTGCCTGATGGATCAGGGATGGATATTGCCGCGCGCCTGACAGGTCAACATTTTGAAGATAACTTAAATGGAACAGATATGTTTCCACTACTTCTGAGAGACGCTGAACGCGCAGGAAAGTCAGTGTTCTTCCTCGGCGCGGTTGAAGGGAATGCACGAGGCACATCTCTTTGGGCCCGTCGGCATTTTAAAAATCTCAAAATTGCGGGAACCCACCATGGATATTTCGACAAAGAGGAAGAACAGGATATTATTGACCTCATCAATAGATCTGGCGCTGACATTCTCTTCGTGGCGATGGGCGTACCGGAGCAAGATATATGGCTCCAAAAAAACTGGGATCGCCTGAATATCAGTCTCGGTATGGGCGTTGGGGGTCTGTTTGAATATTATTCAGGTAAAATTCCACGCGCGCCAGAAGTTATTCGGAATAATGGGTTGGAATGGATTTGGCGTTTCGCGCAAGAACCAAAACGCCTCTTTAAAAGATATGTTTTAGGCAACCCAGAGTTTCTGTCGCTTGCTTGTGTCAATGCGTTTCAACATTGGCAGAACGCTTTCGCCTCTCGCGAGCCGGGACAAATTAGCCGTAGAATTATGGATTTAGCCCTCGCGACGATCTTGATATTGTGCCTTTCCCCTATATTGGCCCTTCTTGCAGGCACTGTTTCGGCAACGTCAAAAGGACCAGCCTTTTTCACGCAGAAACGCATTGGACTGAATGGAAAATCATTCAAAATTTTCAAATTCCGCTCAATGTATTTGGATGCTGAAGAAAGGCGCGCGGCTTTGATTGGGCAAAGTGAACGAGAAGGTATTTGCTATAAGATGAAAGATGACCCTCGCGTGACGCCGATTGGGAAATTTATACGCCGATTTTCCCTTGATGAGCTGCCGCAGCTTTTCAACGTCTTTACCGGCGATATGTCCATTGTAGGACCACGCCCAGCGCTAGCTTGCGAAGTTGACATGTATACTGAGGAGCAACGCAAACGTCTTGATTGTAAACCTGGCATTACTGGCTTATGGCAAATTTCTGGCCGCGCGAATATTCCGTTTGAGCATCAAGCTGATATGGATATTGCATATTCAAAATCACGCAGTGTAATCAGTGATTTTCTAATTCTATTATTGACCCCATGGGTCGTATTGACTGGTCGCGGCGCTTACTAAGCCTGCGATTTACTAAACTTGCACCCTACCTTGATACACGCGCTTCGGCGCGTGTCTTTTTTCGATAGATGGTTGACGGATTAATCTCTAAAAGTCGCGCCGCTTGCTGTACGTTGCCATCACAATATTCAATCGCTGCATCAATATAATCAAGTTCAGCCATCCAAAGGGGTTTCGGCGCAGTTGGCTCTGCTTGAGGGCGACTTGTTTGGACCACCTCAGAAGAGGTGGCTGCTGGTTGATGACTAAATTTTCCTAAAGTCCCAAAAACAGCTGTGTTGACCATATAGTCTTCAACAATCGGCCCCTCATTGAGGACGATAATTTGCCGGATAACATTTTCAAGTTCTCGAACATTCCCCGGCCAATTATGTGTTTTGAGCAAATCAAGCGCTTCCGGTGAAAAGGAGGTAAACTCTCTTTCTTCCTCAGCAGCAAACCTCGATAAGAATGAATTTGCAATAAGCACAACATCTCCGCCACGAGCTTTCAGTGGTGGTAACTCAATCGGTAAAACATTTAATCTATAATATAAGTCTTCACGCAAAAGACCCATTTCCACGGCTTCAATTGGATTTCTATTCGTCGCCGCAATAAAGCGAATATCCGCTTTAATCGTCTTGGACCCGCCGACTTTTTGAAACGTACCCAGTTGCAAAAAGCGCAATAGTTTTGACTGCAACCCAATATCAAGTTCGCCGATTTCGTCCAGGAATAATGTACCACCATTCGCTAAAGAAGCAGCACCATCACGGTCATTGGTCGCGCCCGTAAACGCCCCCTTCACATGACCAAATATTTCGCTCTCGATGAGATCTTTTGGGATAGCACCACAATTGAGAGCGATATAGGGTTTGCCAGCCCGGTCACTGATCTCGTGAACAGCTCGCGCCGCCAGTTCTTTGCCCGTCCCACTTTCTCCTGTAATCAAAACGGTTGCACGACTGCGCGCCGCACTTTCTAGCGTGCGGTAGACCGCTTGCATTTCAAGAGAGGCCCCCGTGATCCCATGAAACGCATCGCGATCCGTTATTTTCTTATAAGTGTTGACTGTCTTGGTTAGAAAATATTTCTCCAGTGTATTTTCGAGTGTCGTGCGCAAACGTTCCCCAGGGAACGGTTTAACAAGGAAGTCTTCCGCTCCAGCATGCATTGCTTTAATCGCCAAGCTCATGGAGCCATTACCAGTAATGACAATAACAGGTTTTTCTTTATTCGTGGCTTTCCAATCCAGAAGAATATCCATGCCATTTTCATCAGGCAAGCCTAAATCAAGGAGCACACAATCAGCATCATTATAGGCATCTCTGGCCTCACGGCCCGTTCCTGCAATAACGACCTTATGCCCAAGCGCTAATAATTGCCCTTGATAGGTGCGTGCAACAGATGGGCTATCTTCTACACTCAAAATATTTCTAGATTTAGACATTATGCACTCAATTTATAACGTAAACGTTCGCGGTGTTGATTGATTTCAATGGCTGTGGCCGAACAAACATCCGTTAATAAAGCAGCATGTGCTTTAGCTTCTTTATGATCAGAAACGAGCGTTTTTTCTAACTTCGCAGCCAATTTATACAACCGATTAGCACCAACATTCCCCGCCGCACTTTTTAAAGCATGCGCTTCTTTCTTTGCAGGTACCCATTTTTTGCGACGGATCAAGTTGAGAATAGCAATTTCTCTTTCTTTCATTTCATCCGCAAACAATGTGATAATATCGAATTGAACTTGCACCGGCAGGTCTTGCCAATCATCTGCAAATTTTTCATGGGAAAAGACTTCAGTCTCAAGAATATTGTTGTCGTTATTTTTTGATACAGTAACTTTATGTTCAGATTGAGCATCTGGTAACCACTCAATCAATTTAGAAAAAAGCTCGTTTCTTTGAATCGGTTTAGAAATAACGCCATTCATCCCAACTGTCATACAGGCTTCGAGATCTTCGCTTGAGACATTTGCTGTCAAAGCAAGAATTGGAATCTTTTTATTTGATTTTTCTTCTTGGCGAATAATTTTAGTTGCTTCAAATCCATCCATATTTGGCATGGATAAATCCATTAGAATAAGATCATATGGTTTCGAGCGCCAAGCAGTCACAGCATCTGCTCCATCTACAACACGGTCAACATTTAGCTTTTTCAGGCGCAATAAGGCTTGCGCCACAAGCGCATTTGTGGAGCTATCTTCTGCAAGCAGAATACGGCCAAATAATTCATCTGGCTCTTGCACTTTATTGAAGGCAACCTCGACTGCTTCTCCTTGCTTCAGCGGGAGCTTCACCCAAAACCGACTGCCCTCTCCTTCAATACTATCAACACCGATGGTGCCGCCCATCAATTCTGTCAAACTTCTGCAAATTGCCAATCCCAAACCTGTTCCAGAGAACCGTCTGGAATAAGATGTGTCTACTTGCTGAAAATCTTGAAACAATAAGTGTCTTTTATCTTCCGGGATACCAATACCGTCATCTGCTACAGAAAAACAAATTTCGCCATCTGTGGTTTGCGCCGCTGCAATAACTATTGCGCCATGGTCCGTAAATTTGATCGCATTGGAAACAAAATTGAGTAAGATTTGCTTGATGCGCCCCGCATCGCCAATCCACCATTTGGAAAGATATTTATCAATATCAATTTTAAGCTTAAGGTTCTTTTCTTGAGCGCGACTACTAAACAAATCAGCGACAAGGTTTAGCTCTTGATGGAGGTCAAAAACTGATTCTTCCATTTGCATGTGACCCGCTTCAATTTTTGAGAGGTCAAGAATATCATTCATGATTCCAAGAAGCGCGTTTCCCGAATTATAGGCGATTTCTATATGCGCCCGATATTCCGATTCTGAAATTTTATCTTTAACAAGCCCAAGACCACTTATAATCCCATTTAAGGGCGTGCGGATTTCATGGCTCATTGTCGCCAGGAAGGTAGACTTTGCTTTATTTGCAGACTCCGCCTCTAGCATTGCTTTTTTATATTCTTCAGTACGCGCTTGCACCTGCGCTTCAAGGTCAACCAGCATATTCTTCAATTTCTGGTTTGTTTCAAAAAGTTCACGACTTTTGTCTTCAAGCAGATTTTCCGCCTGTTTCCGCACGCGTCTTTCACGTTCATATCGACGATTGAGCGCCGCATTCTCCATATTAGGCTGCTTCCCGCAGAATGAAGGTTGCCTTTTTATTTTCTCCACCTGACAATTCTATGAATTCACAATCAATATCGTTTCCAAAGTAATCAATACACCCTGCGATTAAGCCTTTCGCTAAATGCGCAAGCGGGCGTTCTGAATTATAATGCATGATGAGTGTTTGCGAGTCTGGTAACTCACAAACAAATGTTGGGAGTTTCGCCTCGGAATATAATTTTCGCACTTCGGAGTGTATTCGACTTTCTATACCCGATAAAAACTCGAAACTATGAGACACGCCTGTAAAAAATTGAGCATATCTCGCATTAAACCGCCCAAAAAGATGTTTGCCATATGCCTCAACAAGGTCAGGCACGGGAATCTCTGTTCTTTTGCTTAATTCCCCAACGAGGCCGAGCATTTCGATCGATTGATAGTTCCCAACACTCGTGTAATCGCCGCCACTTTCAAACTGGCTTTCAGCCAGGTCTAGTAAGGCTTCGTAAACATTTTCTGGAAAGGCAGTTTCAACCATTTCCATGAATTCAGTAAAGACAAGTCCGAGCATGATTAACATCTCCCCTTAAAAAAGGTAAATCTACCAAAAAATCCTTAATGAAATCATTCACTGAAATAGTGTTCTGTCGTTAAGCAGATTCCAGGAGACGGCCTTCAGATTGCTCTGATATTTGCTCCTCGGGCGCGCGCATTTCCTGAATTTCCCGCATTGTGATGCCGACTAAAACCAAGGCTGGCCAAAACATATAGACTTGCATTTCCATGTTTTCTCCAAAGGAAAAGAACAATATAGCCAACATAATGCCTAAGGATAAACGTCCCCTTGGAGATGCAACGGTATAGATAAATGCTTCGAAAATCGTCCATAACATGGGGATTGCGAGCATGAAAACACCGACGATACCCTTAACAAAAAGTAAACCGAACCAAGTGTGATGGCTCCCAATGGGCATATATTCAACCAGATGGCTGCCAGGCTCGACAGACCCATGACCAAAAAATGGCGCTTCATTTGCCCATCTTTCTCGCGCAATTCTCTGTAGAGTAGACCTTACACGGGTTGATGACGCCCTTGCACCGTGAAATTTATCAATCGCTGTCAATACACCGTTGAACAAACTTCCCGCGACTAAAGTGCAGATCGATGTCAGCAAAGCCGCGCTGCTCCATGCAACTTTATTTGTTAACAGCCGAGCGCCATACCCAACGCCCGCGCATACGACAATGCCAATCAAGCTCATTCTTGAAAAGGTTAGAAAAACCATCATTGTGCCAGCAGCGATTCCCGCTGTTTTAAAAAAGAGATTTCGATCTTCCGCACAGATTAAAACTGATAATACACCGATAAGCCCTGCAAAAGGAGACCAAGGTGTAAAAAATTGCCAACGCGCCCCTGCTGTAGGATCCAACGTATAGAGATAAACGGCGAAAAATTCAGGGCCCGGCCCGCCAACGACTTTTAGAGGAGAAACATATAGTTTTTCTGGCAATCCAATAAAAGGAGCGGCTAAGAATATTGGGGACAATATCAAGGTAGTTAGGCCCAGCACACAATATGCGCGAATGATCACCTCGCGATTAATTTTAAAAGTTGTCCCTATAAAGATAAAAATAGGAAACAAAGCCCACCCCTTAGCCCAACCAATGGTAGACTTGATCGTAGCTGGGACGCCAAGCCCATTCGTTGTATGACCAATCCAAAGAACGACTAACATACCAAGCATAGAAATTGTCCAAATCCATACGCCGATCGGAATATCATTATACATCTTCGAAGCTTTGATCGCCTTGTCGCCAAGGTAAAAAGAGCCAAAAGCAATACCAGCCACGCTCCACCCTAAGACTGGGCCGACAACATATAAAGCGCCGAATAGATAGAAGACCCATGTCAAAACAATAGTTTTGAACAATATCTTTTCTATAAAATTAAGATTTTGCATTGATCCCCCGGAAGACACTTTCGATTAAAGGACGGCGCAACCATGCAAGTGTGAAAGCCATCAAAATACAAATCGTGGCCATAATACAAAGGGCGACAGTTAGCTTGAATGATGGATTGCTAGGCTCCGTTGGAATACTTGGCGGTTCGATCATCTGAATGAGCGGATAGGCCGTGAAAATATCTGAGCGGCTAGTGTCATTGCGGGCAATCGCAGATGAAAAAATCGCTTCAGCAACTTGATGATCGCGTTGCAAATCATCTAAAGCTGAAGCTGTGCCAATGAGGTCTTTAATCTTCGCTTTTTGAGTGTCAATTTGCTGGCTGATCATATCCAGTTCAGATTCAAGGCCTGCTTTATCAATTGAAAATGACAATAGATCATTCAATTTTTGCGCCTGTACATCTGAGGTCGACATTTCGACGAGGCTTAGGATTTCGTCTGCAGGAAGCCCGGTGACCGATGCGCCTTTTGAGGCTATGCGCGAAGATAGTGCTTTTGTATCTTTTTCTAACGCAACTCTTAAAGGATGGTTTTCGCCAAACTGATATCGCTTTTCTGTTAGATCGACGATTTTTTCTGAATAGAGCGCGACCAATTGTTGAAACTCGACATCAGACCGCAATTTAATTGCTGCTGCCGCTAATTCAGGCGATGTATTTATAATTGAACTCAATGAATCCAATTTTGCT
>CALLVA010000183.1 GCA_938010655.1 uncultured Parvularculaceae bacterium | reverse complement strand
TCATTCATGCGTGCTGCATCCTTTTGGGAAGCTGGTCTCTCGTTTGCATGATTTTTGTGAATAGCCTTTGGCATTTGTTTCAAATCGGAACAAATTGGAGAGCATGAACATGGAATATCGAGGGTTATGGGCGCTGGTGACAGGAGATTCTGCTGGCATTGGCGAGGAATTCACCCGTCAGCTAGCGCGGCGCGGCGCGAATATTGTAATGGTGGCGCGGCGCGGCAATAAGCTTGAAACGCTTGCAGAAGACCTGCGGGGCCATGGCGGCAAGATGTTAGTGATCGAGGGAGATCTATCGGACACAGACACGCCTGCCCGCATTAAAGAAAAACTATCAGAAGAAAATATTTCCATCAGCATATTGATTAATAATGCTGGCTTCGGCCTCACCGGGGAATATATCACCCGGCCCTGGAAAGAACATCAGGACTATTTGCAACTGATGGTCACAAGTTACGCCGAGCTAGCGCATATGGTAATGCCAGCGATGATCGAAGACAAATGGGGACGGATTATTAATGTATCTTCCGTCGCGGGCCTCGTACCACCTTCAAAAGGTCATACGCTTTATGGTCCGTCAAAAGCATTTCTCGTCAGCTTTTCTCAAGCACTTGCTGCGGAAGGAACGCCTCACGGCATTCATGTAATGGCGCTGTGCCCTGGCTTTACCAAAACAGAATTTCATGATGTGAATAAGACCCGGGACAAATTAAACAAACTACCCAAATGGATGTTGATGAACACAAGAAGCACCATAGACGGCGCTTTATCGGCGGTTGAAAAAAACAAAACCGTCTATGTACCCGGTACAATTTATAAACTCATCGTCTGGGCCGCAATGCGCCTCCCCCGCAGCTATGTTGAAAAACTCGCTATCGGCAACGCAAAACATTTTCGCAAAACATAGAGTTCAAAACACTAGACTTGATCAGCCCAAGCCCGGTGTTCACTATCCATTTCATATGCAGCCATCGCTGCCAAAGTCACAATATCTTGAACATTCGAACCTGTTTGCAATATTTGCACAGGCCGCTCGAGACCAATCAACAATGGTCCGATCACTGTCGCGCCGCCAAGTTCTGATAAGAGCTTTGTCGAAACACTACCAGAATGAATGCCCGGCGTGATCAGCACATTGGCTTCGCCAGTTAAGCGTGAAAAAGGAAAGATGTTTCGCAAATCTTCATTCAATGCCATACGCGGCGTCATTTCGCCTTCATATTCAAAATCAACCCCTTTGCGCTCATCCAAAATTCGAACCGCTTCCGCCACTCGTTTTGCATGATATGTACGCGGATTACCAAAATTAGAATAAGATAGAAAAGCCACTTTTGGCGTAAACCCAAGGGAGCGTACGGCATGTGCTGTTTGCACCGCAATATCTGCCAGCTCTTCAGATTCTGGTAATTCTGTAATTGTTGTATCTGCCATAAATATGGGGCGGCCTTTTGCTAATATAGCTGACACCCCAATCACACGCTCACCCGGGCGCGGCCCCAAGGCAAGGCGAATATTTTCTAAAGCGACACTATAGTTCCGTGTCACCCCCGTCACCATACCATCAGCCTTACCCATCGCTAGCAAGGTGGCGCTAAACACGTTCCGGTCATTATTAATCAGGCGCTGGCAATCTCGATATAGATACCCATCACGTTGAATTCTATTGTAGAGAAATTCTGTATACGCATCACGCCGTTTCGAAACGGCTGCATTATAGATTTTTATATCCGGGTTTTCTGTAATTTTTAAACGACTTAACTGGGCCCGAATGCGGTCTTCCCGGCCCACCAAAATAGCTTCGCCCAATTCTTGTTGATGGAACGAATAAGCCGCGCGAATAACGGATTCTTCTTCGCCCTCTGCAAAGACAATCTTTTTGGATGGCGATGAACGCACTGTTGCATAGGCTTTCTGCATGAACGAGGCAGAGGGATCGAGACGAGCTTCCAGCGTCAACTCATATGCGTTCATATCTTCGATAGGTTTGCGCGCAACGCCCGTATCCATGGCCGCTTGCGCAACAGCAGGCGGGATACGGCTGATCAATCTTGGGTCAAATGGTGTTGGAATAATATATCCCTTCCCAAAAACAAGCCTTTTGCCATATGCCGCTGCCACTTCATCAGGCACATCTTCCTTGGCTAGGTCTGCCAAAGCTCTGGCGCAAGCAATTTTCATTGCCTCATTAATCGTCTTGGCACGGACATCTAAGGCACCCCGAAAGATATAGGGGAAACCAAGGACGTTATTGACTTGGTTTGGATAGTCAGACCGCCCTGTGGCAATGATCGCATCATCTCGGACAGCTTCAATTTCTTCTGGTGTAATTTCCGGCGTGGGGTTTGCCATTGCAAAAATAATTGGATTAGGCGCCATGGATTTGACCATGTCTTGCGTAATCGCGCCGCCGACAGAAAGACCGATCACCACATCTGCGCCTGTCATTGCCTCTGCAAGGCTACGTTTTTCCGTCGCCACCGCATGCGCAGAAGCCCATTGACCAAGCCCTTCACGGCCTTGAAACAAAACACCTTTGCTGTCACAGATCAACGCGTTTTCATGGGGCAACCCCATTGCCTTGATCAACCCAATCACAGAAAGCGCAGAAGACCCTGCGCCCGATACCGCCACTTTAATATCTTTGATATTTTTCCCGGTAATTTCCAACGCATTCAGCAAACCAGCGGCGGCAATAATCGCTGTCCCGTGCTGATCATCATGGAAAACAGGGATATCCATTATTTCTTTGAGCTTTTGCTCAATAATGAAACTTTCAGGGGCTTTAATATCTTCCAAATTAATCCCGCCAAAAGCAGGGCCCAGATATTTGACGCAATTGATAAAGGCTTCTGGGTCTTCTGTATCGACTTCTAGGTCAACTGAATCAATGTCAGCAAAACGCTTAAAGAGAACAGCCTTCCCCTCCATCACAGGCTTAGACGCCAACGCGCCCAAATTACCCAGCCCCAAAATCGCTGTGCCATTTGATATGACAGCAACCATATTGCCTTTGGATGTATAATCATACGCCAAATCAGGGTCTTTAGCGATATGCTCTACTGGCACGGCGACGCCCGGAGAATAGGCTAGGGACAAATCTCTTTGCGTGGCCATCGGCTTCGTCGCATTGATCTCGAGCTTGCCGGGTTTGCCGCTCTTATGAAAAAGAAGAGCTTCTTCGTCGGTCACTTTGGTCTTTGTATCTGTCGTCGATGCCATGTTTTTCTTCCCTGACCGCTCGGTCTTATTGCACTTGATATCGTGCCTATCTGTGTTTTGCCTAGCAAAGCCATAGCCGCCCCCTTTGCGCAAGACCCTCTATTATAGAAAGAGGCCGATTTCCTTGTTTTCGTCCGCGCTTAACGCCATATAGAATTTTAGAAAGCGCAAAAACGGATACGCCAGAAATGTTTATTCAAACTGAAGACACCCCCAACCCGCAATCCATGAAATATTTGCCAGGACAAGACGTTTTGGGGGCTGGCACTATGGGGCTTGATTTCCCCACCCCGGAAAGCGCCGAAACATCGCCCTTGGTCCAAGCGCTGTTTGATGTAGATGGCGTAATGGGTGTATTTCTTGGCGGGGATTTTTTGACCGTCACGAAAACGCCTGCCGTTGAATGGAGACACATCAACCCGGCGATATTGGGCGCGATTGCAGATTACTTGTCTGCTGGCCTCCCGATCTTGAATAAAGAAGCCCAAGACGCTGTCGCGCCAGATAGTCTTGATGATTATGAGGGCGAGACCAAAGAGATTGTTGAACAAATCATTGAGTTGATAGATACGCGCGTGCGCCCAGCTGTTGCGGCAGATGGCGGTGACATTGTGTTTCATAAATATGTGCCTGGCGACGGGATCGTTTATCTTTCCATGCGCGGCGCTTGTGCGGGCTGCCCTTCTTCAACCATGACGTTGAAATCGGGTATTGAAAATATGCTAAAACATTATGTGCCGGAAGTTACTTCCGTCGAAGCGGTGATGTAAAAATCCCTGCCTAATTTGAATTTTAACCCAAGCAAAAGGAGCCCCTCATGGCGAACACTTATTCCGTTTCTAAAATTGTTGGTACGTCCGAAAAATCTATTGAAGACGCGATCGAAACTGCGCTGGCCACTGCACGTAAATCGATCAAAAATATGAATTGGTTCGAAGTCATCTCAACCCGCGGTTATATTGAAGATGGCAAAGTCTCTTATTATCAAGTCACCATTGAACTTGGTTTCCGGTACGAGAAAGACTAAGTCCCTAATATCCCTTAGGGGCAGCTCTCGGTTCCGCGTGCTGATGAAATTGAGCATCGTGAGGGAATTGCCCCATGCATATTTTAGCGATTGATACCTGCCTCCAATCTTGCAGTGTGGCGCTGTTGGACGGCGATAGCGTTGTCGCGACGACGCGGCTTGATCTGGCAAGAGGCCATGCGGAAAAAATTGCGCCGCTCGTGGCAGACACTCTCAAAGCTGCAAAAGTCCAAGTGGCGGACCTCGACAGAGTAGCGGTTACCATCGGTCCAGGTTCTTTCACCGGGGTGCGCGTCGGCATTGCTTTTGCCAGAGGCTTGGCGATAGGCCAAAAACTTGATGTGGTTGGCGTGACAACCCTGCAAGGACTTGCCGCAGAATTACCTGACACCCCCCTAAAAGCTGTGGCCATAGATGCGCGGCGCGGCCAAGTCTATGCTCAAGCTTTTGAAGGCGATAAGCCACTAACCGCACCGCTTATTGAAAGCCCGGAAAAAATTGCCCAGCAATTTGAAAATATAGCGCCGCTGAAGGATATGGTTTGGGCCGGGAGCGGCGCATCGCTGGTCTATCCGACTGCAACGGCGCTTCTCGACCAGCCCTCTCCTTCTGTTATCGCGCGTATTGGCGCAAAGCTTAACCCTATCCAAAACCCGCCTGATGCCATTTATCTACGTGCGCCAGATGCTGCCCCGGGCAAACCGCTCCTTTAAGATCATTTTTCATTAAATTTGCCTCAAATTGACTCTCCCTCTTTTAAGAATCGTCAGGATTTCTTCTGTATTTATGAAGATGCTGGGGAAAAGAGAGGGCTGATACATGCGATCTTTTTCGGATACTGAAATTGTGTTGAAAACAAAAAAACATGGCCTGAGAGCTTGGGTCAAAAAAGTGAAAACCATTCATTATGGCGCTGCTGCTGCTTTGAGTGTTGCGGTGTTGATGGCCGGTTTTGTCCATAAAGGGGACGATGGACCGTTCGGACCACCGCTTGAGCTGCATACTGCTGAGCAACTCACGACAGCCCCCACCTATGATCAATATGAAATTGTTTATTTTGGTGCAACGGACTGTATTGAATGTACCACATGGCGCAAAGGCCACCTTCCCTTGTGGGAGCGGCATGTCATGTCCACGCAGGTGCAACTGACCCTGAAATCCGCAAATTGCACCGATGGCGATACTTATGCTAAAGCCTGCACGGCTACTTTTGAAACAACAGACAAACTCCCCGCTTTTGCTCTTGTGGATCATGAGACAGGTGAGGTGATGTCCACCAGTGCTGGTATTGATGGGTTTTATGATTTGGTACGTGAAACCGGCAATGTCTTGGGAGAAGGGGACGAGACTGGCGCATAGCCCCTCTGACCTTCTTTTTAAACATTTTTTGCCCCTCGAAAGATCAGAGATGCGATGATTACATTTCGCATCCCTGCGGCGAAAGATGCCTCTATCCTGTCTCGTCTTCAT
>CALLVA010000182.1 GCA_938010655.1 uncultured Parvularculaceae bacterium | reverse complement strand
AATCCGCTTACGTATCTTACATAAAGCGCCGCTTCTTTCGAGAAGCGGCGCTTTTGTTTGTATTTTAGGCCTTTCCCCAACCCCTTGCTCGCCTCGCACACGCACACGCGCGCGCACGCATTGTGCACGTACTAATCCAGTGCAAAATAAGTAGATCCTCAGGGGAAGAACTCTGCAAAGCCCACGATCCATTTGCGCTATTCAGAAAAGTGACGCCTCATCACATTTTGCTCTCACGTCTTCAGTATGAGTGCATAAGACATCTGACCTTGATCGCTTAAGAAGACAGCACCTTCTTCAATGATATATCCTAAAGGAGAGTGAGAGGTTTGGAAGGCTCTTCACCAATATGAGACTGCACGCCTCTTTAGAACACCCCCAGAAACGCATCTCTTTACGCCGCTCAGTAAGCTAAAGTGTTAGCGCCATATCATCAGCACTCCCCTGGCTACTCTCAAACAGTATTGTGTTTTAGAGTATGCCCTCCACTGTATCTCGCAATGAGTGTCTACTCTTTTCTGACGCGCCACAATCTATTCACCCACATCAAATAAAAACGCGCCAGGCATGCCCAGCGCGTTATTCATAAAGTCTATGTCTGTAAGATCTATTCAGCAATGCCGAAGACGCGGAGCATAGCTGGGCCAAGAATTACGCAGAACAGAACGGGCAGATTGAACAAAATCATAGGCACTGTCAGTTTTGGTGGCAGAGCTGCCGCTTTCTTCTCCGCGGCTTGCATCCGCAACTCCCGGTTCTCAGCAGCCATCACCCGAAGAGCAGCCCCAACAGGCGTACCATAAACTTCTGATTGGATCAGCGCAGTTACAACCGCCTTCACCCCATCAATACCTGTACGTTCACCCAAATTGGAATAAGCATCTTTTCGGTCTTGAAGGTAGGAAAGTTCCGCCGTCGTCAGGCCAAGTTCCTCAGAAAGCTCAGGACAATTGGCCCCAACTTCTTCTGACACTTTTTGCAAAGCCGCTTCAATTGACATACCTGATTCAACACAAATCAAGAGTAGGTCGAGACTATCTGGAAAAGCCAGTTGGATTTTTTGTTGACGCTTCGTGATCTTATTCGTCACCCAAACATTTGGAAGGTAGAAGCCAATCCCGAATCCGCCAATTGAAATTGCCAGACGCATAAAGCTCCCAAAATCACCAACTTTGAGCACATACATATAAAATAGCGTGCCAATGCCAACGACGAAAGGCATGCCCAACCGCGCTAGCATGAAAGTGAATACTGGCTTTTCGCCGCGCATCCCTGCTTGTGCTAATTTTTTACCAGCGCTTTTCGCGTCAAACAATTCTAGCAATTTAAGCTGTTGCACAACGTCTCGGCCAACGCCTTTAGCGTTTTCGTTCCGCAACCCAGCGCCACGCTGTTTCAACGTTTCCTTATGAGCCGCACGAAGTTTTTCTTTATGGTCAGAGACCCGCTTCAAGCGAACCTTCATCGGGTCTTGCTTAAACATAGGCCCTAAGACCGTCAGGACAGCTGCCATCGCGGCAACGCAGGCAAGTGAGCCAACCCAAAATTCACGGCTTGTGAGTGTTTCTAGCATGTGACTTCCTAAACCTTAATTTGAATCATGGAGCGCATAACGAAGATACCGATACTCATCCAAATGCCGGCTCCGATCAAAATCATATTCCCCTCACTGGTCGTAAGAAGAGGCTGCAAATAATCCGGTGCGGACATGTGAACCAAACCCGCCACAACAAATGGCAATGCACCAAGAATAACAGCGGACGCTTTTGCTTCCATAGAAAGCGCAGCAATTTTACCGAGCATCATTTTTCTATTCCGCAACACGCCAGAGAGGTTACCCAGGGCTTCCGCCAAGTTACCACCTGTTTGTTGTTGAATGAGCAAAACGATTGAATAGAACTTAACTTCATTAATCGGCATACGCTCATACATACGATCAAGGGATTGTTCTAGAGATAAGCCAACGCGAATACCTTCAGTAAGCAAATGAAATTCTGTTCTCACAGGCTCTTGTGCATCACGCGCGATCATTTTCAAACATTCGTTCACAGGCAAACCAGATTTCACACCCCGGACGATCACTTCAATCGCATTTGAAAATTCGAGAACGAACTTACCCTGCCGGCGCTTACGCAAATGTGATAAAAACCAGTTTGGTACACCGATGACACCAACCACACCCATCAACCCAGTTACAGCCAGGTTTTGACGTGTGATTAACCCAATGGCTAAGAACACGATGCCGCAAATAACCGATCCTATATAGAACTGCTTTTCATTGAAGTTCATACCAGCTTGGGCAATGCGTTGCTCCAATGTCAGTTTTTGTTTTTTCGCATGTTCTTTATTGCGATCTTCAATCTTCTTAAGACTATCAGCAACCGCTTTACGACGGTCTTTACCGCTATCGGCATTTGCGCCGCCGCCTTTTGCGTCCACCGTCTTATTTGTCAGACGCGATGCTCTTTTGGCCGCTTTGTCTTTTTGCGTTGGAGCCAAAAAGACAAACATCAGCGAGGCGACAGACACGACGCCCAACACGATCATCATTATCGTTTTTGAATCCATTTTGGCACTCGCCCTATTTTCTTAAATCTTAACTATCGGAAGCAGCATCCAAAGCTTCAGCGAGCTTCGCATGCAAGTTGTAATATTTGGCACGATCCCAGAAAGCAGGACGGGCGATACCAGTTGATTTATGTTTACCGATGATTTTGCCATCAGCATCTTCACCAACCATTTCATAGACAAATAGATCTTGCGTAATGATCGTATCACCTTCTGTACCGAGAATTTCGGTTACATGTGTAATACGCCGCGATCCATCGCGCAGACGCGCCGCTTGAATAATCACGTTCACAGACCCAACAATCATATCCCGGATTGTTTTTGATGGTAGACCATAGCCCCCCATTGTAATCATGGATTCAAGACGCGCTAAGGCTTCTCTTGGAGAGTTGGCGTGCAGCGTTCCCATAGAACCATCGTGGCCTGTGTTCATGGCCTGCAAAAGGTCAAACGCCTCCGGGCCACGCACCTCACCCACGATGATCCGTTCAGGACGCATCCGCAAGCAGTTTTTCACAAGGTCACGCATTGTAACTTCACCTTGACCTTCAAGGTTTGGCGGTCTTGTTTCCAGACGTACAACATGCGGTTGCTGCAATTGAAGTTCCGCTGCGTCTTCGCATGTAATCACGCGCTCATCTTCATCAATGAAAGATGTCATACAGTTGAGCAATGTTGTTTTACCTGAACCTGTACCGCCGGAGATCAATGTGTTCACCCGGGCCTGACCCACAACTTCAAGCACTTGCGCGCCTTCTGGTGAAATTGATTTCCAATTTACAAGATCATGAATAGTAAGCTTGTCTTTTTTAAACTTACGAATTGTCAAAGCAGCGCCATCAATCGCCAATGGTGGCGCGATAACGTTCACACGAGAACCATCTGGCAAACGCGCGTCACAAATTGGACTGGCTTCATCAACCCGGCGACCAACTTGGCTCACAATACGCTGACAAATATTCATCAGTTGCGCATTGTCTCTAAACCGCACGCTGGTCAATTCAATCTTACCGTTGACCTCGATGAAAACACGACTTGCGCCATTGACCATGATATCGGCAATATCATCACGCGCCAATAAGGGCTCAAGAGGACCATATCCCAATACGTCGTTACAAATATCCTGAAGCAAGGCTTCTTGCTCGGAAATCGACATTTGCATGTTTTTGATTGAGATAATCTCATTCACAATATCGCGAATTTCTTCAGCAGCGGACTCAACATCAAGCTGAGCCAATTGCGATAGATCAATCGTATCAATCAGCGCATTGAAGATCGTTGTTTTGGTTTTGTAATACCCTTCGGATTTGGCATTAGCCTCAGCCGCTTTTTTAGGGTCCGAAACAGGCGGCGCAGATTCCCGAGGAGACGATGTCACCTGTGGAGGAGGATCTGCCGCTTCAGTTTTGGCTTTCGGAGCCGCTTTTTGTGCTGGCTTCGCCGCTGGCTTTAGAGCCGGAGCGGCTGCCTGTTCGTTACGCTTCCCAAACATGGGACCCCCTTATTTCTTCCCAAGAAGTGATTTCAAGCTAAATTTAGCTTGCTTTGTTTCTTCCGCATCCAACCCAAGCAATGTCCGGGCAAGACGATTAATCGCCAAGCTTGCATCGCTCTTTGGACCGACTTCGAAAATTGATTCACCGTTGGTGGTGGCCAATCCGAAAATTTGCGGATCCCAAGTCACTGTATCAAATGGTTTCACACCAAGATCAGATTCAAACTGCTCTGCCGGAACCTCTGGACGTTTTGGCACGTCTGTTTGGTTCAAAAGCAAGTAAGGCAGTTGATCATTCCCGCGCATCTGAGTGATGCTTTCGAAAAGCGCTTTTGTGTTACGGAAAGACGCTAAATCTGGCGTCGCCACAACAACAATATCATCAGCGGTGCGCAAGACGTGTTGCGCCCAACCTGTCCAAACATGAGGAAGGTCAATGATAATATTTGGAGCTGATGTCCGCACAATATCAAGCACAGCTTCAAAGCTCTCTGTTGGGAGATCATAATCCCGATCCAACATATTTGGCGCCGTAAACAAGCTCAGGCGATCCGTACACTTCTGAAGCAAGCGCTCCAAAAGAACATCATCCAACCGCTCCGGTGCTGCAAGTGCTTCTGCCAATCCTTGTGAAGGATCTTGCTCAAAATCAAGCGCAGCCGTGCCGAAAGGCAAGTCCAAATCAACCAGGACTGTATCGCTTTGCAATTGCTCAGCAATAGACCAGGCAACATTATGACAAATCGTGGAAGACCCAACCCCGCCTCGTGTTCCCACGAAAGCCACGTTGCGACCAATTGGGGGCGCAGATGGATCTGTGAAAATAGACGAAATTGATCTAATCAATTGAACTGGGCGACGTGGATTAACAATGTAATCACTAATGCCTTTTGCCATAAGATCACGATAAAGACGAATATCATTGACCGGGCCAACAATAATCACTTTTGTGCTTGGGTCGCAAACTTCAGCCAGTCCCATCAAAGCTTGATCAAGCTCTGGCCCTGCTGTTTTTATTTCCAGAATAATCAAATGCGGTGTCGCACTTTCAGTGAAATAATCAGCCGCTTTGGAAGCGCCCCCCATTTGAATAGTCAAATGGGCTTTTAAAAGGCGACGATCCGTTGATGCGTTTTCAACTAGATTGCTAAAAGCATCTGTTTCACAAAATGCATGAATATTAATGCGTGGCACGGGGCGATGATCATATTCTGTTTCTTGATCATCTTCCTCATCTTCGATTGTATGATCGGCAACCGCAGATACGGCCGCTGGTGCAACAATAGCTGGCGCTAACATGTCGCCGCCTGCCATTGCGTCGTCATCAAAAGGCTCGGACACTGGTGGCATATCTTCAACGGCTTCAGAAATCGCCTCAGGAAGATCGTTTGCGCTTGGTGTTGCTTCAACGATTTCATCAAAAACAGTTTCAGCCTCAGATACTAAGTTATCTTCAGACACAGTTTCTAAAGCGGTTTGCGCCTGTTGCTCAGGTGCATTGGCTGAAAGATCTGGTGTAGAGGCATCTTCATGCACCTCATTACCGTTCCAAAACTCTTCACCCAGAGCTTCCAACTCATCTTCACTCAACTCGAGTTCAAAATCATCGTCGTCTAAATCAAGATCAATATCATCATCCAAAGATAAAGATTCAATTTCTGCCAGTTCTGCTTCTGAGAACTCAATCTCATCGTCAAAATCAAATTTTTCGTCTGCTTGCGTATTCATGTCATATGCTCCAAAATTCTTGACTTAGAGATCGCTCGTGCTCTCTTCATTGCTTTCGGTAGCAGAAGAAGTAGCTTCACCAGCGCGATAAAGATCAATCACAGTATCACGACGGCCTGCATCTGGTGCATCAAAGTCTTGCGGGGCAACAAGATCCCGTGGATCGGATATCATTACCGCTAAATTGTTTTGTGTTGCGCATCCAAAATTATTAGATGGTCTGTTCAGAAAACGGTTTGTTACTTCCCCGCCCCAATCGCCACATGCGCTTGGTGTTGCCACATAATTTGAAAAGGAAACAACCACATCCATGCTTTCTGCCGCAGCAGAAACGCGATAGGTCGCCCCTTCAATTTGAGACCAGTTCAGCCCCAAAGCATGTAGCTCTTTTCGAACATCCGCAGCAACTTCTTGGCCAATCACATCGCCGCCAGAGCTGCCGGAAGGCGCTGTAACCGTAATGGGACCATGCCCTTTTGCTGTATATGTATGAATAAGAGAGCGTAACCGCGCCTTATCAACATTGGATAATTCATTCAACGAAGGATCAACTGCAATTGTCATTGTGACTGTTTGCTGATCAACAGAAATCGGGTGACGTTCGCTTGCTTCGCGCGCTTGCTCAGGACCGTTACCAATCGTGTTGCAAGATGTGGCCGCGAGGGAGGCTAGCCCGATGACTAAAATGGAATAAGTCGTTTTCATGATAATACTCTCAACTCTCTGCACGGATTAATCTAGAATGAAGCCAACAGGGCCTTGTAAACTGGCGCCTCTTGTGCCGGGGGCAGGCAAACCATATCTGGCGTGCAGGCTCCCCAATAAAATCATTTCTGCATCATTCGGCGCCGCATATCCTTCAGCTGGATCCGTAAGATTGCTCAAATGCGTTGGCTCAACCAAATATGGTGTTACGATGATGACAAGTTCAGTTTCCTGACGCTCAAATTCATTACTGCGGAACAACTGACCCAAGACCGGCATATCTTTGAGACCAGGTAACCCTTCAACAGCGGTTTGAATATCTTCTTGCAATAGACCTGCAATAGCCATTGATCCGCCAGAAGGAAGCTCGATGGTTGTATCAGCACGGCGAACCGTCAAACCTGGAATAATGAAGCCACTAAAGTTTTCTTCAACACCTGTATCATCATTGACGACTGAGTTTGATCCGATCGTTAAACCATTTGTCAGTGATACATCACTTACCTCAGTTTTAATTTTCAGATTAATCATGCCTTTTGATAAGACGACGGGTGTAAAATCAAGCGATACACCAAACTTCTTAAATTCAACCGCAACCTGACCCAATGCGCTCCCAACTGGTACGGGGAATTCACCACCAGCAAGGAAGCTCGCCGCTTCGCCAGATACTGCGGTGAGGTTAGGCTGTGCCAAAACTTTCACCAGACCAGCTTGCTCAAACATTTGCAGGCCAAAATCAAGTGTCGTAATGTCTTCAACGCCAGGTGTCGTAATGCCTGAACTTAAGCCGCCCAAAGGACCACCGGAAATAGAGAATGAGTTCAACAAGGCAAACTCTACAGCTGAATCGTTGATCCGTCCTGCGCCTGTTGTATTAATGCCAAGCTGTTTCACAAGCCGGCGACGCATTTCCACGATTCTTACATTCATCATCACTTGGCTACGCTGACGAACAGAGATCATATTGATCACATTATTTTCGTCTTGCGTGAATTTCGCTGCAATATTTTTCGCAGAATTAGCTTCCGCCGCAGTATCCACAGAGCCGCGCAGAATAACGCTATCATTTATAGATTCTGCCGTAATTCTAGCGCTTGGCAAGAGACGTTCATATAGATCTGTCAGGGCAGAAACATCATTTTCAACACGCATCTCAAGATTAATGATCTGACGTCCACGCTTGTCGAAGAAGAAGGCATTTGCCTGACCGGTTTGCATACCTAAAAGATATACACGGCGCGGTGTCCGAATGACTGCATCAACCATTTCTGGATTGGACACGATGACATCTGCTGCATCTGCTGGCAATTCAACGATGACTGCTTTGCCAACTGGCAACAACAAGCTACGTGATTCTTGACCATCGCCACCGGATGTAATCCGCACACGATCTGCTTGAGCCGAAGCGACACTGTCGACCATAAAGCCACCAAAACAAACCGCTCCTGCGAGTGATATTGCGGCTAAACGCCCAACTGTAGATTTAATCTTTAACATGACTGACCCTTATTTCCCCAAAATTAGTACGTTCTTGCTTATGCCGTTTTACGAACCGTAACGAATGACAACGACTTCCTGAGGTTTAATTTCTTGTTGTAGTTCTTCCGCATTTTCAGGTGTGAACACACTACGCAATGCCATCGTCAACATGTGACTTTCGCGTGCATTGATGAATTCTTCCACCTGATGTGGCGCTAATTCGAGTGTTGCTGTTCGACCGACAATCGCCGCGCCGCCTTCAACAGCCCCTAAAGCCTGATCGATCGCTAAAACGCGAACGTTTGAATATAGAATTTCAGTCTTCTTAATACGCTCACCGGTTTGACGATTGTTAAAATCTCTGGTGACAAGAAGATCGACTTTATCTCCTGGCAGAATGAACCCACCACCTGATTGCTCTGATGTAACATCAAACGTTGCCGCTTTCATGCCAGGCGATAATAAGGCAGATAACATGCCTCTGTCGCCATGACGTAATAGACGGCCTTCATGGATTACTTCACCTTTGGCAATAACATTGCGCGCACGTGCTGTTCCCAGAGTGTCAAAAAACTCTTTATTGTCTTCTGTGACGACAAATTCTGGCAAGTTTTTCTTTGGCCACTTGACCCATTTTGTTGCGACAGAGTCCATAACTTCGCCACGGGCAAAATCTTTATCTGCAACCAACACCAAAACAGTCTCCACACCGCTATCCTTCGGGACAACCTGTGTTACCGTCGTTTGTGTATCACTTCCTCCAGATGCGAAGAGGAAAAACGCTCCTCCACCTGCAGCTAAAGTGATAACCAATAAAATAATTCGACCCATATTCACATTACACCTGCCTGTATTCTGTCACTCAGACACACTTTTCGATTTCTTCGACTGTGCCTCAAAACTCTCAAAACTAAGTTAACTTCGAAAACTTAGATGACGCTTGCGAATAAAATGCTTTGCGGCATCGCGTATAAGCCCCCAACAGCAATGGCAGCGCCATAAGGCATCTTCCCTTTTGCGTTGTGGAGCTTCATTACCCATTTTGCGTGTGCATAAACGGGATATGGCGGTGTTTTTCGAAAAATTATCAGCAAAATTGCCAAAGCGCCGCCTGCCATCACTGTCCATATGGCAAATTGCGCAAAAGCGGATAGACCAAGCCAAGGGGCAACGGCTGCAATCAGTTTCGCGTCTCCGCCCCCTAAAAGGTTTAGGGCAAAAAGCGTAAATCCTGCGGCCAGAACAATTAGCCCCAATAAAACCGACGCGGCAATTTCACCCAGAGATAATTGGAAATAAATTGCGGCAAACGGAAATGTCAAAATAAGCATTAATGAAATCCAATTTGGGATTTTCATTTCAATAATATCATTCACACTCGCGATAAGAAGCGCTGCAGGTAAAATAGCCAAAAATAGATAAGATAACATTTGGTCGACTTTCAAGATTTGCTAACCATACCCAAATATCAGAACAGCGTTAATTTGAAGTTAGCTGCATCAAAAATAGACAGCACAAAAAAAGAGGAGGCATAAAGCCTCCCCTTTCAGAATATCTGTATAAACAGTAAGCGAATTAAGTTACGCTTGTTTCTGCTTGGTCGATCTCTGTTTTGATTTCGTCGAAGTTTGTAGAAAGTTGGTCGCCTACAGCTGTAAGTGATGTGATCACTGCTACAGCGATAAGAGCTGCGATAAGACCGTACTCAATTGCGGTCGCGCCTTCTTCGTCTTTAACAAAACGGTTGATAAGTTTAATCATGGTTGACTCCTGTTACTAACACTTGCTTAGCTCGATCTTCTGCCGAACATGTATCCACCATACCGATCTCTGGTAAACATAAAGTTTATATTCAAAATTTATTGAAAGTTTTTTTATTTATAGTAAATATATCGTTAAGCATACTGACTATTCTTTACATACTCATGTTTTTCAATTCATCGAAATTTTTTATCAGCAAACCGGGATAAGCCCGCTCCGCGATATCCTGACGCAAAATCATAGCAACAGCCTCAGCGGCCTCAACGTCTGTAACGCCACATAGCTCTGCCAATTCACGATGCTTCGGCATTTCAGGAATAGACCAAACACCAGGATCAGCCGGATCATTTTCAGCTAATCCCGCCAAAACTGTATAAACCCGCTTAGAGGCTACCGCTCCTTGAAGTTCTTTTGAAAATTCATTCACAGATTGCTGTGCATAATAATGTATCAATGACTTCATATTGTCTTCATGACCAAGAAAGGCATTCACGAGTTGCTCAGTCTCTATACATATAAGTGTACAAGCATCATCTGTTTCCAACCCCATTCGCGCCGCGATTTTTTGTTGATCTGCGATCCCTAAGTCAAAACCAATGAGATCACCAACGGTAGAGTTTTTAATTTTCAACTCGCCAGTATTTTGGCACGCATATGTTGTCTTTAGAGAACCTTCCACAATAAGATAGCATTCAAAAACATCATATTGTCCTATCGTATAAAGGACTTCACCAGCTTCTAGCTTTCGATATACGCTCTCTTCTGCAATTTGCTTGCGCATATCTTCAGGAAGCAGCCTCATTACAGGGCATCTATCCAAATAGTAAAAGCATGGTTGATCGTTAACAGTTAATTCACTTTTTTCCGCGGCTAAGGCTGACATGACTTGCTCCTGTGAATATTATTATTTCAGGCCCCTATTTCGCATAAGGGGTATTAATGCCTCGTAAAGCCATAAACAAAATGCTGTCTCATAACTTTAATCAAGTTTTGACATTTATGCTCTAAAAGCGAATTTAGTTCAGTTTTATAGAGGCATCAGCCATGAAAAATAAACTCTTTCCAATGATCATCGCCATTTTATTGGCGGTCAGTGTTAGCCCGAAAGCCAATGCAGGTGAACTATGGTTGACCATGGATCAAGTGCGGGCATTTGAATTATCAAAACCAATTAGTAGTGTGGTTATTGGCAACCCAAGCATTGCTGATGTAACCGTACAGAGCAATGAGCAAATATTTTTGCATGCAAAAGCGCCTGGCTTGACCAATATTTATTTCTACGACCTTGAAGGCAATCGGCTAGATAATGTCATGGTCCGTGTTCAATCTGCGACTGGCAATATGTTAGTCTTGCACAAAGGAGCGGATCGCGAGACGTATTCTTGTACTGTTAATTGCGAGCCAACACCGACAGTTGGCGATTCAAACGAAATCTTCCAAGCGATTGCAGGACAAGCTTCTGCTAAAGCGACTGGCTTATCTGCTGGCAGATAACGCACGTTACTACTATGTCGTAAAATTATAAATGCGCGGTCGCTCAGGCGGCCGCAATTTTATTCTACACCAATTATCGACAGCCCACGCCATATCTTCATCTGGCAAAACTCCCTCTCGCAACGTTATATCTGCAACAAGTCGATCCAATGCGCCAGCTTTGCTCACGATACGGAGTTTACAGGCCACAATATCTTCGTGTGTGGCCATGATACTTGCGATCTTCTCGGGGAAAACATTCACGCCAGATATTTGAACCGCGCCGTCGCGCCGCCCACCGAGGGAAAAAGAACGCGCGCCATCCCAAGCAAGATGATCCATTGCCCCCACAGGCCGGGTCTCG
>CALLVA010000181.1 GCA_938010655.1 uncultured Parvularculaceae bacterium | reverse complement strand
CAGTATACGCGGCTCAACAAAACGCCCATACGCCACACATGTTGCTGCAACCAGCACCCCAACGCCCAAAAACCGCGGCACCCAATGTTGAATTCTTGTCATGCCCCACAAGACAAATATGACAAAAGGTATGTATAAATAGGAGCCATAAAAAATGGCGATTTTCAAAAAAGTCATGATGCACCAGGAGGTCTAATTGCGGCTTAATAATCACGTCTGAGGGTAAAAATCACATAAATTATGGGACATATTGGGCGATTTAGCGGTTTTATGGAGCACTTTTGCCTTTTTGCTTGCCTCTGGGCACCACGCTTGAAATGATTACGCCATCTAAGAGGAAACAGATGGGGTTATTATGAAAAAAAATATTCTTTCCGCGTTCGCTGCTGGCGCTTTGGCGCTGTCATTTTTGGCTTCTGGCTCAGCAGTTGCTCAAAATAATCTCGGCGGTTTGAGCGTTCCCTCAAATCCAATTTTCACCAAGAAATCTCCAGAAGAATTAGCCACATTACTAACCATCAAAGGGGTGCCGGCCCGCGTTGTCAAAACAGATTCTGGTTTAACACTTGTGGCTGTCAGCATAGGAGAAAATTCCGGCTTTTTCATCCGCCCAATTGGCTGTTCTGAAAACGACCCTGCTGGTCGATGTTCTGGTATGCAAACTTATGCATTTTTGCCCGGCGTCTCCCTTGGTCCAAACCAGGTAAACCAGTTGAACCTTTCCACCCTGTTCGTCACATTGCGTGATATTGGCAATAATAGAGTGAATGTTGGCCGGTCTGCCATTTTTGATGGCGGCGTTACGAATGATCACTTCTACGCAAATATCGCTATCTTTGTTGGCGAGCTGCAAGATGTTGTTGATGCCCTTTCGGCCATTAAGGCGACCGTTCAAAATGAAACTAATGATGAAAAAATCATGGCAGCTTCTTTTTCCAAAGATATGGCTGAAGCTGCAATTGAGCTAGATCAGTCGATTGTCCCTGTCGAAACGATTAATGGTGTCCCGATTTCTAATACGACGTTTAACGGGGGCACATTACCTTTCGGGACAACACGTTTTTCTGATTTCAAATAGAAAATTACGCCGCAACGTATAAAAAAGACGGGACTAAATGCCCCGTCTTTTTTGTGTCTCGAAAACTTCGATTAGCCTGTGAGCAGTGCCGGATCAATCGGCGCAACTGTATCAGCCCCAGCGACAACCGAGGGCATTAATCCTTCTGCTCTTGGCAAAATATTCTCGGCATAAAATTGCGCAAGCGCCACTTTGGATTTTAGATATGGCGCATCATCTTGAGCTGCTTCAGCAGCCTTCGCCGCCGCTAAAGCTCCTTTCGCCATAAAATGCGCCCCTGCGACATAGCCAAATTGATCTTGATACGGCGTTGCCCCAGCCAGACCTTCATTCGGGTTATTACTGCTCATAGCGCTGACCATCCAGTCAGTTGTATCAGATAATTGTTCTGCGCTTTTTTTGACCCGCGCTGAAATTGCCTGCAAGGCTGGTGAAGACGTATCATGCAATGCTGCGGCGTTTTCCTTCACGTCTTCGATAAAGTCTCGCGCCAATTTGCCGCCTCCCATACCGAGTTTGCGCCCAACCAAATCAATTGCCTGAATGCCGTTTGTACCTTCATAAATACCACAAATCCGAACATCCCGCATATGTTGCGCTGCGCCCGTCTCCTCGACAAATCCCATCCCGCCAAAAATTTGAACGCCGATCGACGTGCTTTCATTCGCACGATCAGAAGAGAAAGATTTTGATAATGGGGTCAGGAGTTCTTCTCGCTCCTTCGCTGCGCTGCGTTTATCTTCGCTGTCTGCGGTATGCGCCAGATCATAATTCACCATATTGGCATAACACATGGCGCGGGATGCTTCCGTAAGAGCTTTTTGTATATATAAGTTTCGACGAACATCCGGGTGCTGAATAATTGGTACAGCATCGCCAGACTTAATACCGAAAGCGCGGCCTTGTTTGCGCTCTTGCGCAAAATCTAAAGCATGCTGAAAGGCCCGCTCTCCAACGGAAACAGCCTGCATGCCAACATCAATCCGCGCCGCATTCATCATGACGAACATGTTTTTCAGGCCTTCATTTTCCTTGCCGACCAACGTGCCATAACATTCGCCTTTTTCCCCATAAGCCATGGAGCAAGTTGGGCTGCCATGTTGACCCATTTTGTGTTCTAGCCCTGTAACATGCGCATCGTTGCGCGCGCCCAGTGATCCATCAGGGTTCACATGAAACTTCGGTACAAGGAACATCGACACACCTCTTGTGCCTTCTGGTGCGCCGGGGGTGCGCGCCAAAACAAGATGACAAATATTTTCAGATAAATCGTGATCGCCATAAGAAATATAAATCTTATTGCCAGAAATTTTATATTGCCCATCTCCAACTGGGGTCGCCTTGGTGCGTAGATTAGACAAATCTGACCCAGCATGGCTTTCTGTCAGGTTCATGGTGCCTGTCCATTCCCCGCTGACCATTTTGGGTAGATATAATTCGCGTTGCTCTGGCGTGCCATGAGCGAGCAATGCTTTGACGGCGCCTGTGGTCAAACATGTTCCCATGGAAAAACCAATACAGGCCGCAAAGAGAGAATCAGAAACAGCCAGCGCCATGGTTTGAGGCAGACCCTGCCCGCCATATTCCGCCGGAAACGCCAGTCCGTTCCAACCGCCTTCGACATATTGCTGATACGCTTCTTTAAAGCCGGGGCTCGTAACCACATGGCCATTTTCCAATCGCGCGCCTTGTTGGTCGCTTGGCCAATTGAGGGGGGCGATCACATTATCTGAAAGTTTCCCCGCCTCTTCCAGAACAGCAGCAACCAAATCTTGTGATAAATCTTCATAGGCACCGCCTTCAACAAGCTGATCAAAGCCAGCCATATGAGAAAGGGCAAACTGCATGTCACGTACTGGTGTTTTATACGTCATGGGTAAAATCTCCTAATTTGAAGACCAGTATAAGCTATGGCCCTCATAAAAGAGTAGCATTCTTAGCAGTTGTGCTCTTAAGAAAAGGGATGACAAACCAACGCAGGCCAGACGACAAGATGCTTGAGGCCGCCGCCGATATTTTGCGGCGGGGCGGGCTTGTGGCTGTGCCCACGGAAACAGTCTATGGGCTTGCGGCGGATGCGACCAATGATCTTGCGGTTGCACAAATCTTCAAGGCCAAAGGACGGCCCAGTTTTAATCCGCTGATTGTGCATGTTTTGACCAAAGAAGACGCTGCCTCTCATGCTATATTTTCGCAAAAAGCGTTGCAATTGGCGCAAGCCTTTTGGCCCGGCCCGCTGACGCTGGTTTTGCCGCGCAAGCCAGAAAGCCAATTGTCGCATCTGGTTTCAGCGGGGCTAGACACCATTGCCTTGCGCGCGCCCGCGCACCCGGTCGCCCGATTATTGCTCAAAAAATTTGGGAGCATCTTCGCCGCTCCAAGCGCCAATCCTTCAGGCGCGATTAGCCCAACAACGGCAGAACATGTTGTCTCAGGCCTGGGCGACAAGGTGGATATGATCTTGGATGGCGGGCCTTGCGAAATTGGCGTTGAATCAACAATTGTCAGTGTTTTAGACGACAAGGTCACATTGCTGCGTCCCGGCGGGATCTCGCTTGAAAAACTGGAAAACGTGATCGGCGAAGTCGCGATACATGCTCATTCATCGGATGAGGCAATCCAGGCGCCGGGTATGATGACCAGTCATTATGCGCCAAAAACGCGCGTGAGATTGATGGCGAAACCGAAAAATCAAGACGGCGTTTTTCTGGGGTTTGGAGAGGTTGAAGGCGCGGGCGCGCATGATTTGAACCTATCCCCCGCAGGCGACCTCACAGAAGCAGCAGCAAATTTGTTCAGCTATTTGCATCAATTGGACGCTCTAGGTCACGATATCTATGTTGCCCCTGTTCCCGTGAAAGGGTTGGGCGTTGCCATTAATGATCGATTGGCCCGCGCCGCAGCCGACAAAACTGACGATTGAATTTAAGCCCTTCGACGCGGCATGACACCAAGCAAGACTAAGATAGCAATTGCTGCCCCAGCTCCATAGACGATCATCATTTCGCCGCCATCCAAATTTTTGGTGATAATGGCGCTCAAGCCCCAAATAACTGGCAGCAAATAAATCCGGGAAGGCCCCGCAAAATAGACGGCGCTGGCAAAAATAGTTGCCGCGGCCAAAATACCCAGCAAGACAGGCAATGTCATGGCAACGCCGAGGCCTAAAAATACGGAAGAACCGCCCACAAAAGCTGCCGCGCTCAGCCATCCAGCCAGCAATGCCACTGGCATTGAGATCAAGAAAATTTCCGCTTTGGTTTTGGTCGATGCCCGACCGGCAATAAGCGCCGCGGTTACAGCGCAGAACAATCCTGTGACGATGATGACTTCAGACCAAATATCCAGTCCAAACATCGGCGTATAAAGCCCCCAAACCCCATTCGCCGTATAGGCGCCAATTGCGGGCCACGCGACTTTTTCTGCCAAGCCCGCTTTGTCAGTTGAGCGAGTCGCTGCGAACCCTGCGAAAATCAATGACCATAAAAAAATCACCCCCCAAATGGAAAACGCCCATCCCGCCGGCACAATCGCCGTGCTCAATGCATTTGATCGTTCAGAAACAGTCTCCCCCCAGCCAAAAATCATCGGCAAGGACGATCCCGCAATCTGAAACACAGCGGCAAGAGGCAAAAGGACTTTGCGGGCAAATGACATAAGAGGACCTTTTTGTAGCTTGAAGAAGATATAGGAGAGACGCCGCAAAAGGCGAAATTTTCGAAAAAGTAGCCCTATTACGGACGCTATAGCGATTTTCCCAAATGCCACGATCTATCTCGTTCTGCCGCGCAGATATGTAGGGTTTGAGCCAAACTTTCCCAACTCCCCCCTTCCCCTTTGGGCAATTCCAGCTATTGTCCCCACAATAGATTAATTATAAAATGGCTCTTTAGCGGAACTCCAATGGATCTCATGTCAAAAAAATATATACCCCTGATTTCATTACTTCTTTTCTCTTGCCTCGCAGCATGTGGTGAGAAAAAATCGGGGCCGAACCCGGCTGATGCTGCTCAACCGCTAGAAATTGTGGAAGACGCACCAAAATACCCGTCAGAGCCTGCTGCACCTGATTTTGAAGCCATTGCGCGCAACGCCGTAATGGCAAATGATCGTCCTAAAGCAGATTTGGAAGATGATCCCTTACGTCGTCCCATGAAAGTTATCTCTTTCATGGAAGCTGAGCCGGGAATGACCATTTTAGAGCTGGAAGCTGGCGCAGGATATTACACCGAAATTCTTTCCCGTGCTGTTGGTGAGACAGGCAAAGTCTGGATGCAAAATCCGGCCTTTTTTGACAATCGGCTTGGCGACGAAATTCAGGCTCGGATCGCGAATAATCGACTCGCAAATGTGACATCCACGAAATCTCTTTTCGACAATCTTGAACCGGTTTCAGGCAGCATTGATATCGTTACGTGGATGTTAGGGCCTCATGAACTTTACTTTGAAATTCCGGGGACAGATGGGTTTGGGGATGACAAGAAAACATATCAAGAAATCTTCCGTGTGCTGAAGCCGGGAGGCACATTTCTCGCGCTTGATCATGCCGCTCCAAAAGGCGCACCAAAGACAACAGGCGGCATCACTCACCGGATTGATCCAGCGATCGTAATCGCCCTTGCTGAAGAGGCGGGTTTGGTGCTCGACGCAAAAAGCGGTGCTTTGGCGAACCCGGCAGATGACAAAACGAAGTTGGTCTTTGACCCTTCCGTTCGCCGCAAGACTGATCGTTTTATTTTACGTTTCAAAAAACCAGCCGCCGCTACGAATGAGCCTGCTCCGCAAGAATGACTTTATCTTTAGAGCTTCGACAAAAACTTGAAGCCGCTGCTGGTCCCCATGGCGTGATCGCGCCAGCGGACGCTGCGCCTATGTTGGAAGAATGGCGCGGGCGATGGCGCGGCGTGGCCGACCTCATCCTTGCCCCCAAAACCGTCGACTCTCTTTCCGCAGTGATGCGGCTTTGCTATGAAAATAATGTGCCGATGACACCCCAAGGGGGGAACACAGGTCTGGTAGGCGGACAGATCCCGGCTGGCGGCGTTCTCATCAGCACACGGCGCATGCGGGCCGTTCGGGAAATATCTGCTTTCAACAATACGATAACTGTTGAAGCGGGAATGACATTGCAAGAAGTGCAAAACTTAGCGCACGAAGAAGACCGTCTTTTTCCTTTATCCATCGGTGCAGAAGGCACATGCCAGATTGGCGGCACTATTTCTTCCAATGCTGGCGGCGTCAATGTTCTGCGTTATGGTAATATGCGGGATTTGGTTTTGGGGCTTGAGGCCGTTTTACCGAATGGCGAAATCTGGCGGGGGCTGCATGGATTGCGCAAAAATAATACCGGGTATGATCTGAAACATTTGTTCATTGGCGGCGAAGGCACGTTAGGCATTGTCACTGCGGCAACTCTCAAGCTTTTCCCCCGCCCGACGCAATGCGTCACTTCTTTTGCCACCATCCGCGACCCGCAAGCCGCCATAGAGCTTCTCGCCATTGCCCAAAGCGAAACTGGCGGCATGGTCTCCAGTTTTGAATTGATCTCGCAATCAACACTGGATTTGGTGGTCAAAAATATCCCAGACAATCGCTGGCCCCTCACCGCTTCGCCATGGTCAATCTTAATGGAAGTTACGTCCGGCGGGCAACAAGGCTTGCAACACCAAGTCGAAACCATTCTCGAAGCGGGCCTCAACAAAGGGCTGATCTTGGACGCCACCATTGCGCAAAATGAGGCACAATCTGCGCAGCTTTGGGCGCTGCGCCATAATGCATCGGCTGGGATGAAGCCAGAGGGCCCGGCCGTCAAATGTGATATTTCTGCGCCGATCCACCAATTGCCCAGTTTTCTGGCCGAAGCGACACAAGCGATTGAAAAGGCTTGTCCCGGCGCGCGCATTGTTGCTTTTGGCCATTTGGGCGATTGCAATATTCATTTCGATGTCGTCCCGCCCCTCAAAAACGCTGATAATTTTGCGGATCGTCTTCCAGAGTTAGAGCAAGTCGTTCACAATATATGTGTCGCCCATCAAGGCTCCATTTCTGCAGAACATGGTATTGGCGTCTTAAAGCGCGACGAACTTGCGCGTCGGATGGACCCCGTCGCGTTATCAATGATGCGGCACATCAAAAGCACGCTGGACCCGAAAGGCTTGATGAACCCCGGAAAACTTTTGTAATCCCCCCCTGTTCAACCCTCGAAAAGATATTAAGTGTATCCCTATGCTATTCTTACTTTCTCCCGCCAAAAACCTTGATCTTGATCCTGCTCCAGAAGGATTGGAAAGCACGTCCCCAAGCTTTAAAGCAGATATCAAAGCTTTGAGCGAAATCACCCGGAATTTGTCTGTTCAAGATTTAAAAGACCTGATGGGCATTTCTGACAATTTGGCGACGCTCAACCATGAACGCTTTCAGGTTTTTCAACCGACAGGACGCGCCAACCAACAAAAGCCAGCAGCCCTCGCTTTTAATGGCGATGTTTATCAAGGCTTGGAAGCAAATACCCTAACCTCGGAACAGCTTTATTGGGCGCAAGATCACTTGCGGATTTTATCCGGGCTTTATGGTCTGCTTCGTCCGCTGGATATGATGCAACCTTATCGCTTGGAAATGGGGACGGCTCTTGAGACACCTCGCGGCAAAGGCTTGTACAATTTTTGGGGAGATAAAATTTCCAAAGAGATCAATAAAATTATTAAGGGGCACACAGATGGTGTTGTCATCAACCTTGCTTCAAACGAATATTTCAAAGCCGTCGACAAGAAAGCCTTAAACGCGCCAGTTATAACGCCTGTCTTCAAAGAAGAAAAAGACGGCAAACAACGGGTTATCAGTTTTTATGCAAAGAAAGCACGCGGCATGATGGCTCGTTGGGCGATTGAGAACAAAGCAAAACACCCCAAAGAATTGGAGCAATTTGCTGTTGCCGGATATAAATTCCGCCGGAACCTTTCCGATGACAAAACATTTACATTTGTCAGGCCACAACCGCCTGCAAAATCTTAACATTTTTTAGATGAGCGATATCGCTTACAGGAGACAACATGACGAACCTTAAAGGCCAAACGGCTGTGATCACCGGGTCCACAAGCGGCATCGGCAAACATTTTGCTATGGCCCTTGCCGAGTCAGGCGCAAATGTAGTGCTGAACGGATTTGGCGACAAAGACGAAATTGAAGCGTTGCGCAAAGAGCTTGAACAAAAAGGCGTCACAGCGCTCTATAATGGAGCCGATATGACAAAGCCCGACGAGATTGATGATCTCATCCGGGTTGGCGAAAGCATCACTGGTGTTGTTGATATTTTGATTAATAATGCGGGCATCCAAAAGGTCGCGCCGATTGAGGAATTTCCTGACGATAAATGGGACGCGATTATTGCGATCAACTTGTCATCCGCTTTTCACACAATTAAACATGCATTACCAAAGATGAAAGAAAAGGGACGTGGCCGGATTATCAATCTTGCATCCGTCCATGGCCTTGTCGCATCCCCCTTCAAATCGGCCTATGTCACCGCGAAACACGGCATTATCGGCCTCACCAAAACTGTGGCGCTGGAAGTCGCGGAACATGGCATAACCTGCAATGCTATTTGCCCCGGCTATGTGAAAACACCTTTGGTTGAAGGTCAAATTGCAGATACGGCCAAGGCGCGCGGCATGACCGAGGAAGAGGTTAAAAAAGATGTCCTCTTAGCGGCGCAGCCTTCAAAAGAATTTATTACTTATGAGCAATTAAACGCCGCAATGTTATTACTGGTGAGCGATGCGGGCAGCGGGTTTAACGGCACAGATTTGACGCTTGATGGCGGGTGGACCGCAAAATAATGGCACCTTCTTCCAAAAATAAAAAGAAAACACCCCCTAAAGCTTCTAAAGCCTCAAAGACTTCAAAATCATCGAAGAAAAGCGCGAGCCCGAAAACGAAACCGATCAATATTGCCCTTCAAGGCGGCGGCGCTCATGGTGCTTTTGCTTGGGGGGTGCTCGACTATTTGTTGGAAGACGGAAGATTAGATTTTTCAGCCATCACCGCCACATCTGCTGGCGCCATGAACGCCGCTGTATGCGCATATGGGTTGAAACAGGGCGGCCGAGACGGCGC
>CALLVA010000180.1 GCA_938010655.1 uncultured Parvularculaceae bacterium | reverse complement strand
GTCACGCTTATATCTTGCGCGCTCGTGTTCGCGCCATCTGACACACTCACCTGCACATTATAGACATTGTCGCCGTCGGCATCTTCTGGGTTTTCGAAGTTCGGGGTGTTGATCAACACCAGCTCACCAGTCGCTACATCTATTGAGAAAAGCGTTGCATCAGCGCCGCCTGTGATGCTGTAAGATAGGGTGTCCCCGTCTGCATCTTCTGCGACTATAGTGATTGAAACTGGCTCATTTTCAGGCGTCGTTATCGTCGCGGCAGAGGTAATCACTGGCGTGATATCATTGGCATTTGTCAGATTGATCACGAGATTCTGCGTCGCGACACCGCCCCGACCGTCACTTGCAGTCAGCGTAAGGTTAAAGATATTGTCGCCATCCCCATCCGCGGGGGCCTCAAAGTCTGGCGCGGTGATGAACGACAAATCTCCGGTCATCGCATTGATCTGAAAAAGCGCCGCGTCTTCGCCGGAAATACTATAGGTGATCGGATCGCTATTGGCGTCTCTTGCTGTCGCGGTATAGCCCGTATCAGTTAGGTTTTCCGCAATTGAAACACTCGCTTCTGATGTGATCTGCGGCAATTGATTAGCAGGTGGCCCGCTCCCACCGCTATCAAACACAACCAAGGCTGCTGCGCCAACAACCCCGGCTGTTGCGAGGAGCGCAATCGTACTGCCGCCTTCTATCAGGAAAAAGGCGAGGAGTTTCTCCCCCGCTGCCGTTACCGTCACAGTGCCATCTTCATTGATGATTGCCTCATCTGGGCCAAGGATGACGACTTCGCCATTTACAAGGGTCACGCTTATCGAGCCATCATTATTCGGAGAGACCGAAAAAACACCTTCAATGTCAGAAAGAAGCTTCTGAGCCACGGCCGCTTCTGCGCTGTTATTCAGGGAAGAAGCCGCCAAAGCCAAGCCAAGCGCCGCCGCGCCCGAGCCGCTATGTAGCTTTCGAGCTACTTTACTTGCTGACCTGACATTTTTGGTTTCCCGAGAAGCGACAATAGCCATAACCCTATCTCCAATAGATAAACTATAGTTAACAGCCTTTGGCTCTCTTTTATAGTGTGAATATCGCGTCAACGCGTCTCATAGGAACATCTAATATCAACTCACCCTTCATTTGCGGCAGGCGAAATGCGGTTCATGATTAATCTATTCCAAAATGATCACGCAGCATAAAACCCTCTGGTAATGACCATCATCAGAGTTGGCCAAGGGAACAAGTTCTCTTGTAAAATGGCCCTCTTAACAAAAAAAGCTGACCCAAAAGGCCAGCTTTTTTTGTATTAAATATAGAGGGGCTATTTACGCGCTAGCATCTTTAGGCTCAGCCTTTTTGCCGCCTTCGCTGTGAACCAGCAATGGTTTCGCGTTGCCATCAACAACTTCACCGTTGATCACAACTTCCTCGACACCTTCCATGGCAGGCAGGTCGAACATTGTGTCGAGCAAGATGCCTTCCATAATAGAGCGAAGACCCCGTGCACCTGTTTTCCGTTTGATAGCTCTTTTTGCAATGGCAGAAAGCGCATCATCCGTGAATGTAAGGGAAATATCCTCCATCTCGAAGAGACGTTGATATTGCTTGACCAACGCGTTTTTCGGGCCGGTCAAAATCGTGATCAAGGCGCTTTCATCCAGATCCGTCAATGTGGCGATGACTGGCAAACGACCCACAAATTCTGGGATCAGACCAAATTTGAGCAAGTCTTCTGGCTCCACTTCACGAAGGATTTCTCCCACCCGGCGCTCGTCAATTTCTTTGACTTCCGCACCAAAACCAATGGAAGCGCCCTCGCCGCGATTAGCGATCACCTTATCAAGACCAGCAAATGCGCCGCCCACAATAAAGAGGATATTTGTTGTATCTACTTGCAAGAACTCTTGCTGCGGGTGCTTACGCCCCCCTTGTGGCGGCACAGAGGCAACTGTGCCTTCCATAATTTTCAGCAAGGCTTGCTGTACGCCTTCCCCGGATACATCTCTTGTGATGGAAGGGTTGTCAGACTTGCGAGAAATTTTGTCGATTTCGTCGATATAAACGATACCGCGTTGCGCCCGCTCAACGTTATAATCCGCAGATTGAAGCAATTTCAGCACGATGTTTTCAACGTCTTCGCCAACATAACCAGCTTCAGTCAATGTTGTAGCGTCTGCCATTGTGAATGGCACATCAAGGATGCGCGCCAATGTTTGCGCAAGTAATGTTTTACCGCACCCTGTCGGGCCAACAAGCATGATGTTTGATTTAGCCAATTCAACATCGTTGTTTTTCCCGGCATGGTTCAAACGTTTATAGTGGTTATGAACAGCCACCGAGAGAACGCGTTTGGCGTGTGATTGGCCGATGACATAATCATCCAGCACTTTCATGATATGCTGTGGAGACGGCACACCATCAGAGGATTTCACCATGGAGGATTTGCTCTCCTCGCGAATGATATCCATACATAACTCAACACATTCATCACAGATGAATACGGTCGGGCCAGCGATCAGCTTGCGTACTTCATGTTGGCTTTTGCCACAGAACGAACAATAGAGCGTAGACTTGCCGTCTCCGCTGCCGTTGCCACCAGTTGCGCCGTTGCCGCCACCGTCAGTGCCGTTCCCATTACCGTTTTTTGTTCCGCCTACTTTGCTCACAGAGCCTACTCCTGCTCGCCCAACCAAGGGACGTTTTCATGCCCGTTTGTCCGGGCCTTATAAGCATTTGGAAGGGCCAATTCCCTTCCCCTGTACAATATTGCACAGGAAACTTAGTGTTTTCTTACACCTGCCAAAATAATCCACAGGAGCATCAATCTTTTATAAAACTGCATGATTGGTGCCAGCCATGCAATCCTTCTTCAGATCATACACGCTAAATGGGGCATTTTATGCATAAAAACGCGGTAAAAATGTCCCATCAGCCCTTTGTTGGGCTCACAATTCAGTGACCCCAACAGATCTAAATAGTTCAATTAGGCCTTATCGTCTTCGCTCGGCACTTCAGACCGGCTTTCAATAACCTTGTCGATCAAGCCGAAATCCACCGCTTCATCTGGTGTCATGAAATGATCTCGATCAAGGGTTTTCTCAATCGTATCATAGTCTTGTCCGGTATGTTGGACATAAATCTCGTTCAAGCGACGCTTGGTTTCAAGAATATCTTTGGCGTGACGCTCAATGTCAGAGGCCTGGCCTTGGAAGCCAGCGGAAGGCTGGTGCACCATGATGCGACTATTTGGCAAAGAAAAACGCATATCTTTTTGGCCAGCCGTCGACAACAGCGAACCCATAGATGCCGCCATGCCGATCACCATCGTGGAGACAGCCGGTTTGATATATTGCATTGTATCATACATCGCCATGCCAGCCGTTACGGAGCCGCCTGGGGAATTAATGTAGAAAGAGATTTCTTTTTTCGGATTTTCCGCCTCAAGGAAGAGAAGCTGCGCCACAATCAAGGTAGAAACCTGATCATGCACAGGGCCGGACAGAAAGATGATCCGCTCCTTCAACAGCCGGGAATAAATGTCGAAAGACCGCTCTCCACGGCTAGTCTGCTCGACCACCATCGGCACAAGCGTATTCATAAAAATATCGTGTGGATCTTTCATCCTGCATCTCCGCTAAAAACAATCTCGCCAGAACAGGCGAGAGATAATTCTTGAAGCCAACACCATCGTTGATTCGGGTTAAGGCTTTCATAAAATTTGACCTAAGTCGGTGATGTAGGGTCGTTTGGAGGGCGGCTCAAGGGCTGGGGTGATATGATTTGCTTTTCGCCAAAAGGTCGCAACGAAACTCTGTAAGCCTGAGAAACCGAAAAACCGCCGGGCTCTCCCTCCCGGCGGCTTCGCTCTCCCTTAAACTTCGGGTCTTATTTTGCAGCCACTGTTATCGTTGGCAACTTAGGATCTTCGTTGATTAAGGCAGCAATCTGTTTTTCGATCAAGCCGTTCAATTCAAGGCTAACAGTCTGCGTGCCAGCTTGGGCAATCTTATTAAGCTTAGCACTTGAATATGTTGGCAAAGCAGCCATTTCGATCGCCGGGGCATTCAGCTTTTTATCCATTTGCGCTGCAATGACAGTATCCATTTGAGCGAAAGTCCCTTTGTTCAAATCTGCAATCATTTGATCCGTATTTTGCGCTGCGGCTGTGCCGATTAAAGTAACTGTTGCAGCGGCGATAGCGATACGTACGTTTTTCATTTTTCTTCTCCAAATTTGCCGGGGTTGTTATTTTTGCTTTCCGGCGTTTCGATGATTTGAAGGTAGGAGAAGACGCCAAATCGCGCTGTGACGCAGAACACAAGTCCGGCTTTTATGGTTAATTTTATCTATTAAAGCGGCAAAGCCGTCTCGTGTTTGATGGTTTCCATAGCGAAACTCGTGTCGCATTACAAATTCAAAATTATTAAGTTAATTTTCGTTAAAATAATGCAAGGTTCAAGTCTGGAAATCTTGAAACTCATTCAGTCAAATACCATTAATTACTCTGAACTTAAGTTTAGGCAAACTCGTTTTAGCTTGGACTTTTCCTTCTCTCGAAGCCGCAGTTATTGGCGGTCCAGAAAAAGTTTCATTTAGTACTATTGCTCCCTGGTCCCATTCAGCAACTTTAAGCGCGTAGTTTTCATAAAGCTTAGAATTGTATTCCCAAGTGCTTTTTCTCTCATTTAAAACCCATCGCTCATCCTGAATAAATTTGGCTGACGCGTTCCAGTCTCTTATGAAAGCTGACTCCATCCAATAACGGTAGGTATCAGCATCTAAAATTTTACGCTCAATTCCAATCGAAATCAGCTCGTAATGATTCAAGTATTGCTGAACTTTTTTTCTCTTAGCAGCCCACTCCTCAGATTGAGGGTTTTTTAGGTGAGAAAATTCGTTATTTTTACGAATTTGTTTAAAAACATCGTGAGACGATTGATAGTAATCGTTCGATTCTCTTTTTTCAATTAAATCTAAAGTTGCTTTTTTGCGGGCCACTTCAGCGTGATTGTGAATAGCTTGCCGAGCAACTAGTACTGAAAGTATAATCGCAAACGGAGCTAAAGCGGCAAAGTCTGATACATGGGCATCTAACCATTTGTGCATTTTCGATAAAAACGAAAGACTCGACAAATATAAATTGCCGAATTTTTTAGTGATAAGGTCAACATAATTCATTTCCATAAGGAAATTTAATCTCTTGCGCCTTCAATCATATAAAAATCTCCTAGCATGTTCGTTCCCCCGGTGAGTATTTTCACAAAAAAATATCCCTATTTAAGGATATTCAAAAGATAATATACAACTAACAAGTGTATTTGCAAGATATTTTTTAATCATTAACGCAACGTAAGCAATTGTTTTTAAGGGAAATTATCATATGCCAGGATTATTTTCAAATAATCTGATGATTCGAATGGTGTAAATAATGATCTCGAGTAAAAAGTAAATTTGATACGATTTTCTATTTTAAATTATTGCAATAATGCAAACTTAAATTCAGCTTATTTTAAAATATGCATAATTATTAGCAGCGTTTTTTGTATTTAACCTTTTTCGTTCCTTTTTTAACAAAGAAAGAAAATCGCGCTGTGACGCAGAACACAAGTCCGGCTTTTATGGTTAATTTTTTCTAATAAAGCGGCAAAGCTGTCTCGTGTTTGATGGTTTCCATGGCGAAACTCGCATTCACATCAGACAAGTCTATCTTTGAAATCAATCGCTTATATACATCGTCATAATCTGCGACGGAGCGCGCCATGATCTTCAATAAATAATCTGAGTCCCCAGCTAACCGATAAAATTCGGTAATTTGCGAGATTGAAGCCACAGCTGTTGAAAATTTATTGAACCACTTCTCACTGTGATCCGATGTTTTGACGGAGACAAAAACGGTCAACACAAGGCCGAGGGCGCGGGGGTCCAGAATTGCCACTTTATGGCGGATCACGCCAGCCGTCTCTAATTTACGCACCCGCCGCCAGCAAGTATTCGTGGAAACAGCGACTTCTGCCGCGATTTCCTCCAAAGGCTTGGTCGCATCACGTTGCAAGATTGCAAGGATATTCCGGTCTGTTTGGTCAATATTTTCGGCCATACGCCTATTTATGGGATATTTTTCTCAAAATACCATCTTTTTTATGCAAATTGTGCAATGAAATCCCATCTCTCAAGAGATATTTCTAAGGGGAGAGAGATGTCAACGAACCGCAAGGCCGGCAGCCTGATATGAAGAGAAGAGGAGTTGGCCTTTCGTCGTGGTCTAAACTTCCAAAAAAGCGATCCTACCCTTCCAGGACACATATCAGACTGCCGGTCCCGAAAATTCTCAGCCATGGGGGCAATATACAGAAAATACTCTTAAGCAATTTTCCCTACTAATTGGCACAGCTCAGACTTCATATTTTGCGATATGCCTAAATAAAGAGACCCGGCATCATTTTCACTGCCTCGCTTTCCGGGAATACCGTATGGCGCAAAGCAGCGTCACTCACCTTAAGATGATCCGAAAGGACAGCTTTAAACACTTCGTGCCAGTCCGTTGTGGGTTTCAAGTCGCGATTTTCATATAGCTGTGCTTCGCCAAGTCCCGGCCAATCACTAATCACGCGCCCGCCTTGCACCGCGCCGCCCAGCAGAAACCCTGCGCCGCCCGTGCCATGGTCTGTGCCTTTTGTGCCGTTTGGTTTCGCGGTTCGCCCAAACTCTGTTGCCACCAATACCGCCGTCGTGCCCCACACATCTCCAAGGGACTTTTTGAGAGCACCGATAGCACGATCCAGCTCCGCCAATTTGCTAGGCAATCTACCTGTAACGACCCCTTGTCGATTATGCGTGTCCCATCCGTTTATTTCCATCACGGCGACGCGCGGCCCAGCTTCTTTTTTCATAAGATTAGCGACAGCATGGCTCACAGATTCTGCATTACGCACATTTCCTTTGCCATTCCCACCGACCATTTCATCTGTCTCGATCGATTTTGTTAGAGCCGTAAAAAGCTCCGTATCCGTTTCATACATAGAAAGCAGTCTTTCGACGGTCTCATCATCAATCCTGTACGTATTTGCCGGCACATAAGAGGTAATGTCAGCCTGCCCGCGCAACGCCATAGGCACGCCCTGCCCTACGGCCAAGCCGCCAACGCCCGGTAATGTCAGTAAAGCGCGGTTCAACCAACCATCATTCATCTGCAAAGGCGCAGTGCCTCCATTTTCCAAAACATCTTGTGCATCAAAGTGAGATCGCTGACGATATGGCGAGGCAATCGCTTGAAATACTACAGCTTGATCCGCTTGATACAGACCATGAATATTTTTCAAATTTTGATGTAATGCAAAATCTGAATTAAGGGGCAAACTATTTTCACGTGCAACCGCAAGCTCTCCGCGCAATCCAGCATATGCCGGATCACCCAATGGAGGCACAGCCGTCAAGCCGTCCATCGCGCCGCGCAGAATAATGAAAACAAAACGATTATCAGATTTTAATTCGGCTGCAGATGCGCCAAGCGCCAATACGCCCGTGCTGGCTGCTAAGGTTCCCAGAAAAGTCCGTCTCGAAATAGAATATGCCATATCAGGTTTCCTCAAACATTATCGACGTTGAAATTCGGGCGCCATAAACAACAATGTTAGCCCCTGCTCCGCACTAGATGCCCCTTTCAACATAAAAGCGGTGTCTGCGGATAAAAATGGACCAAGGGTTGCATCACCTAAAGCAGCTGGATCAACTTGTTTGCCAAACCGTCTTGCTAACTTATCTGACAAAATTAAACGCAACTTAATTTCAGATGGTGTTGTCCAATCTGATCCATCAATCGACCACCCTTCTGGGGAAGGCGCCATAAAGGGAAACTCTCCCAAATTAGCAAGCTCATTATAAAGTTGTTTTGCCGATGGTTCTTGTCCCAACGCAATCAACATCGAGGTGACGACCTCTATTGGAGATTTCAGCTTCAAGCCTTGCGTTGTCCACATTTCTGGCGACTCTATCAGAGCTTGATGCAAGCTCGGTAAATCACCTTTCGTTTCCACAAAGACCTTTTCCAATCGTTTTAAAAGGCTTTTCGGTGGCGCATCGGAATGCATCGCTTTGGCAAGTTTTTGTGTCACGAACTTAGCCGTCTCGGGATGGGCCGCAATATCAAGCAACGCCGCTTCTGCCTGATCAACCCCTTCTTGCGCATATCTTTTTCCAAGAAATTTTTGCGCACCGGGTTCATGGGTATTTTCTCGAAACCGAAATACGCCTTCTTGGTTATTGACGGTCCACCCAGTCATCATTTTGGCCAAAGCCAAGACATCGGCTTGCGTATAGCCACTGCCAACGCCCATTGTATGGAGTTCTAAAATTTCGCGCGCATGATTTTCGTTCAAACCTCTATTGCGCCTTTGTCCAACACGTGAATTTGGCCCAGTCGAACTATTATTTTCTAAATAGAGTTGCATGGCTGGATGCTTCGTCACAGCCAGAAGCATTTCCGAAAAATTGCCATTTAACTGACTGCGAATAGCCTCTTGTTCATAAGGCGCAGCAAGCCCTTCCAAAACCTGCTTTCCTTTCACTGATATTGTGAAATGGTTCGACCAGAAATGAACCAGTCGTTCTCTAAATCCAAGATCAGGACGCATGGCCATGCGCAAGCGTTCAACCATATCTTCGCGAAAGGCATCTCGCCGATCCCGGCGCATATCTTTGCGCATCATTTGGGAATCATCATCGCCTTGTTTGCGCAGCGCATCTTCAACTTCTTTTTTACGGCGAAAGGCCACAGCCCTTTCTTGCGTCGTGCCAATTTTCGGCGCCGCCTTTGAGACAAGTTGTTGGCGCAAAAACGTCTTTACGTCTTTCGGTGTAGCGTCAGCGCCAATCTTGGATACGCCAGCAGCGGACGCGCCATATCCAAAGCGCATTAGGGCAATATATGTCTCGACTGATTGGGCCATGGCTATATCTCCTTACGCGTCTTTTCCACTATACTATAAACGAACGATTTGCCTAAATCAGTCGTTTCATTTTTGTGATGGAAATGGCACCTTTGTATAGTTAAAAAAATTTTCCCGCCTCGAAAGGTACTCCTATGAAACGCATCGTCCAACTCTTTTTAACCGGTCTTGCCGTTTTAACACTTGCTGCTTGCGTCTCCCCACCCGTCAATCGCGTTGGAGATGCGCCGCCGACAACCCAAGAGAAAGTCGATCTAAATCGTTATGCCGGGCTTTGGTATGAAGTTGCGCGGTTTCCCAACTGGTTTGAGAAAGACTGCGAAGGAGTAACCGCAGAATATGCGTTACGCGACGATGGTAAAATCGCTGTCACCAACACTTGCCGTAAAGGCGGGCTAGATGGCAAAGTGAGCGTTTCAAAAGGTCGCGCGCGCATTGTGGACCCTGTTCATAACTCAAAATTGAAAGTAAAATTTGCCCCTGCTTGGGTTCCTTTTGCAGAAGGCGATTATTGGATTTTGGATGTCGATGAGGATTATCAAACAGCCGTTGTCGCTGCGCCGAACGGCCGTTATTTATGGATCTTGTCGCGCAATCCGAGACCAACAGCAGAAGCGTTTTCCCGCGCAAAACAAATTGCGACTGATCAAGGGTATGATGTGTCCGCCCTATATTTAACGAAGCAAAGAGCAAATTAATTTCCTATGATCAGACGTCTTGCCGTTCTTGGTAGCTTTGTTTTCATCTTGTTTTTTTTGGGTGTGGTGCCAGACGCTTTGGCGCATCCAGAAGACGAATTATGTTTGCCCGGCGGAGGCATGGACCCCCAACTCTGCAAACAATTGCAAGCGCTGGATCAAGCTGGGCCCATAGTGGCAGAGCCGATCAGGATAGATCGACCTATCCTGGAAACGGTTTGGCTCTATGTGAAGCTTGGGTTTATACATATTGTGCCCAAAGGATGGGACCATATTTTGTTTGTTCTCGGCCTGTTTTTGGCCATGCGCAGCAAATCAGATTTAATTTGGCAAGTCTCAGCTTTCACCCTCGCCCATACGATCACCTTAGCCCTCGCGGCGACTGGCGTAATTTCGCCCCCCGCTCATATCGTTGAACCTTTAATTGCGCTCAGCATTGCCTTTGTGGCGGCGAAAAATATTTTATTTCCCACCATGTCCAAATGGCGACCGGCTTTGGTTTTTGGTTTTGGCTTAATCCACGGCATGGGCTTTGCTGGCGTATTCAAAGAACTTGGGCTGGTTGTGGATCAATTTATCACAACCTTAGTAAGCTTTAATATTGGTGTAGAAATCGGTCAATTGGCCGTGATTTTAGCGGCGTTCATTCTCACAAGATTGATACAACGCGTCGCACTGCCTGATGGTCATACAGCAATGATTTATCGTAAATATATTACTGTTCCGATGTCAGCCTTGATCGGGATGATCGGCTTATACTGGTTTATCACGAGACTAATGGGCCTCTAAATATTGGGCGGGCCAAGAAAGGCCCACCCAATTGATCATTCATTTAGCTACCATCATCTAAACCACGCACACGGAGCAATGGTTCAATAGAGGGGTCTTTGCCGCGGAACTTACGGTATAATTCATCGGCCTCTTCGCGCGAACCAGCTTCATAAACATTTTCGCGCAGGCGTTTGGCCAATTCAGGATCAAAGATGTCCCCCGTTTCAAGGAAGGCATCAAACCCATCTGCATCAAGGATTTCCGACCAGAGATAAGCATAATATCCAGCGGAATATCCCCCAGCAAAAATATGGCTGAAATATCCTGAGCGATATCGTGGCTGGATTTCGTCTAGCAATCCATATTCCGCTAGAACTTTTGCTTCAAAAGCCTCCGCATCCGTAATTTTGTTCGCCTCGTCCTGAGTGAGCATATGCCACCGCAAATCGAGTAATGACGCTGCAATAAATTCTGTTGTTTTGAAACCTTGATTGTGGGTTGAAGCTTGTTTCAATTTTTCAACAAGTGCCAATGGAATGGCTTCGCCAGTTTCATAATGCGTCGCATACTCCGCTAGCATTTGCGGGGCACTCGCCCAATGCTCTAAAATTTGCGCTGGGAACTCAGTATAATCCCTTGGACCGCTCACGCCGGAAGTACGCTCATATCGCTCTTGCGTCAAAAGACCGTGCAGACCATGTCCAAATTCATGGAACAAGGTTTCAACCTCGCCAAATGCCATCAATGTAGGCTCGCCTTCGCCTGGCGTTGGCAAGTTCATATTGTTTGTAATAATAGGTCTGACATTTCCATCGATCTTGGAAGCTGAGCGGAAACCACTCATCCAGGCACCACCGCGCTTGCTGTCTCTGGCATACATATCCATCATAAAGATACCAAGCAAAGAACCATCCGCATCCGTTACTTCATAAGAAGTCACAACAGGGTTCCATTGCGGCACATCCGTCAGCTCACGGAATTTGATGCCCCAGAGCTTATTAGCCATCAAAAAGGCCCCTGCTCTGACTTTATTCAACTCAAAATATGGCTTCAGCTGGCTATCGTCGAAATTAAATCGATCCTGACGCACTTTTTCAGATAAGTGCCACCAATCAGATGCCCGCACAGTATAAGCATCCCCGACAAGTGCTTGCATGTCAGCCAGTTCGACTTTTGCTTTGGCAAGGCCCGGTCGCCAGACTTTTAGGAGAAACTCTTCTGCTTGTTCAGGTGTTTTAGCCATTCGAGTTTCAAGTTGATAATGTGCATGAGACTGATAACCGCGTAAGCTGGCGGCTTCTGCGCGCAATTGAGCAATTTTTAAAGCGATATCGCGATTATCCGCGTCGCCCCCTTTCATGCCTCGATTAATATAGCCTTGGAATAATTGCTCTTTCAATTCGCGATTGGTGGAGCTGGTCATAAACCCTTCGTAGACGGAACGGTCTAAGCCAAAAATATATGCATCTTTTTGTCCTTTTGCTTCCGCCTTCGCTTTAGCAGCAGCAATCATAGCCGATGATAGCCCGTCAAGATCCGCCTCATCAGTCACAATCAGCTCGAAGCCTTTTGTTTCCGCAAGCAGGTTTTGGCCATATTGGGTTGTCAATGTGGAGAGTTGAGCATTAATTTCACTCATCCGCGCTTTCGCATTGGCTTCGAGAGCTGCGCCAGCGCGCGTAAAGTCTCTATGATAAAGTTCCAACACCCGCATTTGATCTGTAGCAAGATCAAGTGTGTCTCGCGATTCATAAAGAGTGTTGACCCGCTGCCAAACGGCATCGTTCAAAACAACCGAGTCCCGCGCCTTAGACAATAGAGGCGAAATTTCGACTTCCAGCGCGTTCAAAGTTGGGTTCGTGTCTGTATTCGTAATATTGAAAAAGACGCTTGCAACTTTCGTCAGGCTTTTGCCCGATCTTTCCAAAGCTGCGATTGTATTTGTAAATGTCGCAGGGTCAGGATTATTCGCAATAGCATCAATTTCCTCGGCCATTTCCGCCAGGCCTTTTTGGAAAGCCGGCATGAAATGCTCATCTTTCACTTTGGAAAATGGCGGAATGCCTTGGTAGGTATCCCATGTTTGGCCAAATGGATTATCCGAAGATAATTTGACGGGCTTATCAGAAGCGACCATCTCGGTCTTGGCAGCTTTATCTTCGCTCGCCTTATCGCTCGCCTCAGATGCTTCTTTTTGGCCGCAGCCCGTGAGCACAGCGGCAGCGCAAACCGCCGTGAATAGTGTCAGATAATGCTTTTTCATCTTATTTTTCCCGCTTTCAGTAAGTCGCTAGAGGCGACTCCAGATTGTTCCAGTATATAGAACGTCTATCGCCACAAAACAAAAAAAGGGCGGCTCACGCCACCCTTCTCTTAAAATTTGTCCATTTTTGGCAAAGCTATTTCTTTTTTGCAGCTTTTTTCTTAGCTGGTGCTTTTTTAGCGGCAGCTTTTTCCGCTGGAGCCTTTTTAGCCGCTGCTTTTTTAGCGGGCGCTTTTTTCTTTGCCGCTTTCTTCTTAGCTGGTTTCGGCGCTTCTTCGTCTGGATCCGCTAGAAGCTCTTCTTTGGAAACAGTTTTATCCGAAATCGTGGCTTTTTCGATGATTAGATCAATCACCTTGTCTTCAAAAATTGGGGCTCGAAGCTGTGCAAGCGCCTGAGGCTGTTGCTGATAGAACTCAAGCAACTGCTGAACAGGCATGCCGAATTGTTGGGCTTGCGCCATCAAAGCTTGGTTGATCTCATCTTGAGAAACGTCAACCTTGGCTTCTTTGCCAATTTCAGCAAGCACAAGACCAAGGCGCACGCGGCGCTCTGCGATTGTGCGATATTCAGTTTTCAATTCGTCTTCGGACTTGTCTTTATCTTCTTCATCAAGCTCAGTTGACTGAACTTGTTGCCAAATTTGATTAAATTCAGCTTCAACCATGCCATTTGGCAAGTCGAAAGAGTGGCTCTCGTCGAGTTCGTCCAAAATAGAGCGTTTCAAATGCTGACTCGATTGACCAGCAAATTCAGCTTGCAGACGCTCCGTGATTCGCTCTTTCAACGTTGCAAGGTCATCAAGGCCCATACGTTTTGCGAGCTCATCATCAATTTTCGATTCCTGCGGTTCAGCCACTTCATGGACAGTAATGTCAAAAGTCGCGTCAGTGCCCGCAAGTTCCTTGGAATTATAATCTTCAGGGAAACTGACATTGATGACTTTCTCGTCACCAGTTTTTACACCAACAAGCTGCTCTTCAAAACCTGGAATGAAGCTGTTGGAGCCAAGAATAAGATCAACCCCCTCGCCTGCGCCGCCTTCAAATGGCTCACCATCAAGCTTGCCAAGAAAATCGATTTTGACTTTATCACCATCTTTGGCTTTTGCCGTTTTGGCCCGTGCCTTATATTCTGTGCTGTCTTTCGCGAGGCTTTCCAAAGCCTCTTTCACGTCCTCATCAGGCACCTCAGCAACCAGACGCTCAAGCTTAAGCTTGGAAACATCTGCCGCTTTAATTTCAGGCAAAATTTCAGCTGACATCTTATATTCAAGATCTGCCTTGCCTTCGATCACCTTGTCGACTTGCTCATTCGTTAAGTCAGGAGTCGGCTGCATTGCTGGTGTCAGGTTGTTATCCGCAAAAGCTTTCTGAACAGCGTCATTCATCGCTTCCTGGATGAGTTCCCCCATCATGCCTTTGCCATACATTTTTTTCAGGAAAGAGACGGGCGCTTTGCCGGGGCGGAAGCCTTTTAAGGAAACTTGGCCCTTAATTTCTTCCAATTTCGTCGTGAGTTTTGCGTCCAGCTCTTTGGCTGGGACTTTCACCGAAAATTCCCGCGAAAGGCCTTCTGCCTTCGTTTCAATGACTTCCATGTCTATCAATCCTGACTATGTGACAACACCGCAAAGGCGTGACCAAAATTTTCTTTCCTTCGTCACCATGCCCTCAAGCGCCGCTTTTGAGCTCTCAAATCTTTTTTTGCGACACAAAAACATCGCCACCCTTTTTCCTCTAGGGGGCGAGATAGATTTGAATGGTGCGGCTGGGGAGACTCGAACTCCCACACCTCTCGGCGCCAGAACCTAAATCTGGTGCGTCTACCAATTCCGCCACAGCCGCATAAGGTTCGTTAGAGCGCGTGTTCTTAGCAGAATTGTAGGGCTTGTCGAGGCAGTTTTCACATGAATTGCAAAGGAGTTTGAGCCTAAGTTCAATTTTATCGCATAATTGGTCTTTATTCGGGGTCGAAATACGGAAAATCGCCCTGCTCGCCGAAACATCTTTTATAATGTATCAATTTGCCATAAGTAATACCGAAGCGCCTTTTTACGACCTCGACGAGAAGAACACTCCATGAAAAAAATTGAAGCCATCATCAAGCCATTCAAACTAGATGACGTGAAGGAATCCTTACAAGACATAGGCTTAACTGGCATGACCGTAAGTGAAAGCCGTGGGTTTGGGCGTCAAAAAGGACATACTGAGCTGTATCGGGGCGCTGAATATGTTGTGGATTTCTTGCCAAAACTGAAACTGGAAATTGTCGTAGACGATGCCATTGTTGAAAATGCCCTCGCCGCAATTGTCAAAGCAGCACAATCTGGGCGAATCGGCGATGGCAAAATTTTTGTTTCAGATGTCCTTGAAGCTATTCGAATCAGGACAGGCGAAACGGGCGTGACGGCTCTCTAACCAAGTTCACGCAGGATTCTGCCAAATATTCGCTTATTTTTAGAGCTGCCCTTCGCATAAATGGCCAGAACTGCACCTATTTTGCTGTTTTGCTTCGCATCTGCAAAAAATTAATACTTGCAAATTCGTTAATTCTGGGCACATTGTTGTCTTGATCGTAGGTTTGTCGGATGGGCTATCACCCACTCCGTGAAATCTACTTGAATTTATTTTAACGCCAATAAAGGGGTATGACCTGATGTCAGCTAAAGATGTGCTGAAGCTAATAAAAGATAACGACGTAAAATTTGTGGATCTCCGCTTCACGGATCCAAAAGGCAAATGGCAACACGTCACTTTCGACATTTCAATGGTCGATGAAGATTTCTTTGAAAATGGCGAAATGTTTGACGGATCTTCTATCTCAGGTTGGAAGACCATCAATGAATCAGACATGATTTTGATGCCAGATCCTTCAACGGCTGTGATGGATCCTTTCTTTGCACAACCGACCCTCGCTATTTTCTGTTCCATTCTTGAACCAGCAACAGGCCAACCATATGCCCGCGACCCGCGCGGCACAGCCGAAGCTGCTGAAGCCTATCTTGCTTCTACAGGCATTGGCGACACAGCCTTTTTCGGTCCTGAAGCTGAATTCTTCATCTTTGATGATGTGCGTTGGTCAACAGAACCAAATCGTACTGGCTTTGCGGTTGATTCCAAAGAAGGCCCTTACAATACAGCGACTGACTATGAAGGTGGTAATATGGGCCACCGCCCTGGGCCAAAAGGCGGATACTTCCCAGTACCACCTGTTGATTCAGAACAAGACATGCGCTCTGAAATGTTGGTTGTGATGAATGAGATGGGTCTTGAACCTGAAAAGCATCACCACGAAGTGGCGCCTTCTCAGCACGAGCTTGGTATGCGCTTTAGCACGCTGACTAAAATGGCTGACCGCCTTCAGATGTATAAATACATTGTACACCAAGTATCTCATGCTTATGGCAAAACAGCGACCTTTATGCCTAAGCCATATTTTGGCGATAATGGTTCCGGCATGCACGTTCACCAATCCATCTGGAAAGGCGGCAACCCTGTCTTTGCTGGTAACAAATATGCAGACCTTTCTGAAACATGCTTGCACTATATTGGCGGCATCATCAAACACGCTAAAGCGTTGAACGCGATTACTAATCCCTCAACGAACTCCTATAAGCGTTTGGTACCTGGCTATGAAGCGCCCGTGATGTTGGCTTATTCTGCACGTAACCGTTCTGCATCTATTCGTATTCCTTGGGTTTCTTCTCCTAAAGCAAAGCGGATTGAAACGCGCTTCCCAGACCCAATGGCGAATCCATATCTCGCCTTCTCGGCTTTGCTCATGGCTGGCCTTGATGGGATTGAGAACAAGATTGATCCGGGTGAGGCCATGGACAAAGACTTGTATGACCTGCCGCCAGCAGAAGCTGCGTCCATTCCACAAGTCTGTGGCTCTCTTCGTGAAGCGCTTGACGCGTTAGACAAAGACCGCGCCTTCCTCACAAAAGGCAATGTCTTCACCGACGATCAGATTGATGCTTACATCGAATTGAAAATGGAAGACGTGCTGCGTTTCGAAACGACGCCGCACCCTGTTGAATTTGATATGTATTACTCAAGCTAAGACTTAGTTGATAAAATGAAAAAAGGCGGTCCCGCGGGGCCGCCTTTTTTCATGGCAATTGAGAGCTAAAAATCGTTACTCAAATCGGCTAAAAAGGAAACATGCCGGAAATTAATGAAGACACCAATGCGACAATGCCTACTCAATAGCTCCAGCAAACAACGCATTTAACGTCGCTTGATCTGGTAGGCCTGAAAGCGTTAGGCGCATTTTTCCTTGATATTGAATCAAAGCGTTTGAGGTGCTCTTAGTGAAAGCATCATTCGTCTTGCCCGGCTCAAAGCCTTCTTCACGTAGGCGTTTTTTAACGCGGAGCAACACGTCTTTATAAATATAAACACCCTGCCCAGCATTTCGCACTGACATGATTTCACTGCTTTTACTGAGCTTTTGTTGCTGTAATAAAAAAGCTAATGCATTCACGGCAGATAAGAACTTTTCTGCCGGGCGAGCAGTACAAAATTTATCCAATTGCGCCACAAGCAACTCTGTTGTTTGCCATGGGGTCACATCATACGTATCAGGATGAAATTGATTGATGGCGGAAAAATAGCCGTCGACCCAACCCGCATAGAGCTGTAAATCTGCTGAGCCCGACTTGCGCGCTGCGGTGAACTCTTGGCATGTGCGCTGCCCTGCCCCATCAACGGCGAAGGCCCCGCTCTTGTCTTTCGCGACCGCCGCGCCGTTAATAGTCAAAGCACTCGCCATTGCCACTAACGCGACACATGTCGTTTTAAACCTTTTCACGACGTGCTCTTATCTTTGCGGCGTCGAGACATGCCGCCATAAGCCGCCATGCCAGCGATCATAAACCATGCAGCTGCCGGTAAGGGAACTTCGCTGCCCGGCGGCGGCGTTGGGTCCACCATAGCTAGGATTGGGTCCATAGTGGCCACAACGGTGCCCGCCGTGACATTTACGAACATCAAGCCAGTCACGAAAGCAGTGGGGTTATTCGGGTCCAAAGCGAGGCTTTCGCTGATCCCAACAATTTGGAAACTGCTCACAGGTTGATCGAAAATCAGGGTCTCGCCCGCAGCAAGCGCGATTTGCTGTTCGCCCATACCAAAATCAACCAACACAAAATACCCATCCGGGTCCGCTACGCTAGCAAGAGACGGCGCAACCACAGCTGAAAATTCTGCACCCGTGACCGTGTATGTATATCCAACAGCCAAATCAGGGTCGATCCAGATCGTCTCGCCTTCCGTAATATCAGCGGCATCAATTTGAAACTCGAAGGGCGTGGTGTCGTTGGTGGGCAAGAGGGGTAAGCTTTCTGAGGCTCCCGGCAAAGGTGGGGCAGAATTGCCGAACAAAGTTTGTGTCGTGTAAGTTACCTCTTCGCCCGGGGCGAGAGAGAACAAGTTTTGCAAAGCAACAGTCACATCATAGGCAGTATCAATAAAGCCGTCATTATCAGTATCGCCGACAATGGTGTTTGGTAATTCGCCGCCTGAGCCGACTAATTCGCGCACATCATCAAACGCTCCTATCGCAAATCGTCCCAGCTCTGGGGCGATGCCTCCTGTTGCCGTGATCCCCACAAAAGTCGTTTCAAAAGCGGGGTTACCAGAATTATCGGTCTCATAGAGAACTTCATTCCCACCGAGGAAGAGCCGACCACCACCATCATCAATTGAGCCATCAAATTGCAGGTCGCCATCAAGATATCTGACAAAATTAAAGCTTTGCGCCACCTGCCCCACATTGGAAATGGCATAGACTTGATTGAGCAAAGACCCGGTTTGCACCATGCCGTCAAAAGTGGGCGACACGGTCTGCGTTAACCGGACCAAGAGATCGCCGATGGAAAAGTTGGTCACGAATGTGTCTGATGACTGGAACTCAATAACGGGGGTTGAAGCCGTTGGGGCACCGCTGCCACTGATCGTACCTGTGGTGAGCCATTGGCGAACACCGTTCATCCCAATTGCCACAGCACTTTGGAAAACTGTCCCCGCCTGATTCTCGACACCTACGGGATCATAAAAAGCGTCGCCAGTTTCTTGGTCTGCCAAAACACCATCAACGGAGCTGCCGAAAGAGCCGAAGCCATCGACATTCACAGTCAGTGAGCCATCGCCCGACCCTGTGGTCAACACGGCGGCATGACTATTTGCCCCCAACAAGGTGATACATAAAACTAAGATAAACGAACTGATATTTTTCATGAGACTCTTCATAACACAGCTCCCCAGCATGGTTAATGAAACACTACGCTTTTCAATGTCTTAGGTCAATGAAACAAACGGCCATTATTAAGGATTAGCGCCCGTTTGCTAATGTAATACATGAGGTATTGATCGCTAAAGGGCCAAAAAATGAGCTCACTACAGCTTTCCAAATGATCTCACTCTGCCGCCTAGCAAGGCTTGTTTCCGTTCCGTTCGCGCCCTATCTTCCCTCCATGTCCGATGATTCTTCTCAGCCAAAATCCATAAATTCCCCCGCGCCTTGGGACGATGCCCCGCCGACTTTGCCGGAAGGCACCGGCTTTTCAGATGCGATTACCACCTATCATGATCGAATGGCGCCGCAGGAATGGTCCCCCCATCGCCCTAAAAGACCCGAAAAATTACCCAGTCAATCGCGGCTCGAAGTGGTCTCCGACTATGAACCCGCAGGGGACCAACCCCGCGCGATTGCTGAACTGGTCGAAGGCGTCAAAGACAGTGAGATGGACCAAGTGCTGCTCGGGGTCACAGGGTCCGGCAAGACCTTCACCATGGCGAAAGTTATCGAAGCGACCCAGCGCCCGACGTTGATCCTCGCTCATAACAAGACACTGGCGGCGCAGCTCTATAATGAGTTCAAAGCGTTCTTCCCGAACAATGCCGTGGAATATTTCGTTTCCTATTACGATTACTACCAGCCGGAGGCCTATGTCCCCCGGACGGACACTTATATCGAGAAGGAAAGCTCGATCAATGAACAGATTGACCGGATGCGCCACTCTGCCACACGCTCGCTGCTAGAGCGCGATGACGTGATCATCGTGGCGTCGGTGTCCTGCATTTACGGTATCGGCTCGGTGGAAACCTATACCGCGATGACGTTTAGCTTGCAGATGAATGAGCAGATTGAGCGCAAGCAACTCCTCGCGGACCTTGTGGCCCTGCAATATAAGCGCAACGATATGCAATTTGTCCGCGGCTCCTTCCGAGCGCGGGGCGATGTGATTGAAATTTTTCCGGCCCACTTGGAAGATCGCGCGTGGCGTGTCTCGCTCTTTGGGGACGAGATTGAGCAGATCACCGAGTTTGATCCCCTCACCGGACAAAAAATTCAAGATCTCGATAAAATCACGATGTATGCGAATAGTCACTATGTGACGCCGCGTCCAACTTTGCAGCAGGCCATTCAAGGCATTGAAAAAGAGCTGGAAGAAACCCTGCCGATCCTTAAAGCAGAAGGCAAACTCATTGAAGCGCAACGGATTGAACAGCGCGTACAATTTGACCTTGAGATGATGCAAGCCACGGGCGCCTGCAACGGCAT
>CALLVA010000179.1 GCA_938010655.1 uncultured Parvularculaceae bacterium | reverse complement strand
TGGAAAGTGTGCATAATGCGATTGAACAGGGTAAGATAGTCGCAGCAACCCTTTTGAAGAAACCGACACCAAAAGCAGATTGTCCATGGTTTTGGTCTGATCAATATGATTTGAAACTACAAATCGCTGGCCTATCAAGTGGCTATACGGAGCATATCATTCGTGGCTCATTAGAAGACAGACAATTTTCTGTATTCTATTTTCAAGCCGATAAGTTACTTGCAGTGGACGCCATTAATTCTCCCGGTGATTTTATGTTCGGTAAAAAATGGATTATCTCTGGCGTTGCACCAGATCAAAAAATGCTTGGCGATGCGGACATCCCGCTCAAAGATATCCCTTTGCATTAGTTATGAAGCAGTCGACTGGCTAATACTAAGCATCTTATCCATAAATTTGATATGTTGAATTGAGTGTTTTGGGCGTGAAGTTAAAAGAAACAGTCAGTCGGTTTGGCGTTTGGTTGTTATCATACCCATTTAATAAATAAGATGGCCAAAATAAGCAGTCCCCATCACTGACAGACACGTCTATATCTTGATAATGATATTCTAAGCCATGGGCATTTTTTGAAAAGTCAGCTTGGTCATGTAATTCTGATGTGTTTGAAAAATGTGTCCTCGGGCTGGTGAAGCGAATTCGGCTATTGGAATCTGTGTTTAGATAGACTGTGCCGCTCAATAGGCAGTTTGTGTGATTGTAACGTTTCTGGATGCCACCAACATCACATAAATTTGCTCAGGAACCTGAGAGCGCCATTTCCCCGGATCTTTTATGATTAAGAAGGTCTTTATACGTAATTTCTGCGGCTTTGGTGATGTCTTCTCTCAGCGTCCGTAATTCAGCATATTTATTCAAGATATTTTCACCTGAACCTAAATGGTGCAGTTGCTTAGATTGAGAGGTCGTAGAGGGAGAGGACTGGCTTTGAGCCATTTCTGCAAATAAAAAGTCTCGAAACTTTTGGGTATTTTCAAGTTTAATTTTGACAAGGGGAACTGGAAAAAGCCCTTTAATTTTCCAGTCGAAAGTCGAATTTTGCATTTTTTCAAGCCCTGATATTTCATAGTTAAGACCGCCGCAGAGCGCGATGTGGGGCGAACTATTGCGGTGCTGGCGATGACTTCCTGAGTAATGTTAGCGTAGTGATCGTCTATTCACACAGTGGTTACGCCACGATGGTGAAGAGCAGTTCGCGTCACTAGAAGCTTTCGGTGGTATCAACTTGGATGCTGAAAGAAGAGGTAACTCTTTCACAGTGAACGAAGCAATTACTTCAGCTTACGTTGAAAGTGACTGGGGCGGCGAAGTTTCTGGCATGCCTTTGAGTGCTGTTGTTGGTGTGCGTCTTGAGCATACAGACGTCACAATTGATGGTACTGCAGAAGATATCATTGATTTGCAGATCGTTGACCAAACTGAAATGACATTGACTCGTGGTGCCGTAAGCCCTGTCTCTTTTGACAATAGCTATACGACACTTTTGCCGAATATGTCTTTGAAGCTTGATGCAAGTGATGATCTTGTCTTCCGTTTTGGTGCATCTCAGACGATTACGCGTCCAACTCTAACGAGCTTGTCGCCTGTTCTGAACATCACGACAACACGTCAGGGTGGGGATCTTCGAGCTGAAGGTGGTAACCCGTCTCTCCAACCGTTTAAGTCAGATAATATTGATCTTTCAGCGGAATATTATTACGGAGATTCAGATTACATCTCTATCGGTCTATTCCACAAAGAGGTCAGCAACTTTATCGTGACAGGCCAAGGTAGTGAGACCATCACTACTGCGAACGGGTCCCTTTTGACAGACCCATCTGCTGGTAACGCTGTTGCTAACTTTACAGTTGCGAGACCAATTAACGGTGACGACGCATCTGTGACTGGTATCGAAGCGGCTATTCAGCATAACTTTGGTGATACTGGTTTTGGTATTCAGTTGAACGGTACTTACGTTGACGGGTCAGTTGAGTTAGACCCATCTGACGTAACGCAAATCTTTGCTTTGACTGGTTTGAGTAACTCGGCGAATGCCGTGGTCTTTTACGACAAAGGCCCAATCGAGGTTCGTGCTGCTTGGAATTGGCGGGATGGCTTCCTCCAGTCCCTGTCCCAAACAGCGGGTAATGGCGTGACAAATGTCAGAGCTTATGACCAGATTGATGTCAGTGCACGTTACAGTATTTCTGAAACTTTGATGTTTACGTTGAAGGCGTGAACCTCGGAAATGAAGTCTTGCTGAAACATGGTCGTTTCGAAAACCACTTCTTGCTTGCGGAAGATAGTGGTCGTCGGATTAACTTTGGCACGCGCTTTAACTTCTAGCGTTCGCTTTACTTAAACGGGACGGGCGACAGCCCGTCCCAACCTTGATTGAATAGATGAATCCTACAAAAGAAATTGTAATAGTCGGTGGCGGGTCAGCAGGTTGGATAACTGCTGGGCTGATTGCGGCTGAATATAACTCATCAAATGGAAATGAGTTAAAAATCACACTTATTGAATCTCCAACACATAAGCCAATTGGCGTGGGGGAGGGAACGTGGCCAACTCTGCGAACAACATTATTGAAGATGGGTATCTCTGAAACCCAGTTCTTCCACGAGTGCGATGCCAGTTTCAAACAAGGTGCGAAATTTGCCAAATGGGTAACAGGTAAAGATGATGATTTTTATTATCATCCCCTGATGTTGCCTCAAAATTTCGGCAAGACGGATCTTCCTCTTTATTGGAATGAAGCGACAAATGTTGGCGAAATCCAAAAATCATTCTCCGATGCAGTCTGCTTACAAGAGGCAATATGTGAAGCTGGGCTTGCGCCTAAAAAAATAACAACGCCCGAATTTGGTTCTGTTGCAAATTACGCTTACCATCTCGATTCCGCTAAGCTTGGTATCATGCTACAAAAGCATTGCGTTGAGAAACTTGGTGTACACCATGTACTTGATGATGTGACGGGCGTAAATGTCCACGAAAATGGGGACATTAAAAGTCTTGCGACGAAGACGGGTAATGAATTACCTGCCGATTTATTTGTTGATTGCACCGGCTTTTCGTCACGCCTTTTGGGACAGCATTATGGTGTTCCCTTTATCGACAAAAGCGACGTGCTATTCATCGACACGGCCTTGGCGACACATGTTCCGTATGAAACAGAAGACGCGCCGATCGCGTCGCATACAATCTCAACGGGTCAAAAAGCAGGCTGGGTTTGGGACATAGGCTTACCAACCCGCCGGGGGGTTGGATATGTTTATTCGAGCAAACACACGACCGAAGACGCTGCCATGGCCGAGTATGAAAAATATATCGGGCCTGAATTTTCTTCGTTGGATGTGCGTAAAATTCCGATCACATCCGGCCACCGTGAAAAATTCTGGGTGAATAATTGTGTCGCCGTCGGTCTTTCTGCCGGGTTCTTGGAGCCTCTCGAAGCTTCTGCTCTTGTTCTTGTTGAGCTTTCAGCTGAATTTATAGCGTCTCAATTACCATCCTCTCGCGCCGTTATGGATATTACAGCGCGCAGATTTAACGAAGTGTTCCGATATCGTTGGGATCGAATAATTGATTTTCTAAAACTCCATTATGTTTTGACAAAACGCACAGATAGCGATTTCTGGATTGATAATTGCCGACCAGAATCAATCCCACAAAGCTTCCAAGATCAAATGGAGCTTTGGAAGTACCGTACACCGAATGATTCAGATTTTGATAGCAATAATGAAGTTTTTCCTGCGGCAAGCTACCAATATGTCCTTTATGGGATGGGGTTTTTAACAAACCCTGCATTCAATATTTGTAAGGGGAGTGCAGAGGAACTTGCAAAAACAACATTTGCAAAAGTGGACTCGTTAAAACAAAAAATACTATCCGACCTTCCGAAAAACAGGGATTTAATTGAAAAGATCCGAGAATACGGGTTGCAGAGAGTCTAATATGCCAAAATTGATTGCCATCGATAATAATGCTCATAGAGACTTTATGATTGATCCCCAAAAAGTTGAAGGACTTGGGGTTGAAACAAATATGGTGCCCATCGTGATGGATGAGTTCCTGAAAACGGCAACACGCTTTCCCATCGTATTGACAAAAAACACTGAAACGGGCCAGTTTTCTGTCATTGCCCTTTGTGGTTTTGAAGTTGGCGAAAACCTTTTCTATCGTGCTGGAAAATGGGAAAGCCTCTATATTCCTCTAAATATTTTGCGTCAGCCGTTTTATTTAGGATCAGATAATTCTGAAAAAGAAGAGCAACATATCATATGTCTGGACCTCGATAGTCCATGCATTACAGATAAAGGAAAACGACTATTTGACGAAAACGGAGAACCTGAAAAATATTTAACCGAGATGCAATCAATGTTGGCAACGCTGTATCATGGGGAACGTGCGACGCGAGAATTTATTAACACTCTAACTGCGTTAGATCTAATCCAGCAAATGTCTTTAGATATAAAATTTGATAATGGAGATGCGCTTAAGGTTCAGGGAATTTATACAATTGATGAGCAGAAATTGAACGCGCTGTCTTCAGAACAATTTTCTAAGTTGCGACAAAGCAACCTACTTTTTCCAATTTATTCCATGATACAGTCATTGGGGCATATTCACTGGATGGTCAATCAACGAAACATCCGTAATGAAGACGCTAAGGCTTGGTTTTCAGAGGGCTCTTAATGATGAGCGCCTCTCTGGAAAATCAAAAGCTGCCTAAGACACTCTGTGTAAATTCCGCCTGTAAGATTTCTACAATGAATGTTGGTGAAGAGGGAAACACGATCGTCATTGTGGACGATTATTTATCGACGCCGGATGATGTTGTGCATTTAGCAAAAATCGCAGGTCATTTTGTTGATGAACGAGATAATTTTTATCCAGGTAAAAGAAAAGATGTGCCGCAGGACTACAGCCACATATTGGCTGATTTTTTTCGTGCTAACATCGCATCTTTATTCGAGATCAACAATGCTACACCTGAAGTGGTCGAGAGTAAGTTCTGTATCGCGACAAAACCGCCAAGTGAATTGATACCTATTCAATCAATTCCGCACTTTGATACATCTGATGATAATCAAATTGCAGCCGTACATTATTTATGTCGTCCACCGTTTCAGGGTACGTCATTTTATCAACATCGCAGCTCCGGTTTTGAGGCGATCACGGCTGATAAGTCGAAATCTTATTACAAATGGCTAAACCGCGAAGCGACGACAATCGGACTGCCAAAAGCAGATTACATTATGGGTGATACTCAAGCATTCAAAAGAATAGCCAAGATTGAACTAAAAGAAAATCGTATCATTTTTTATAAAAGCAATATGCTGCATGCGGGGGACATCAACGCTCAAACTGATTTGCAGGCAGACCCAACAAAAGGCCGTTTAACAGCCAACAGCTTCATCCGATTTTAAGTGCAAATATTTACACTAGATATTATATTCTCAAGAAATTTGATCGAAAATCTAATCGCAGATTAAATCTGCGATTAGATAAGATATAAGAGAGAGATTCACTTGCACACTTTGGGATCAGCTTTTAATTTTGAAAACATCGTGATGTTTAGGCAAATTGTCACCAGCTTGCGGCAGCCCTATGATAATAGAAGCGAAACAAGTCGCTTAAACCTCAAATTGGACAAAATCATACCACGAAGCTTTCAGCTTCGCGCAAAAAGCGATGATGGATGCGCAGGTCCGTTCCAGCTAAAGCTTGGGACACGGCATTATTGACCATTCCCCAATTTGCGCAAGTCTTCATTCATGCGCATGTCAGTTATAATTTTACCTTCACTCGGAAGGCTGTAGCTCGCCGAAGTGACGGCAATACGCAGCACAACAAGCGCGCTGAAAATCTACACAAGAAGCAGCATGCCCAATGCAATGCCTCGGCTT